>JAFGDV010000015.1 GCA_016931955.1 Candidatus Altarchaeota archaeon | reverse complement strand
GGAGGTAGAAGCAAGGGTAAAAATATTTTACGTCGCAATTCCTCCGTGGACTAAAGTCCACGGTATCCTTGCGAGTTTGTAATGAAAACGATTTGGAAGGTTTTAATAACATTCGGGGTTTTTGTATTGTTTTTGTTTGCGATGATTGGAGTAGTGATGCTCGTCGGGGAAGTCTTTACTATGCCTTCCATAGGCAACAAAGTGGCTGTGATACCTATCAAGGGCGAGATAACTCTTGAAGACTGCGGAGGCAGCATCTTCGGTTCATATCAGTGCGCTAAGGTGAGCGAAATAAAGGAAAAACTCAAGAAAGCCGAAGAAGACCCGATGGTGAAGGCCATCGTCTTAGACATAAACAGCGGAGGGGGGGGAGTGGTTGCTAGCACCGACTTGATGCAAGCCATCAGGGGAACATCAAAGCCAACGGTCGCATACATCAGCGAATCCGGGGCCTCTGGAGCATATTACGCAGCAAGTGCCTCTGACTGGATAATAGCTGACAGGAATGCGATAACTGGGAGCATCGGCGTCATCATGACACTCAACCACTATTACGGACTCTATGGAAAACTGGGCATCAATGTAACGGTGATAAAATCAGGCGACAGCAAAGACATCGGAAGCCCATACAGGCCAATAACGGAGGAAGAGAAAAGGGAACTAGAGGAGATGATCGACAAGATATATGATGACCTGAAAAGGGGTATAGCAGAAAACCGGAAGGATCTCTCATTGGATGATGTCGAAAAGCTGGCTGATGGAACCATATACCTAGGCAGCGAAGCGAAGCTTGTGGGGCTGATAGATGACGTAGGCAGTATGGATGATGCTATCAGGAAGGCTGCTGAATTAGGCGGCATCGAAGGCGAACCCGAAATACAGGTCGAAGAAACTGGGAGGGAAAGCATCCTTGATTTATTTACATGACCGTTAGGATAATATAAAATGGGCAGAATAAAACAAACCTATCTGAAGAGGGTCGCAGAAAAGTTGATGAAAGAGTATAGGGAAGAATTCAGCATCAACTTCGAGGGAAACAAGAAGAGGGTTCAGGAGTTGACTGACGTCAAATCAAAGCCTATGAGAAACAAGATCGCAGGCTGTATCACGCGCGCAGTCAAAAAGAATCTAGCAGAGCCCTTATGAAATCACCAATGGCCCTAAATAGCTTCTCGAGCAGGCCTTCTTCCTTCGTCTCCGCCAAAGTCTGAATGGAATAGCTACCCCCAGCAAGGTCTTCGTAATCCACGGTAACCAAGGAATTAACAACCTGCATATCAAACTCTACCGTTTCTTCTCCAAACAATTCTTTAAGATATTTCGTCTCATTATCTACTTTTATCTTAATATTCCTTGCAGAGTCTCTGGTGACTGTCAAGGTGACAACGACCTTCTCTTTATTTGGCAGGTAGACTGCATCAATCTCAAGTTCTGGCAAATCGTAGACCCTTATCTCCCTCCTCGTTTCGATATCTATGTCGCCGCCTTTTAGCCTGAAGACAATCAACTTCATACCCACGTCATCGAACTTTAATGGGATCCTAGCATTATATTGATCCCCAACAGAGAGGCTCTTTATCTGCTCCCCCAAATCAAGGATTGTGTAAAGTTTCAAATCCTGCGATGTTGTTCTGTTGTTTTTAATCAACACCTCAGCTTCCCCCTCCTCACCCAATCTGATCATGGAGGGCAACGTGATATGGTCTATGAAGACCTCATCAAACTCTTCAACCACATAATCCAGGGTTAAGACGGAGCCTGTTGAGCTATAGACTAATGCCTTCTGTCCACCAAGGCTTTCGGGTCTGAACGACACAACAATGTTTTCCTCCCTATCCACGGAAAACTCCCTGAAAAAGTCCCCTGAGACTACGCCGACCCTCACGGGCTTTGAAGCTGGGATGTTTCCCACATGCAGGAAAACTGTCTCATTCCTCCCAAAGCCTACCTTAGAATCACTTAACTCCGCGCTTAGATCTATCTCCTCCCCCTCACCCGACTTTGAGGATGTAACATTCAACACAACCTCTCCAGGTTCAAGAAACCTTGAATTCAAGACCATGGGGCAGGTATAGAGCATGTTTTCCATGAGGTCTTCTGCCACCTTAAGCCTCCAGTAGATGATTTTTTCCCTCCCAGGCTCCAATACAACATCTTTTTCAATTCCATCCAGCTCAACAAACGGGAAATCGCTGACGCATGGCTGCAGGCTTGCTCTAAGAAAAACATACTCTTCCGACATAATTTTGAGAACAACCACTGCAGAATCACCAGAGAAGAGCTCGTCTGAGCTGACCGACAGCTCATAATCAAGTTTCCTGTTTTCAGTATAGTTGAGTACCTGTATATTGGTATCTGATTTCCATTCCACCCTCTCTGCATCGGCGCCGTAGGTCTTTATCTTGCTGCCGACTATATTGTTGTTACTTACCGCGAATTTCAGATGCGCTGCATCCACCCTGCCGACTTCCAGGTTTGTTGGATCCACTGGGACCCACCTACCAAGGTATACCTCAGCGAAGGCATGCTCCTCCCACCTACCATTCCCGTAATGATAGCCTGCAACAAATCTTGCTGGAATGCCGACCGACCTAGCCAATGCAATAAAGAGCGTGGAGAACTCATCACATGTGCCGACGCGATTCTCTAAAACCCATTTTGCGTCCTCTGACTCCTGCCCCATGCTCTTATTATAGGCGATACTATCGTAGACCCACGCAGCCAAAACCGCTATTCTCTCGAAATCCGTTCTCGATTCATTCGTCAATGATTCCGCAAGCATCTGGATTCCATGGTCATCTGATTGTATATTTTCTGCGGACTTCAAGTAGACCTTCAAGTCATCTGGTATCTCATACACCTCAGGTAAGGAGGTAGTCCTTATCTCAGACACGTTGACGGAGAACTGTTCATGGTAATGGAACAACTTCGGGGGATTCCTCTGCTCCAAGTAGAGCCATGAATTACCCAATGAGTCCCTTTTAACGTCTCCTTCAAAGACAACAACCTGGTTTTCACTGCTCTGAGGCATCAGAAGCTCCAAAGCGACCTTCTCCAGCCTGAAGGTTGGAGTCACAACACT
Source organism: Candidatus Altarchaeota archaeon (assembly GCA_016931955.1). Lineage (GTDB taxonomy): Archaea > Altiarchaeota > Altiarchaeia > IMC4 > QMZM01 > JAUWTD01. The sequence goes on along the minus strand of JAFGDV010000015.1, from coordinate 59,349 downwards.
ACCATTATTAACCACAAGAAGCTGCATCTCAGATACTCCAGGAGGTTGGGTTATTCCCACCACAGGGATAGAGGATAAAACCAAAAACAGCATCAGCGTCAATGAAAGCCTCATGATTAAATATCATAACATTGCTCTTTATAACCGCAACCATTGCATTTTCTCCCGTTTCCGTGGGGGCAGATCTCGGGAACTGAGCCTCCCAGTATCTCAAAGACGGCGTCCCTTATATGGATCACCTCCCTCCTCAGCTTCTCTGTGGTCATGACGGGGCGCTTCTCTTGGGCGCGGGTGTATTCGACAAAACCAAAGAGTATCGGATCCTTTAAATCAAGCTGGTCCTCCAAGAGCATAGCGTATGCACAGGTCTGCAGTCTATCGCCCTCCCATACCCCAGAGGGAACTGAGCCCGTCTTTATCTCCTCTGGCACATAGGAGGGATTCTTCATTATCCGATCAACACGCCCAGAGAGCCTCAAAGATGAGGACCTCACGGAGTACTCAACCCGCCAGGGGGTTATGGCCTCCACAGCCCGCTTGATGCCGACTTCGTCCACCATAAGACTCAGCCTCTCAGCCATCAGCGCTATCTCCCCCAGGAGCTCTGAGCGTGTTTTCTCAAGATACCTGCCGTAATCTATGTCAGCCAACATTTTGCGGTATATGTGAGGAACTTCCTGCAGTATCTTATCCAGCTCGCACTCAAGTGCTGACGGTATGTCGTCGACGTCAGATACCTTTTCCAACAGCCTTGACTGCCTCATCGACAGCTCCCTCCTCACTGCATGGGATATAAGCCCCTGTGAAAGCTCGCTGGATAGCATGGGTTTAAGCTTCAGTATCTTTGATAGGTAGATGGTTCTAGGACAAAAAGAGTGGGCATTCAAATCCGAAACCTGAACATTCATTTTATGACCCTTAAACCGTCAATGTTTTCGACTACTATCTCCAGTCTGCCTTTATAGACCTCCACTGAACCGATAACCTCGATCTCCCCCGCATCGGATACGTTGTTTAGGGAGAGGGCAACATTGTAGGGGACATAGATATCTATTTCTCCAGACGAATCCTTTAAGGAAAGAGTGAATGATCCCCCCTTAAATTCATGGAAACCAGAGATGTTTCCTTTGACGTGGACGTTTCTCCCGAGGGAGTTGGTGTTTATCTGCTTTATCCATGAGAGCGGCGGCTCCAGGTGTTCTTCAGCGAAAGCCAGTATGAGTAGTCCGATGATGCTTATTGCCAGGGCTAGGTGTATCAGCTGAAAATCCATGTTATTCTATAGAATTCTATAGATAAATAACTCCTAAAAATACAGAAAAGAAAATCCCTACGCCTTCACAGCCTTCTTCTTGTTCTTTCTACGAATCTTAAAAGGCTTCCCGCATTTCCTGCATATGGTCGCATCAATAGGGTTCTTAGCATTACAGTACATGCATACTCCCTTAAAAAGCCGCGCCTCAGCCTCCTTGAATCGAGCCATCTCTATCTACAATATATTAACATCGTTTATTTAAATCTGGGAATTTAAACCCCACTTCGAATATATCTCTAATGCACGACCTAAAAAAGGTTCTCATCATCGGATCAGGGCCCATACAGATAGGGCAGGCGGCGGAATTCGACTACAGCGGCAGCCAAGCCTGCCTCTCACTGAAGGAGGAGGGAATCACAACAGTCCTCGTAAACTCCAATCCAGCAACCATAATGACCGAACCAGACATCGCAGACATCATCTACGTGGAGCCATTAACCCCGGAAATCGTCGCAAAAATAATCGAAAAAGAAAAACCAGACGGAATACTCCCGCCGATGGGCGGACAGACGGGCTTAAACATCACCTCAGCACTGGCTGCGATGGGCGTCCTGGAAAAATACAACGTCCAAGTCCTTGGAACCTCGATCGACACGATAAAGAAAGGCGAAGACAGGGACTCATTCGCGCAATTGATGAAACAGATCGGAGAACCAATACCAGCAAGCAAGGCCATAACAACTGTCCCAGAAGCCATCACTGCCGCAAAAGAAATAGGCTACCCAGTCATAATCAGACCAGCATACACCCTAGGAGGGGGAGGCGGCGGCATGGCAAACAACGACGAGGAACTCGAGAAGGTCACACGCCATGGACTGCAGCTTAGCATGATCCACCAGGTCCTGATAGAAAAATCAGTGGCAGGATGGTACGAAATAGAGTATGAAGTCATGAGAGATTCAGCAGACAACTGCATCACCGTCTGCTCGATGGAGAACATCGATCCAATGGGCGTGCACACCGGAGAGAGCATCGTAGTGGCGCCAGCACTAACGCTAAGCGAGAGAGACAACCAAAAACTGAAGGAGGCTGCTCTAAAGATCATACGCGCATTAGGCGTCGAAGGAGGCTGCAACATACAATTCGCCTTACACCCGGAGACAAGAGAATACGTCGTAATAGAGGTGAATCCAAGGGTTTCAAGATCCTCAGCACTGGCCTCCAAGGCAACAGGGTACCCAATAGCACGGGTCGCGGCAAAGATAGCAATCGGAAAAAAACTAGACGAAATCCCGAACTCGGTCACAAAGAAGACGCCAGCAAGCTTCGAACCCGCAGTCGACTACGTAGTCATAAAGATCCCCAGGTGGCCGTTCGACAAATTCAGGGACGCCGACCCCCACATCGGAACACAGATGAAAGCAACAGGAGAGGTGATGTCAATCGGAAGAACCTTCGAAGAAGCCCTCCAGAAGGCCGTCCGCTCCCTCGACATAGGCGGCGAAGGACTACAAGGCATGGGAGAAAAAGACAAAGACAAAATCATAGACCAACTACAGCATCCAACAGACAAAAGACTATTCTACATAGTCGACGCATTAGAGAACAAAATGTCTGTAGGAGAAATCTCAGAGCACACAAAAATAAACCCCTTCTTCATAGAAAAAATAAAGAACATAGTCGAAGCTAGGAAACCCAGTATTTGACATTCAGGATCATGGAGTGCTGAAATACCCCATATTTTAATCAAGTAACCCAATAGATCACATGAAGACCCCCGAACTTGATTCTGATTTCGCAGAATTCGTGGGGATACTGTTAGGTGATGGATCAATTGGTAGATACGAGTGTCAAGCAGGTAGCAAGATCAAGATACAACACAGAATCAAAGTAACCGGCGACGCAGAAGAAGACTTGCCATACTTCAAGGATTTCTTATGTCCCTTGACGACAAAACTTTTGATAAGGAACCATTACTAAGATTCAGAAAGAATGAAAGAAACGTGGATCTTGCATACTTCAGCAAACAACTATATAATCTCTTGATTGAAATCGGTATGATACCCTCACCAAAGAGAAACAGGGCAGTGATACCCCCCTTTATACTCAACAAAAATCTTGAGAGACCCTTTCTAAGGGGCTTATTTGACACTGATGGATGTTTAGTATTCGACAAACAACACCGGGATGTTCACTACTATCCAAGGATAGAGATAAAGATGCGGCCTTGTCCTATGAGAGAACAACTTCAAGATATCCTTGCAGACCTAAATTTCAGATACGTAACATCAAAACAAGCCAACGGCAGTTTAAGGATACAAATAAATGGCAAGGATACGTTTGAAAGATGGATTAACGAAGTTGGATTTAATAATAAAAAACATATAACTAAGTATAAACTGTGGAAAAAACTTGGTTACTATACGCCAAACTCCACCCTTAAATAACGACTTTATACCATACAGCGGGGTTGAGCAGCCAGGAGTGCTCGTCGGGCTCATAACCCGAAGGTCGGTGGTTCAAATCCACCCCCCGCTATAGCCCTCAACCTTTTCATAAAAGGTTGATCACAGCCTTTTCCTAAAAGGCTGGCGAAAACGGGAATTTCCAGGAGGAAATTCCTTTTCTTTTCCGCCAACGCTTTTCTTTCCCAAAGAAAAGGGCTGAGGATTTTTAACTCTGGGTTATAAAGTCTCTTGTCTATAGTTTAATGGCATGAAGATTATAGAACAGAAGACAATCGAGTTGTTGGAAGCTCTGGGGCTTACCGAGTATGAGGCTAATGCTTACGGCATCCTCGCCTTCTCCGGACCCCTTGAGGCTGTGGAAGTGGCGGATATGACCAAGATACCCCGTCCGAGGGTCTACGACATCCTGAAGAAACTGAATCAGAAAGAATTCATAAACATCCAAGAGGGTAAGCCGACAAGGTATATGGCGATACCGCCCTCAGAGCTCGTTGACAAGATAAGGAAAAAACAGGAGGCAAAAATCGAGAAGGTGTGGAGCGTAGGCGAGGAACTCATCAAGACAACAGAGAACCTATACAGTAGGATGATACTGCCAAAGGAGCTTTCTTGGGTTATAAAGGGCAGGGAGAACATTAGAAAACAATTGGATTTCATGCTCGACGACGCTAAGAGGGCCTCAGTCATCACATTCTATGACACAACCATCCTCCTAAAGGACAAACGACTGCTGAAGAAATTGGGAAAACTAAAGGTCAGGATCATAACGGATAAAAGAGTCAATGAGATACCAGGGGTGGAGTTGAAGATCCATCCAGTAAGGGAGGGGTTTAGTATGATGGTAGTGGATGAGAGGGAGTGTCTTATATCGACGGTTGAAGGGGATTCTCCAGTATATAATGCCGGGCTTCTCATAGTGAATCCAGCCATCTGCGCCGGCTTCGAGCAATGCTTTGATTTGATTTGGAAGAATATCTAGCTTTTAAATATCGTTTCCAAATACTCTTACAGTATTCTTCAGAGAATACTGGTGGATTATCATGCCAAAGGTCTGCGTCGAAATACCTCAACACATCTTAGATGACTTAAACGAGCATGTTGGGGGTGAAAAAAAATTCGTTAACTTATCTGATGCCATCAGGACGGCGTGCCGGAAGATGCTCGACCAAATGGATGAAATAGACAAAAGACACGGAAGAACGGAGGAAAGAGGATGATTTGGGAATGCAAACACTTTCCTAAAGGGTTTGCTGCCACGACCAAATGGATGAAATAGACAAAAGACACGGAAGAACGGAGGAAAGAGGATGAGGGTTGGGCGGGTGTTTTACTTTGATGCTGCGCATTATCTTCCTAGATATAAAGGTAAATGCGAACACCTTCATGGTCACACGTACAGATTAGAGGTTGTTGTGGAGGACGAACTGGGAGAAGATGGTATGGTTTTGGACTTTAATGAGTTGAAGAGGGTGGTGGATGAAGTGATCATTGAGCGATTAGATCACGCTAACATGAATGACTTCTTTGATAAGCCGACCTCTGAGAACATCGCTGAGTGGATTTTTTCTGAGTTAGTGAAAAGGCTGCCTTTGAGTTCCGTGAAGCTCTGGGAGGGGGATGGTAAGTGGGTTGAGGTCGAGAGATGAGGGCAGTTTGTCTTTTATCTGGGGGGATGGATTCTGCTGTTTCTATTGCGGTCGCTATAAAGAGGGGGTTTGATGTTTATCCATTAACATTCCAGTACAATCAGAAGAATATCCGGGAGTTAGACAGTGCTAAGAAATTGGTAAGATATTTTGCGCTGCCCCAACACAAGATATTCAATATAGACCTGAAACAGATAGGCGGCTCCGCACTGACAGACAACATAGAGGTCCCCACAGGAAAGAGCCCAGAAGAGATCAGGAGAAGAGGGGAGATACCGATAACATACGTTCCGGCGAGAAACACCATCTTCCTGTCGATAGCGCTCGCATACGCTGAAGTCGTTGACGCAGACAGCATATTCATCGGAGTGAATAGCATAGATTCAAGCGGCTACCCCGACTGCAGACCCGAATACTTGAAAAGATTCCAGGCTCTTTCAGATGTTGCGACGAAGAAGACAATGGAGGATAAGCCGATAGGGATCCAAGCACCCCTGCTTGAGATGACTAAGGCAGACATCGTCAGAAAGGGTATGCAATTGGGGGTCCCATTCCAGCTGACTTGGAGCTGCTACAAAAAAGGAGAAAAAGCTTGTGGAGTATGTGACTCATGTATTCTAAGACTAAACGGGTTTAAAGAAGCTGGCTATGAAGACCCGCTGGAGTATGAAAGATGAAGGCTCAGATATTCATGTGCGGAGAAGGCTTAGGACACACGAGCAGGTGCCTGGCAGTAGGAGAAAGACTTCTGAAGGAAGGACACGAGGCAGTGTTCTGCGCCTACGGATACTCAAAAAAACACATAGAGGGGAATGGATTCACGGTGCAGGAAATACCGTCAGAGATCAAATTGGTGGGAAAATCAGGGTCACTGAGCATGAGAAAATCCATCGAAGAAACACTGAAGGGGATGGATCCATTAGCCTATCCTAGGGTCTTCAACCTAGTGAAGAAAGAAAAACCTGAGGTGGTAATATCAGACAGCTATTTCCTGGGCGCCATAGCAGCCAAGATGAACAGGACACCGTTACTTTTTATACTAAACCAGACGGATCCGAGCACGTTCTTCCGGAATCGCGGAATAGATATAGCATTAATCGGTAAATTCGTTAAAAAATTCGAAGACATCATTTATCGCTATATCGACAACATCATCATCCCAGATTTCCCGCCGCCCTACACAGTCTGCGAAAAAAACATTCCCTTGAAGCCTGAAATCCTCGACAAGGTGGAATTCGTCGGCCCCTTAGTGAGAAAAAGATACGACGAAGTTAAAGCGACAAAGCTGGCTAAGCCGCACATATTCTCCCTAGTCGGCGGATTCGGATACCGGGAACGGCTACTCCATAACGTGATCCATGCAGCTGAGATGATGGAAGGCTTTAATTTCACCCTCGTGTGCGGTCCGAATGTGGACTCAGAAGGGCTGAAAGATGAGGTGAAAGACAACGTGAACGTCATAGATTATATGAATAATGTGTTCCCATACATAAAAGGATCCGACGTGATAATAGCCCCAGGCGGCCACAGCACTATCATGGAGTGTTTGAGCTTCGGCAAACCGATCCTGTCTTTCCCCGACATGTTCCACTCAGAGCAGCAGAATAACGCGGAGATTGTGCGGAAGCTCGGCGTTGGAATGCACCTCAGCTATTTCACGCCACCATATATGATAGCAGAATGTATCAAAGAGTCGATGAAATTCAAGAAAAACTGCTCAACGATGAAGGATTTCTCGAACAGAATGGACGGCACCAAAAAGGTCGTTGAGAAAGCGGAGGAGCTGGCAAAAAAATGATGTACTTGATAGATGAAGTCTTCAGCTCAATACAGGGGGAAGGACTCCTCGTGGGGAAACCGATGAACTTCATCAGGTTCTGCAGATGCAACCTGAACTGTAAATGGTGCGACACAGACTTCGGCGAAGGAAAAAAGACAGCTATAGGGGAGATCCTGAAAAAACTGGACAGAAGATGGTCTTGGGTGTCTCTGACTGGAGGAGAGCCGATGCTGGAGGAAGGCCTGGAAGAACTGATCAAGGGGCTACACAAGAATGGATTCAAGGTCCACCTGGAGACGAACTCTACAATATATGATGAAAATGTATTGGAGAACTCCGACTTTGTTTCAGCCGATATTAAGCCGCCTTCGAGCGGGAACGCCGAATGGGATCCAATGACAATAGGATACTGTCTGAGAAACCCGGGGAAGAGTCAGCTGAAGATCATAGTACAAGATGAAAGGGACCTGGATTTCTTCCAGTCAGTTTATGATGAAAAGTACCCGAACTGGATCCTGCAGCCGGAATACAGCGTCATGGATAAGCTCGACTATAGGATGGTTATGGAAAAGATACCTGAGAATGTGCGGGTTATTCCTCAAATCCATAAGATCCTTGGAGTGAAGTAGAATGCAAGACAAGAAGCCTGAGATCATGGAAAGGCTTGGACGAGTAGGTGTGACAGGTCTGAAAACGATTGTTATGACCAACTGGAAGGGCCGACGCTATAATTTCGTTCCAGAGATAGAGCTGACCCTGGACCTGGACAAGGAAAGAAAAGGAGTGCACATGAGCCGACTCGTTGAATCCATCACAGAGTGCATTGAAGAGGAGGTTGAGATACGGCACGGCTCACTGGAGGAAATAGAAAAAAACATACTAGAGAAACTGAAGGGAAAACACTCATTCAATCACGCTGAGATCACGATGAAGACCGAACTAGTTGTGCCTAAGAAGACGCCGGTGACCGGGAAAACAACCATGGAGACCTACGGCGTAGAGGTAACGGTTTCATCAGACAAAGGCGTCTACACCAAGAGGCTGCTGGTGGAGGTCTTTGGAAACACTGTATGCCCCCACGCCATGAACAAATGCGAGGGAAAAACTCACATCCAGAGAGCCATTGGAATACTCGAGATAGAGACGGACTACGGGAATGAAATAGACCTGGAAGACATGATAGAGTGCGTGGAGGATGCGTTCCCCTCAAGGGTCTACACCATCCTGAAGGCAGAGGACGAGAAACAGGTTGTCAGAGAAATGTATGAGAACCCCAGATTCGTGGAAGACGTGACCAGGGGCATATTGAACAACGCCAAGAAAAGATTCAAGAACGTAAAGATCAGGGTGAAGACCATCTCTGAGGAATCGATACACAGGCACAATGTGATAGCGGAAGGGAGCTGCAGGGTATAATACCTAAAGAGGGTGTTTTTTATGTCCCTGTTTCCAAGTATTTGACGCAATGATAGGTAAGAGAATAAGAATGGAAAGGATCTTCGACCGGAAGTCGAAGAAGACCGTGATCGTCCCAGTGGACCATGGAGTCTCTGTTGGCCCTATTTCAGGGTTGGAGGACATGGTTGAGACAATCAGTGACATCGCAGAGGGTGGGGCCGACGCAGTTCTTATGCATAAAGGCATCGTGGGGGCGGGTCACAGGGGTTACGGACGGGATATTGGGTTGATAATACACCTCTCTGGTGGAACGACGCTGGCACCAGACCCTAACGCGAAAGTGCAGGTTACCTCAATAAAAGAAGCAATCCGCCTAGGAGCTGATGCAGTATCGGTTCACGTTAATGTGGGGGCTGGAAACGAACCAGAGATGTTACACAATCTAGGTATGTTAGCCGCAGAATGCGACGAATACGGCATGCCATTGTTAGCTATGATGTACGCCCGCGGAAAGAAGGTGGAAAACGAACACGACGTAAAGTACGTGAAACACGTCGCAAGAATAGGCGCAGAACTTGGGGCGGACATAATAAAGACCGTCTACACCGGAGACAAGAAAAGCTTCAAGGAGGTAATAGACGGATGCCCTGTGCCAATAGTGATCGCAGGCGGACCCAAGATAGAGAGCGAAGCAGACCTGTTCAAGATGATAGAGGACGCCATGGACTGCGGAGCCCAAGGCGTATCCATCGGGAGAAACATATTCCAGGCAAAGGACCGGGTTTCTATGGTAAAGAAGGTCTGCAGTATAGTTCATGGAGAATAACTGAGATAAAATGACTATTGGAAAATCTGATATAGGAAAATCAGGAGACCGCGGACCCAGGGAGTTTAAATCGCACATGGCGGAGCGGGAAGGGAACGTTATTGTCATAGCGGAAAAGAATGTGGTAACGACTCATCCACTGAATTCGATAAGGAATGTCGCCAAGCTGATGGAGGAACACGACTTCAGGAGGATCCCTATAACGGATGCGGGGACGAACAGGTTAGAGGGTATGGCTGTAGCAATAGACATACTCGACTTCTTGGGTGGGGGGGAAAAATACAACATCATACTGAAGGATTACAATGGGAATTTTCTCTCGGCTATAAACTGCCCAATAAGCAAGATAATGAACCCGAATCCGGCTTACGTAGACAAAAAGGCTTCAATAGATGATGTCATAAAGATAATAATCAAGAAGAAGACATCATCTATTCCCATAGTAGAAGACTTAGAGGCAAAGAAAGTTATCGCCATTGTCACGGAAAGGGATGTTCTACCGATCTCAGACGCATTTGGTTTATCGGTTAAAGAGGCTATGAGCCGGAAATGCATAACCTCCTCTCCAGGCATGATGATCTCTGACGTCTCAAAGATAATGGTAAGAAACAGGTTGAGGAGACTACCTGTTGTACGAGAAGACGAGCTTATCGGCATAATCACTGTCTTCGATGTTCTTAGGTTCCTTGGCTACGGGGAATTCAAGGGCGTAAATGCTGAGGAGGTATTAAGCAAAACACGGGTTGAGGACATAATGAAGAAAAAGGTCATAACCCTGAAACCTGAAGACGACCTCGCCCTCGTACCAAAACTCGTGAAAGAAACTGGGATTGGAGGATTCCCTGTTATAAAAAACAACAAGATAGAGGGGATAGTGACGACAAGCGACGTAATAAGGCATTTTTACATGGGTTGATATATTGAATCCCCATTTTTAAAGGAAAAAGTAGATATATTAAGTTACTACTTTCTTTGGGGTCGAAATTGAAGAACGCTCTTGTACCTAAACACGAAATCTTAGACGAAAAAAAGTCTGAGAAGATACTTAAATTCTATAACATAACCCCCAACGAGCTGCCTAGGATGTTAAAAAGCGACCCCGCAATAAGGGAACTAAACCCAAAGGTTGGAGACATAGTAGGGATAACGAGGATAAGCCCAACTGCTGGGAATGCTTTCTATTATAGACTTGTGATAGAAGGGTGATAAATTGATTCAACTAAAAGACTTCATCAAGACAGGGGACTTAATAAACTTTCAGATAGAATCCTTCAACTGGCTGCTCGAAAAAGGCCTGCAGGAGGTCATCGACGAAAGAGGGGAGATAGAGGTAGACGTAGAAGGCTACAGCCTAGAGCTGGGGAAGATAAGGGTTGATGCCCCTGTAGTTAACGAATCAGGACAGAGCCCAGAAAGCAGATACCCTTTCGAATGCTCACTAAGGAATCTAACCTACTCCGCCCCCATTCTGCTAGAGTTCATAGAAAACGGGGAATCAGTGGAGGTGGAGATAGGCCACCTCCCAATAATGCTGAGATCCAAACGCTGCCTTCTCTACGGTCTCTCAGACGGAGAATTAACAAAAAACAATGAGGATCCTCTAGACCTAGGGGGCTACTTCATCATAAACGGGACAGAGAGATCACTGATCATTGTCGAAGACCTGGCACCTAATAGGATAGTCACAACTATGGAGAATGTGGCAGGAAAAGACGTGATAATAGCGAAGGTCTTCTCTGTGAGACAGGGCTTCCGGTCGAGGATTACCGTAGAATATGTAGAGGGCGGAAGCACTGGAACGTTGTATGTCACTTTCCCAGGGATACCGAACAAGATTTCTCTCACGATCCTGATGAAGGCTCTGGGTCTAACAGATGAAGAAATCCTTGACTTATTCGACGACGAAGACTCTAAGCTGGAGATCCTGATGAACCTGGAACTAAAAAGCATGAGCCAAGACGACGCATTCGACTACCTTGGCAAGAGGGCGGGTGCAGGACACGCTAAACAATATCAGGCCACTAGGGCAAACCAGGTCATAAACAACTTCCTACTGCCGCACATAGGGAACACGGAAAAAGACAGACGATCCAAGGGGATCTACCTGGGGATTATGGCGAGAAAAGTGCTCGAGTTAGCATACGGTAAGCGTGAGCAGGATGACAAAGACCATTACTCGAATAAGAGGCTAAGGCTTGCTGGGGACCTAATGCAAGAACTCTTCAGAGTCAGCTTCAACAAGATTGCTAGGGACATAAAATACCAGTTGGAGAAACAGAACGCGCGACACAGACAGGTTAACATAAGGACTGCTGTCAGGAGCAACAACCTAACGGAGAGTATCTGCTATGCTCTTGCAACTGGAAACTGGACTGGCGGCAGAAGCGGCGTAAGTCAGGTACTTGACAGAACGAACTACTTAAGCTCGATCGCACACAGGCGGAGGGTATCTTCTCTGCTTAGCAGAAGCCATCCCCACTTCGAAGCACGAGACCTGCACGCGACGCAGTGGGGTAGGATATGCCCAAATGAGACACCTGAGGGTCAGAACTGCGGTCTGGTCAAAAATTTGGCGGTAGGTGTGAGAATATCACATGACGTCGACGAAGCACCTATAGAAAAATACCTCCATGAATTCAGGGTCTTGGAACAGGGCGGCAAGAGAAAAGACGTCTACGTTAACCTCAACGGCAGATTGATTGGAAGGCACTCACAACCAGAGCTTCTGGTCCAGAGACTGCGGAAGATTAGGAGGGATGGACACATAGACCCGTCTGCCTCAATAAGCTACAGAGAAGAAAACAACGAGATACAGATCTACACTGACAAGGGGAGAGTCCTCAGACCAATAATCGTTGTCGAAGATGGAGGATCAAAGTTAACTGAAAAACACGTCAGAGAACTGAGGGAAGGAAAGACAACATGGGACGACCTCATCAAAGATGGGGTTGTAGAGTATATTGACGCGGAAGAGGAAGAGAACTCATTTATTGCAGTGCAACAGGAAGACATAAATAAAGAGCATACACACTGTGAGGTCTCGCCTGCACTGATCCTGGGGGTCGCATCCAGCTTCGCCCCCTACCCGGAACACAACTCATCCCCAAGGGTGACGATGGCTGCTTCCATGGCAAAACAGTCCCTAGGCATATATGCATCAAACTATCATTCAAGATTTGATAGCCGGGCTAACATACTGCACTATCCGCAGACCCCTTTGGTGAGGACAGGCATAACAGAATGTATTAATTACGGGAGGAGACCCGCAGGTCAGAACTTTATTGTCGCTATCATGAGTTATGAAGGCTATAACATGGAGGATGCAATCGTCCTTAATAAGAGCTCAATCGAGAGGGGTCTTGGAAGATCAACGTTTTACAGAACATATTGTGCCGAGGAGAGGGGTTACCCATCAGGCCAGAAAGACAAGTTCGAAAAACCCAACGAGGGCGTTGAAGGCTATCAGTCAGAGGAAACATACTCCAAACTTGATGAAGACGGCTTGATATACCCTGAAACAGACATCAACACAGACGAGGTCTTGATAGGTAAGACCTCACCCCCACGGTTCTTGGAAGAGATCGGCCCATACGGCATAGTGGAGGAAAAGAGGAGAGAGAACTCAACAACGGTCAGGCATATGGAGTCCGGAACCGTTGACAGCGTTGTCTTATCAGAGACCTTGGAAAAGAACAAGCTGGCTAAGGTCAGGGTGAGAAGCCAGAGGATTCCAGAGTTAGGAGACAAGTTCTCATCCAGGCACGGACAGAAAGGCGTTGTAGGTCTGATTGTGGCCCATGAGGATATGCCTTTCACCAAAGACGGCATAGTTCCTGACCTTATAATAAACCCGCACGCAATCCCATCGAGAATGACCATCGGCCACGTTTTGGAGATGATAGGCGGAAAGGCTGCTTCATTAACTGGTAGGCTGGTGGACTCAACAGCCTTCGACAACGACAGGGAAGAAAGCCTGAGGGCGATTCTGAAGGAGTTCAACTTCGATGACAAAGGCAAAGAGGTAATGTATGACGGCGTGAGCGGAAAGAAATACGATGCCGAAATATTCATTGGCGGGATATACTACCAAAAACTGCACCACATGGTGGCGAACAAGATTCACGCAAGGAGCCGCGGCCCAGTGCAGATGCTGACGAGACAGCCGACAGAAGGGAGGGCGCGGGAAGGAGGGCTACGCTTTGGAGAGATGGAAAGGGACTGTTTGATAGCTCATGGAGCTTCGATGATGCTAAAGGACAGGCTACTTGATGAATCGGATAAGATCATCGTTCCAGTATGCTCAAAATGCGGTCTCGTAGCAATACGCGATTTAGAGAAAGAACAGATGTACTGCCCAATCTGCGGCGAAGTAGAAACCTACCCGGTAGAGATTGCCTACGCATTCAAGCTGTTGTTGAATGAATTGATGGGTATGTGCATCTACCCCAAGCTGCTGCTCAGTGACAGGGCTTAAGATCAGGAGAATAAAATGGCTGTAAGAAAGAAGATAGACAAAATAGAATTCAGGTTGTTTTCATCGAAGATGATACAGAAACTATCGGCTGCTAAGATCTACACCCCAAATACCTACGATGAAGACGGCTACCCTATCGAAGGCGGTCTCATGGATCCACGCCTAGGAGTCATAGACCCGGGCATCAAGTGTAAAACATGTGGAGGGCGCCTCGGTGAATGCCAGGGGCATTTCGGTCACGTGGAACTGACAAGGCCCGTCATCCACGTGGGTTACGCAAGGGAGGTCTACCTACTTCTTAAGATGACCTGCCGGGTATGTGGCAGAATCCTCATACAAAAAGAAGAACTTGATAGCTACAAGTTGGAGAACATAACGCCTACAGAATCCAATGCCATATGGGAGAACGCACAAAAGGTGAGCGAATCCGAAGGGAAGTGCCCACACTGCGGAGAAAAACAGGTTAAGATAAAGTTCGTAAGACCCTACTCCTACTACGAGGGCGAGAACAATCTGCTGGTTACAGACATACGAGAAAGGTTCGAGAAGATAAATGACGAAGATCTCCGGTATCTAGGCCTTAAGGTGAGGCCGGACTGGCTGATCCTCTCATCCATACCGGTTCTGCCCATAACCACTAGACCATCAATAACACTGGAGTCAAGCGACAGAAGCGAAGATGACTTAACGCATAAACTGGTCGACATCCTGAGGATAAACCAGAGACTTGAGGAAAACATAAACTCAGGCGCACCACAGCTCATCATAGAGGATCTATGGGATCTACTACAGTACCATGTTGCAACCTATTTTGATAACGGAATAACCGGGATCCCACCTGCCAGACACAGATCTGGCAGACCCCTGAAGACGATAGCCCAGAGACTCAAAAGCAAGGAGGGCAGGTTCAGGAAGAACCTCTCAGGTAAGAGGGTCAATTTTTCAGCGAGAACCGTCATCAGCCCAGACCCAAATCTGAGCATAAACGAGGTCGCTGTTCCCGAAATAATCGCCATGGAACTCACGGTTCCAGAAGAGGTCAACGATAGGAACATAGAGGAACTTAGGCTGTATGTTCTGAACGGCCCCCACGTCCATCCTGGAGCACACAACGTCATAACACCCATCGGTAGGAAGAGGATCATGGAGGAGAACAAGGAGGAGATAGCTAAAACCGTCACAGAGGGTGACATAGTGGAGAGACACCTGAAGGACGGCGATGTGGTGATATTCAACAGACAGCCCTCTTTGCACAGAATCTCGATGATGTGCCACCGCGTCAGGGTCCTGCCCGAAAAAACACTTAGACTGAACACCGCAGTCTGCGCCCCCTACAATGCGGACTTTGACGGGGACGAAATGAATCTACATGTTCCGCAATCAGAGGAGGCTATAGCTGAAGCAGATATCCTAATGAAGGTCCAGGAATGCATTATCTCCCCAAGATACGGAAAACCAATAATCGGCGGCAGACAGGATCACGTAACAGGGATGACGCTACTAACAAGGGATGAAGTAGAGCTCAGCCGGGCGGAGGCCTTAGACATCACAAGGAACACAGTAGAGCTTCCCAAAGGAAAGAAGAGGTTCACTGGAAAGGAGATTTTCAGTCTGATGCTGCCCAAGGATTTCAGTCTGGAATACAAGGGCAAACAGAGTCGCGTCAAGATAGATAAGGGAAAACTCGTCTCCGGCGTCATAGACAAGGAAGGCCTTGGCGGGATCCTCCTTGAAAAGCTCTTCACTCGATACGGCTCCGACGTCTCAAGGGAGTTCATCGACAAGTCAACACTCTTGAGTATCCGAGCAATAATGAAATACGGCTTCAGTGTCGGCATAGACGATTCAGACCTCTCTGAGGAAGCCCTGAAGAAGATAAGGGACATCACAAAGAAGGCAAAAGCAAAGGTCGACGAACTAGTACAATCATACCACAAAGGCGAACTTAGGATAATCCCCGGAAAATCAATGGAAGAAACCCTGGAGGATATGGTCATGGCAGAACTCAGTCATGTAAGAAATGCCGCCGGAGAAATCGCCGAAGAATACTCTAGGCATACATCGTCGCTGATAATGTCCAGGTCAGGTGCCCGGGGAAGCCTCCTCAACCTGACTCAGATGGCTGGCATCGTAGGACAGCAGGCTGTGAGGGGGAAGAGGATAAAAAGGGGCTACAACGCAAGAACACTGCCGCACTTCAAGAAAGGCGATGTTTCTTCGGAGGCTAACGGCTTTGTCGCCTCAAGCTTCAAGATGGGTTTAACCCCGACGGAATACTTCTTCCATTCCATGGGGGGAAGAGAAAGCCTAGTAGATACAGCCATCAGAACCGCGAGAAGCGGATACATGCAGAGAAGGCTCATAAATGCCCTACAGGATTTGGTTGTCTACCCAGACGGCACCGTCAGGGGAGACACTGGGGTAATAGTTCAGTTCAATTATGGAGAGGACGGTATTGATCCTACAAATGAGTGTTATATTGAGGGGTTTTAGACTGAAAAATGAAACCAGAAAATCTCCCTGAAAAACTAAGGGAAACCTATAACCGCCTGGACAAAAAGGGGAAACAGGAATTCCTAGATGACTACCAGAAGGCATCGGTTGTTACGGGCGAGGCCGTGGGTACGGTGGCTGCACAATCCATCGGCGAACCTGGAACACAGATGACTCTCAGAACATTCCACTACGCAGGGGTTGTAGAACTTGCCGTGCCATTGGGACTCCCTAGGTTGATAGAGATCATAGATGCGAAGAGAACGCCTAAGAACCCTATAATGACCATATTCCTCGATAAGAATCATTCGAAGGACAAAGAACATGCGGAGAAGATCGCGAAAAAACTGCATGAGGAGTACTTAAAGGATGTTTGCACCATAAGCATAGACGTGAAGAAGAAGGCCCTTCGTGTTGAAACAAAGGATGAGGAAGCGGAAAAGATTATCGAGAAACTGACTGAAAAGAAAGGCGATAATGGAGTATTTTCTATAACAGAGAAGTCTCTATCAGAGCTGAAAAAGCTTAAAAACAAGCTGGAGAAGAAGAGATTGATAGGGGTTAAAGGCATCCAGAGGACCTTCGTGAGAGAATATCATGGAGAATACGTAATCTACGCAGAAGGATCCAACCTGAAGGCCGTTTTAAATATAGAGGGTGTAGACAAGGACAGGACGACAACCAATGACATATTCCAGATCTACGAAACATTGGGTATTGAGGCGGCTAGAAACGCCATAATAGTGGAGGCGAAAAAGGTTCTTGACGAACAGAACCTTGAAGTAGATATGAGACATATCATGTTAGTTGCAGACCAGATGACCGTAACAGGGGAGGTTCAAGCAGTAGGTAGGACCGGGATATCGGGTGCCAAGGAATCCGTCCTGGCGAGGGCTGCATTCGAGGAGACTGAAAAACATATACTCAATGCTGCAATCTACGGCGAGATTGATACACTAGACGGCGTGGCTGAAAACATCATCATCGGACAGCCTATTCCAGTAGGAACGGGAACCGTGGAACTAGCAGTCAAACCCATGAAATCAAAGAAGGATAAAAAATGAAAGGCCTAAGGGATGAGATAAGCAGCGTAATTAAGACCGGGAAAACCGTGATCGGGTCGAAGGAGACAACAAAGAGTCTGCTGATAGGTAACCCAAAACTGGTCATACTGAGCAGCAACTGTCCTGAAGAGGAGAGAGAGTCTATCACATATTACTCAAAGCTGGTTAATGTGCCCCTAGAGGTCACCAAAGAAGATAGCATAGAACTCGGCTCAATCTGCGGTAAACCCTTCCCCGTGTCCGCAATAGGCGTGCTAGAAAGCGGCGAAAGCGACATAATCTCAGGTTCTAAGAAAGATGGCAAGGATAAGGCTGGGGACTGAAGAGATAAAGTATATGACCCTCTTCGAAACGTTGACTGGAGCGAGGGTCAAGGACTGCGTTCAGATCCAAAACTCCATGTGTTTCCTCGTGAACAAGGGAGACATGGGGTTAGCCATCGGCAAGAACGGTTCGAACATAGAGAAGGTCCGCCAAGTCATCGGGAAAAGCGTTTTTGTGGTTGAATTCTCGGAAAGCGTCAACGATTTCATCAAGAACCTCTTCCATCCTGTGAAGGTGAGGCAGGTGAGGATACATGAACTCAACAACGAGAAGGTAGTGGACATAGACGTAAATAAGAAGGATAGGAAAAGGGTCATCGGCCAAGAAGGTGTCAGGATAAAGTTGGCTAAGGAGATGTCTAAGAGACACTACGACATCGATAATATAAACATCAAAGTGATATAGTATATGTACTAAAATGGGAATGGGAGAGTTCGCAGGTAAGAAGCTTGAAGATAGGAGGCACAAGTTCAGGTGGAAGAAATCAGACTATGCTAGGAGAGTCCTCAAACTAAAGAAGAAACACGATCCACTGGAAGGAGCGCCGCAGGCGAAGGGGATAGTGCTCGAGAAGGTGGGTATTGAGGCAAAGCAGCCGAATTCCGCAATAAGAAAGTGCGTCAGGGTTCAACTACTCAAGAACGGCAGGCAGGTGACTGCTTTTTGTCCCGGGGACAAGGCCGTGACTTTTATAGACGAACACGATGAGGTAACGATTGAGGGAATAGGCGGTCGAAAGAGCAGATCGATGGGTGACATCTCAGGTGTTCGATATAAAGTGATAGCTGTCAACGATCTCTCGTTGAACGAACTATGGCACCACAGAAAAGAGAAACCCCAGAGATAAGCTGAAAAAAAGGTCTTCATTAATATTTCTTCTTTCCAATATCTTTATTCTATTCGTTTTGAGTATAAAAGACAAAATGAGGCACGACATAATAAACGACGCAATAGCGAACATAAAGAACTATGAGAGGGTAGGCAGGTCCGAGTGTACCGTCAAACCAAAGTCCAAGCTGTTGATCGAAATACTGAGGATGTTCCAGAAGGGGGGCTACATAGGCGAGTTCGAGGTCTCAGAAGACGGGCGAGGGGGCGACATCAGGATAAAACTGGTAAAGAGGATAAACGACTGCGGCATCATCAAACCCAGGTATGCCGTAAAACAGGATGAATTCCAGAAATGGGAGAGACAATTCCTCCCCGCAAGAGATTTCGGACTCCTCGTGGTAAGTACCCCACAAGGGATTATGAGCCACACAGAAGCCAAAGAGAAAGGACTCGGAGGAAGACTGCTGGTATACGTATACTAACAAAATGACAGACACCAAGGCCGAGATAAAGATACCAGAAGGGGTCGACATCGAAATCAAAGACAACAATGTGATCATTAAGGGAAAACTCGGAGAATCAAGCAAGAAGTTCCCTGCCAGCAGGTTAAAGATCACAAAAAAAGACAACTCAGTCATATTGGGGGCTGGCTCAGATAAGAAAAGACAGAAAGCCCTTCTCGGGACTTGGAGAGGGCATATACAGAACATGATCCGCGGGGTATCTGATGGCATAACATACAAGCTGAGGGTTGTCTATTCTCACTTCCCGATGACGGTGAAGACTCAAGGCGATACCATACTAATAGAAAACTTCTTGGGTGAGAGGTTCCCAAGGAAGACAAAGATTCTCAAAAACGTTTCAGTGGACGTTAAAGGTCAGGATATTACCGTCACCGGATACAACAAGGAGAATGTGTCGCAGACAGCAGCCAACCTCGAGCAGGTTACAAGGATAATCGGCTTAGATCCTAGAGTATTCCAAGACGGCATATACATAGTTGAAAAAGATGGTAAAAAAATCGTCTGAAGGCTCAAAAACCAAAGAGAAGGCAGAAAAGAAACCGAAGAAGGCTGCGAAGGTCAAAGTAGAGGACAAGAAAAAGAAGTTAGAGAAGAAACCAGTAAAAAAGAAGGCTGCGACACCGAAGAAGAAGGCTGAAAGGAAACCAAGGAAGAAGGCTGTCAAGGAAGAGGGGATAACAGAAAAGAAACCAGAAGAAAGGAAAGCCAAAGAAGGGAAGGGGAAGCCCATAGAAAAGATCAAATTCCGTGTGAAGAAGGACATCACAGAAATCAAAAAACTGAGGAAAAAGAAACCCAAGTTTGTGAGACAAGAGCTTGGGAAACTGAAGAGGTTGAAGGACAAGTGGCGTACTCCAAGAGGCATCGACAGCAAAAAGGCTGAGGGTAAGAGAGGAAAGGGCAAGCTACCGAAGACGGGCTACAGAAACCCCGCCTCTGTGAGAGGGATCCACCCATATGGCTTCTACCCCATACTAATCCATAACACATACGAGTTGGAGAACATCGACACCAAAAAGGAGGCTGCTATAATAGCCGCCTGCATCGGACGGAAGAAGAGAAACGAACTCATCAAGCTGGCAAATGATAGAAAGATAACGATACTAAACCCAAGAAGGGGTGAGCTATGATGAACCTTGTGGGACAAAAAAGAATAGCGTCGGAAATCCTTGACGTGGGCGTTAACCGGGTGAAGATCGACCCTGAAATGCAGGAAGACGTATCGAAAGCCATAACGAGAGACGACATCAGACACCACATAGCCACCGGCGCAATCACGGCAAAACCCAAGAGAGGGATAAGCACTGGGAGGGTGCGCAAGAGGACAGCACAGAAGAAGAAGGGTAGGAGAACGGGTCATGGACGCCGCAGCGGCACAAAGAATGCAAGAAGGCCAAGCAAGGAAACCTGGATGTCCAAGATCCGCGCCCTCAGAGACGAGCTCAAGAAGATGAAGGAAAACAAGGATATAACAGCTACAGAATACAGAAAACTCTACGGGCAGGTCAAAGGAAACCTGTTCCACTCAAGAAGGCATTTAAGGGAACACATTGAGAGGTTAAAAC
Organism: Candidatus Altarchaeota archaeon; assembly: GCA_016931955.1. Classification (GTDB taxonomy): domain Archaea; phylum Altiarchaeota; class Altiarchaeia; order IMC4; family QMZM01; genus JAUWTD01. The sequence goes on along the minus strand of JAFGDV010000015.1, from coordinate 38,701 downwards.
AATAGGATGGCAAAAAAAGCAGACTATGTTGTGCAATACAGGAGAAAACGGGAGGGCAAAACCGATTACATGAAGAGGCTTGGCCTCCTGAAGTCCAAGACAACAAGGTTGGTTGTGAGACCATCCAACAAACATATTACCGCACAATTGATAGACTACAGAACTAATGGAGACATGGTCATTTCATCGGCTAATTCAAAGGAATTGAAGAAGTTCGGCTGGAATGCAGCTACTGGAAATACGCCGGCTGCCTACCTAACAGGACTCCTATGCGGGCTTCGCGGGCAGAAGAAAGGCATAAAGAAGGCTGTGCTCGACATCGGTCTTCTTCAGTCCATAAAAGGCTCTCGGCGTTATGCTGTTTTGAAGGGCGCAATGGACTCGGGATTGAAGATCCCCGCCGACGAGGGTATGTTCCCCGACGAAAAAAGAATATCCGGCGAACACATAGCCCAGATAGGTAAGGAAAACATAACAAAGGAATTTACGGAGGTAAGAGAAAAACTTACAGAAGCCTTCAAAAATGAAAATAAGAAAAGAGGAAATTGAAGAGGAGACCGAGGTAGTGAAGGTTGGGGAAGTAAAGAAAGAACTCACCGGCTGGGAACCTAAAACAGAGCTGGGCCGGAAGGTACGTTTAGGTAAGATAGAGAACATCGATGAGATAATGGAATATTCTACCCCAATAAAGGAGGTCGAGATAGTAGACTACCTACTAGCGGACATGGAGGAAGAGATAATAGACGTCTCGCGGGTGCAGAGGACCACCGATTCCGGTAGGAGGATGAGGTTCCGCGTTGTCACCGCCGTAGGCAACAAAAACGGATACGTTGGAGTCGGGAAGGCAAAGGGTAAGGAGGCTGGGCCAACGATCAGAAAGTCCATTGAGAAGGCAAAACTCAACATAAAGAGGATAAAGAGGGGTTGTGGTAGCTGGGAGTGCCGATGCGGCCAAGTCCATACTGTACCGTTCAAGGTGACGGGTAAAAGCGGAAGCGTTCGAGTCTACCTTTCGCCGGCGCCAAAGGGAACAGGATTGGTTGGCGGGGCGATAGTGAGAAAGATCCTCACCCTTGCTGGGATCTCCGATGTGTGGGTTCACACCGAAGGCTACACTAGAACCAGCATAAACTTCGCATTCGCCGTCCTCGACGCATTAGAAAACACAAACAAGATGAAGATCGACGAAAAAGAAACGGAAAACCTTAAAATACACTCCGGTTTAGTCTAAAATGGCGGACAAAAAAAGGCTTGCTGTTTTGCGAGTACGCGGAAAAGTGCATGTTAGAAGCGACATAGAAGAGACACTAAGGCTGCTTAACCTCAATAGGGTGAACCACTGCGTCATAATCGACGACAGAAAAGAATATGCTGGTATGATAAACAAGGTAAAGGACTACGTAACCTGGGGTGAGATAGCACCTGAGCTGATAGAGAAGATACTTGAAACAAGGGGTCAGGTGACTGGCGGCGAAGGCCTTACAGACGCCTACATGAAGAAGAACAGCAAATACAAGTCCGTCAAGAAATTCTCAGACGACTACATGAAATTCAAGACAGAGATTAAGGAGATTACTGGTCTGAAGCCTGTCTTCAGACTAAATCCACCTAAGAAGGGATACGAGAGGAAGGGAATAAAACACCCCTACTCCATTGGAGGAGCCCTCGGCTACAGGGGGGGAAAGATCAACGAACTCTTGGATAGTATGCTGTGATCAAGGATGGCACATAATGCAAGAAAGATAAGGAAGCTGAGAGGTAGTAGAACCTGCGGATACGGAAACACCCAAAAGCACAGGGGCGCCGGAAGTCACGGTGGGAGAGGCATGGCTGGAAGCAAGAAACACAAGTGGTCCTACGTCAGCAAATACATGCCAAACTATTTCGGCTACACCGGATTCAAGAGACCGCCAGCGGTCGTCAAGAAACTGAAGACAATAAACGTGGGCTGCATAGAGCAAAACCTTGAACTCCTTGTAAGCGAGAAAAAAGCAGAAATCAAAAACAAGAAATACTCTATCGATCTCAGGGCCATGGGATATGATAAGCTTCTAGGTTCGGGTAAGATCACTCATCCCGTGGATGTTGTAGTTGACTCCTGCTCCAAGCTTGCTGCAACGAAGATCGAAGACGCTGGGGGCAAGGTAGAGATGCCAGAATAAAATGGATCTCGAGTTCATCCGCCCGATCATAAAGTACATCCCAGAGGTTAGGCTCCCGAAAAGGCACGTGCCCTTCAAGGAAAAACTTACCTGGACTGTGGCTGTTCTCTTTCTCTTCTTTGTGATGGGAGTCATATATCCCGTACACGTCGAGCAGAGGGATCTGCCAGCCTCATACCAGCAGTTTGCGGCAATATTTGCCAGCACCATGGGCACAATCATCTCCACGGGCATTGGACCGATCGTTACAGCATCAATTGTACTGCAACTGTTGGTCGGAGCCAAGATGCTCGACATAGACCTTACTACACAGGATGGGAAGGCGTTGTTCCAAGGAGCCCAGAAGATCCTGACAGTAATAATTGCCCTCTTTGAGGCATACGCTGTAGTAGTTGGTTTCAGATTAGGTGAACAATACCTGGGGGCTTCTTGGGGACTCACACACCCATTCGTTCATTTCACAGTGTTCCAGATAGCCTTAGGCTCCATTCTATTGATGTACATGGACGAAATCGTCTCAAAGTGGGGCATCGGCTCAGGCATCGGATTATTCATCGCCGGAGGGGTCTCAAAGGAGATAATCAGCGCATCACTTACATTCCTCCAATGGCTGGATCCGATAAGATTCACAGACAGGCTAGGCTACATACCCCTCTTCATAGAAGAAGCGAACAAGGGCATGTTTGACCTGACGATACTGTTCCCCGTAATAGCCACGATCGTGGTCTTCCTTGTTGTTGTCTTCTGCGAGTCGATGAGGATTGAGATACCCCTATCCTACGGCGGAATAAGGGGCGTTGGAGGCAGATACCCGATAAAGTTCTTCTACGTCTCCAACATACCTGTTATTCTTGCAGCCGCGCTTCTCGCAAACGTCCAGATGCTGCCAGCGATGGTGGGAGTCAACATACAAAACCCCATAGAGGATCAGATGAATCCAGTGCAGAATTTCGTCTACACTGCAACAAGATACATCACCCTCGGAGATCTCAATGGTATCCTTAATCCAAACAAAATCTATGAGTTGATGGACGTCAACGTACTCATACACCTAGGCATCTACCTCATAATTTTCACTGCATTGTGCGTTCTCTTCGGGAATTTCTGGGTCGAAACCACGGGACTTTCAGCAGACAAGGTCGCTGAACAGATACAGCAGAGCGGTATGCAGATCCCCGGCTTTAGGAGAGACAAGAGGGTTATAGAGAACGTACTTAACAGATACATCCCACAGATAACCGTCATCAGCTCCATTGCAGTCGGCTTACTGGCCGCAGGAGCCGATCTATTAGGTGCGATAGGCTCCGGCACAGGCATACTCCTAACAGTGGGAATACTATACCGCCTCTACGAGGAAGTGCAGAAAGAACAGATGAGCGAAATGCACCCAGCATTCAGAAAATTCATGGGAAAGGTCAAGTAAACTCTCCTAGGAACTTCAGGAATTTTTTTCCATCAATTTTCAGTATATATTTGTCTTCTACCATGCTTATCTCTTCTAACTCCCTTAGATTCTTCCCGAATCCTCTTCTTTCCTCCAGGATCTCCGAGATCAATTCCTCCACATGGATAATCTCCCGTCTCACTTCAGCAACCCAGCGACCCTTCTCGATCCTTGGCCTATAGTCTTTGTACTTTTCCACGAAACTGTCCTGCTCCTCAAGGCTCATGTCTATGGGCGGGCCCAGTCTGTGCTCTATGGGCGGAAGAATCCAGACCTCGAACTCCAAAAGGATCACTGAAAGATGCTCCTCATCAGTCCAGATCCCTGACTTCAGGACCTTGAATCCAACCCCATCTATGTGTCTGACAATGGAATCCCTTGTCTTCCTAAGCTGAGAATAAAGGGTGTTAGGATTAATCCTACCATGCGTGAACTCTATTGCGATAAACCTTGTGCCCCTGGACTCCATCCTTGCAACCAGCTCCTCAGGTGAGGGAAACCCCTTCTCCGGCGGAAAGAAGAAGTCCCTAGAGGGTTTGTCGAGGAATTCTCTTGCAGCGTGGATGAATCTCGCCATCGTCTGCTCCGAAACAGCAGCGGCGGCGTTCCTGTTCTCGTCTACGGCATCCACGACAATCAAAGAGGCTTCCGGAAAGAAGAATCTTAACGCTTCTTTATCCTCCCACAGGTTCTCTGGATCCAAGATTTCGTTGAACTTCCATCCTGAAGCAGCCTTCAATGCGTCCTCAAAAGAGCCATAGTGTATGACCAGCAACTCTGTCAGATAACCCGAAAAGCCCTGGACCTTAGCTTCCGCACCATACACCCCCACACCCTTCATGAACTGTTTCATGAGCCGTATCTCGTCAGCCAGCCTTCTGTTTTCTCGGATCTTCCTCTTCACGTACTGGATGTGGTAAGGTGTGCGGTCTACAGCGGATTTCGGCTTTTTTGTCTCATAGCATGGGACGATTTCAACAACATAGCCTTCAAGGAGCCCCTTAATGTAGGGGTGCTCGGCATAGTCTATCTCATATTCAGCACCCAATTCAGTGAAAACCTCCCTACCAATCTGAAGCCCCTTCTCCTCCAGCTCCTTCCTGCTTACTCCAGGGTCGAACAGGATGAAGATGTCTATGTCTTTGTCAGCCCTAATATCTGTTTTTTTCGCCAGAGATCCTACGAGGAGCGGTCGAACACCCCTCAACTGAAGTGCCTTCTCCACTCTATCTATTATACCTTTCTCGCGCCTATGCTCCTCTTCTGAGGGTTTGATCCCCTCCAGGATCTTCTCCAATAACTTGTGCATCTATAATCTACCATCGATCTTTGAGCCGCAGTTCGGGCACCTTGAGTCCTTGACCTTGTTCTCGTACACCGTGAAGCCGTATCTCCTTATCAACAGATGGTCGCAGTTGTAGCAGTAGGTGTTCTCCCCCAGGTCGCCTGGAAGGTTCCCGGCGTAGACGTATCTTAAGCCTGAATCCAAGCCGATCTCCCTCGCTTCGTGTATCTTCCCCGGATCGGTTGGAGGCAGATCCCTCATCTTGTAGTCGGGATGAAACCTGCTGATGTGCCAGGGGGTCTCCTCTCCCAGTTCGTCCTTGATGAATCCTGCGATCTGCCTGAGTTCCTCAGATGAATCATTCATCGTTGGGATTAACAAGGTGGTTACTTCAACCCAGACGCCCATCTTCTTCATCAGCTTAAGGGAGTCGAGAACTGGCTCCAAGCGTGCACGACATACCTTTCGGTAGAATTCATCGCTGAAGCTCTTCAGATCAACGTTCGCGGCATCCAAAAAGCCGTCATATTTCTTGAGCATCTCCTCTGTCATGAATCCATTAGTAACGTAGAGATTCGCTATACCCCCTTCTTTCGCCAGAACCGATGAGTCGTAGGCGTATTCGAAGAAGACCGTGGGCTCCGTATAGGTATAGGCGATGCTATCACACCTGTTTTCCTTCGCCTGTTGGATAACTTCTTCAGGGAACAGATAGGTTCCGGGCATGTCCTTGTATTTCCCGGCCTCCTGGCTTATCTCCCAGTTCTGGCAGAACTCACAGCGGAAATTACACCCAGCCGTTGCTATGGAAAAGCTTCTGGTCCCCGGCAGGAAGTTGAAGAACGGCTTCTTCTCTATAGGATCAACATGGGCTGCTATGACTTTACCATAGACCAGCGAATAAAGCGTCCCTCCCCTGTTCTCCCTGACGCCGCATATACCCCTCTTCCCCTCAGTTATAGAGCATCTGTGGGAACAGAGGCCGCATTTCACTCTACCGTCCTCCTTTTCGTACAACATCGCCTCTTCCATCTTGGTTAATTAATCCCCATAAGGCTAAATAAAGCCCCTTTTAAGAGATTTAATCCAATAGGTAACGTATGCAGTATCTGAGGATACCAGAAGACAGGGTCGCAGTCTTGATCGGAACACATGGTGAGGTTAAGAAGAGGATAGAGAAGGAAACAAACACCAAGATAACCATAGAGGATGGCAACGTGTCCATCGATGGGGAAGATATCGGGTTACTAACTGCTAGGGATATAGCACTCGCTATCGGGCGTGGATTCAGCCCTGAGATAGCTTTCAGGCTGCTTAATGAAGACAATGTTCTGGAGATCATGCCTTTAATGGATTTCCTGAGATCTGAGAGAGAGCTCGCAAGGAAGAAGGGGCGCATCATAGGCAGGAAAGGGAAAACGCGGGCGTTTATCGAAGGTATAACCCACACCAACATATCAGTGTATGGGAAAAGCGTGGGGGTAATAGGCGGATACGACAACGTACAGGTCGCAAAGGAGGCTATAATAAGGCTGATCAAAGGGGCACGGCATTCTGTAGTATACCAGTTCCTGGAAAAATCCAGCAGACATCAAGATGATCTGTTAAAATATGAAGGGCTTCTTGAGGAATGAATGTGGGTTCATGTTCACAGTTTTATAGCTGAAATCCCAATATTTTTAAGCCTTTGACGGATGGTGAACATGACCGCTGGAAACGAGAGAGAAGCAGATGACCTGTTCAAGGAATTCAGAGAAACCTCAATAACCGAATTCTTCAGGAAAAACCGTGCACACCTCGGCTACTCAGGCAAGTTGAGGTCATTAACCACCATAGTCCATGAGATCGTGACAAACGCGCTGGATGCGTGCGAGGAAGCAGGGATACTCCCGGAAATCCAGATAGGCATCGACTCCTTGGGTGTGGAACATTACCGTGTAAGCGGGTCGGACAACGGCCCTGGTATCCCAATAAAGCATGTCCCCGACGTCTTCGGTAAGATGCTCGCAGGAACCAAATTCCACCGGAACGTGCAGCTGAGGGGGCAGCAGGGTATTGGAGTAGCGGGTGTCACCTTGTTCTCACAGATAACCACCGGCAAACCAATCAAGGTAAAAACGTCCACCGGCAACGGCAAAGTCCATGAGATAGAGCTGATGATAGACATAACAAAAAACAAGGCAGACATACTCAAACACGAGGAGTACAGCGAATACTGGCGAGGGACAGGGATAGGTATCGAAGTCAAGGGCGTCAAGTTCAACCTAGGCGAAAGGGGACCATTCGAGTATCTGCGGAGGACGGCCATAGCAAACCCACATACGAGGATAACGTTCATCGACCCGGAAGGGAGGAAAACCATCTTTGACCGATCAAGCGAGAAGATCCCGAAGCCGCCCGTTCCAGTGAGGGCCCATCCGAAGGGGCTGGAGGTTGACGAGATCATAAACATGGCGAAGGCGACCAAGGCGCGGAAGGCGAACTCCTTCCTCGTGACCTCGCTCTCCAGGATGAGCAACGCAAAGGTTAAGGAGATCCAAGAGTATGTGAGCTTCGACCTCGACAAGAACCCCAGAAAGCTGACTTGGAGCGAATGCGAGGAGATAATAAACGCCATAGAGAAGACAAAGTTTCTTGCGCCTTCCATGGAAGGCTTGGAGGCTATAGGAGAGGAGCATGTGAGGAATGCGGTGCTAAACATCCTGGACCCTGAATTCGAGGCGGTTCTGACCAGACCGCCGAAGGTCCATTCAGGCGGCATCCCATTCCAGGTCGAGGTCGCCATAGCGGTTGGCGGACAGGCTGGGCGGAACGTCGGCGAGGGAACAAGATATGAGTTGATGCGTTTCGCGAACAAAGCGCCGTTACTCTTCGATGCAGGAGGCTGCGCAATCACCAAGGCTGTTTCCTCCGTCGACTGGAAGAGGTACGGCATAAAAGACTTCGAGAATTCACCGGTAACTGTTTTCGTGAACGTGCTTTCAACTCACATACCCTACATCTCGGCCGGAAAACAGAGCATCGCAGAGGATAGGAAGATAATGAAGGAGGTAAGGTTCGCTCTGATGGAGGTTGGCAGGAGATTCCAGCTCTATCACTCACGTAAGAGAAGGGCCTTGGAGAAGGAAGCCAAAAAACAGATACTGCTGAGATACGGCTCAGAGCTTGCTTCAGCGCTCGCGCAACTCTCGAACAAGAACGAAGAAAAAATCCGGAAAGCGCTTCAAAAGCTCGTGGATGAGAGGATAACCGGCATGGACCTCGAGGAAGAGGAGGCCAATGAGTCGGAAATGGAAACTATGCTCGAGGGCGAGAGCGAGGACGACTCAGAAATCCCTGAAGCTGATTTTACAACTGAGGAGGAATAAAAAGATGGAAGACCAGAAGGTTATATCAAGACTAACCAACCTAGGCAAGGAAATAACAGAGGATATCATGCTGAACGAGTCACCCAAGATAAGTCTGCCCCAGCGGAGCATAGGCAACATACACTTCAACGAGGAGAAGAACCTGCTCGAGTTGGGTGACAAGACGTCTACCAGATCGTTCCTGAACGTCGCTCACTCAAGGAAATTCATGCAGACCATATTGATCGCCACAAAATGCAAGGAGCTTGTGTCAAGGGAGAAGACAGCAAGCATAAGGGAACTATACTACCAGCTGAAGCACACTATAGCGGACACGAAGGAGAACACCTTCGAAGACCAGAACGAATCGGATCCCTTGATAGTCGACCTTGAGACTTCACTGGGTGTCCTGAGAGAGGAGCTGCACCTGAAGGCGGACGATAAAGGCACACTGATTGGAAAGCTCACAGTAGAAGACTCGGGTGACTTCATAGACTGCTCAAAGCTCGGAAGATCAGGTCTTTCTATTCCATCGATAGTCGAGCACTACAAATTCCATGAATTTGATGCAGAATACATCCTCGTGATAGAGACTGGCGCCATGTTCGACCGTCTGGTGGAAGAAAAATACCACCTCAAAAACAATTGCATAATGGTTTCAACGAAGGGTCAGGCAGCCCGTGGATGCAGGAGGCTGGTCCACAGACTGACCCATGAATTAAAGCTGCCTGCGATAATGTTCACCGACGGAGATCCATGGGGTTATTACATCTACTCCGTCATGAAGGCTGGCTCTATGGCATTGGCCCACGAATCCAAGAGACTGGGAACGCCCAAGATGCAGCTCATAGGGATGACTATGACTGACATCGACGCCTACGACCTCGAAAAGGTCACGGAAAAACTGAAGGACGTGGACAAGAAGAGGATCAGCGAGTTGCTGCAGTACCCATGGTTCCAGAAGAAGGAATGGAAAGAACAATTAGCCTTGATGTCAAGTAAAGGCGTTAGGATAGAGCAACAGGCCCTCGCATCCAAATCACTGGAGTTCGTTGCAGAGGAGTATCTTCCAACAAAGATTACGAAAAAACAGCTTCTGCCCTAAAATGCACTTCATCAAGGAAATAATCCAAAGAAACCCTGAGAAGGAATATATACACAAGAAGTTCATCAAATACGGGAGGGGTGAATTCCAGGGACCCATAATGACGATAAGAAACGAAGGCAATATGATAAAAATCTCCTCATCCGATGACTACGTGAACTCTCTCGGTTGGATTATGACAAAGGATTCACGCGATGAATTCAATATATCAGGGAGCATCATATCATGGGAGGACATAACAAGCCATCTATCAGAGAACAACATAACTGTAACGAAATCCTCAAAAAAGAAGGGAGTCTACACACTACAGGTCAAAGGCTCCGTTCCGGCGGAGAATCTGTCTAAGATATATTCTGAATTCCCCGATGCCCAGATACTCCTCGACCTAAACCCTGCTATTGGAAGAGAGAACCTGAAAACAAAAAAGAAGCCCCAAAAACTCGGATCCGGATTTGATCAGAAATTCTGCTCCGCTGTCTTCGACATAAAAAGACTTAAGTCTGTTATTGATGAATTCTGCTTTGATCTAACTGATGAAGAATTCAAGGGGATACACATCACCCACAGATATTCTATAGGGGATATAATCATACCAGAGGAATACATGGGAAACTATGCGATGGCACGAATTCATGCCAAAAGAAAGGGCTTACTAAAGAGGACTCTAGAAGTGGATGGAAAGAAAACAGAGAAAGAGCATGAGTTTATTGTCTAACGCATCACCCCGAATTCCCTTCATCAGATTTCTTCTTGCTCTTAGTGCCCTTCTCTACGGATTCCTCGGAACCCTCTGCGTCCCAGACGCTCTCCTTTTTATCCTTTGCTGTCTCCTTCTCCAGTCGGGTTATCTCTTCTTCCAGTTCCTTAAGCCTCCTCAGGTCTTCATCCCCTAAGTCAGCTGTAGTCGTCCTAACTTCTCTTTTAATGGATTTATCCTCTGATACAATGCTCGGTGTTTTCCTCATGACCTCGTCAAGGATTTCATCTCTAGATATGTCCTCCTCAGACACGACCCTCGATTTTGCGGCAATGGTTTTTGTCTTCCTCTCTTTTGGTCTGGTCAGCTGCCTTAACACGAAAAATAGTGCGACTACGACGATGATGGCTACTACGGCAATCAACCCGATATTGGACAGAAGCGTAGTGTATATGCCCGGCTGGGTTGTTGTGGTGGTAGATGATGACGTTGTTGTCGTAGTTGATGTGGTGGTCGTTGTGGTTGGCTCCGCCAAGATCTGGAAGGAATCCTTGAGTTTACTGAAATCTTCTAGGTATTTAGAATAACTCTTATCCTCCGCCTCGTAGACCAACACATAGGCATAGTCGTTCCTTATCGTATAGACCCTCAAAGCCTTCATGTCTAGGGGATACATCCTGAACTCATAGACCACTTGACGAGCCTCCTGACCTGCAAAGGTAACGTTACTGGAGTCGATGACCTCGAATCCTGAAACTGATTTCAGTGAATCTATCGAGGAGGCTGTAAATGATTCAAGCGTCGCATCCGATGACACCTTCTGGACGGACACCCCAACCCTCTCCTGGTATATGTCAGGTATCTTGGCTTCTTCGTCGAAGGGGGTCGTAAACAACACAGCCCATTTAATCTCCTCTTTTTTCTTCCAGGTGTCGGGGTATGTCAGCCTGAAGCCGTATTCTTCATCCTCGTGTTCAAGGTATGCGACTGGCTTCGTCGTCGAGGTCGTGGTTGAAGTCGTCGAGGTCGTTGTTGATGTGGTTGTTTTCCTCGTCGTCGAGGTAGTGGTCGAGGTCGTTGTTGTCGTTGCCCTGAAGGCGTCATATATCCTCAGTATTGAAGTGGATTTTTCGTATACAAGAAGGCCCCACTCAGGAGAGGACGTGCCTGGCTCATAGAGCTCTACCTTGACGACGTGGTTTCCGGGTGTGAGCGGTTTTTTCTTCAGATCCCACACACCTGAATCAGTCTCCTTTGTGCTGCAAGGTATATATCTTGTACCGTTCCGCAGGTAGATGCTGGTGTTGAAGGGTTTACCGTCTAGGGTAAAGCGTACCTGCCATTTGCAGCTATTACCGTTGAGTTTAACATGCACCGAGAATGAGTCATCAAGATAAAGCTGGTTGCTTGGGACTATATCCACGGCCGTCATAGATAACGCATCCGCTATAGATGTGGACAAAACAAAAACAACCAAAGAGGATAGAACCAATCTATAGTTCATAGGTTAAAATATGTGGAATACGAACATAAATAGATACTTGAATGTGTAACCCCTCACTAACCCCCAGATTCATCGATCAAAAATCATTTCATCTCTCAGCTAAGGTGACCCTGTGAGGGGCATTATATTACTGGACGAGAGAACGTAAATATGGCAGCCAGATTAGTGGGAGTTTGGGGTTGTTAGGTGGATTCCCGCCATATGTTCGCTGCCTGCTCAGGGGTCAGGCTGAAGGCTCTAACTAGCAGATCGGTTATTTCTTCCGCGGTAAATCCTATACCATGCACGGCTACCGTAAGCTCGTGGGGGTTTATTGGGATCTTCTTGTTAAGCCTGCCATTTTCCGCCTTCTTCTGCAGGGATTCGGCCTTCTTGCTCGAACCCGTGAGGTCAGAGAGGATGGAGTTTATTTCCTTCCAGTTCAGCCCCTTCTGTCGAAGGTGTCTTATCAGATTCTGTGCATCCACTGTTATCTTGTTTTTTCCCCCCTTATTCAGTCCCCTGAGGAAGCTAGTCGAGTGATCAAGCAGGAAAATGAGGGTTCTGCTGAAGAAGACTGACAGAAATCCCCAGACGCTGAATAGTATTATGGAATCAAGGAAGCTGAGGTTGGGGAGCCCCATAAGGGATGGCAGATAGTTGCCGAAGACTATGAAGACGACGAAGAACAGCAGGTATAGTAACTGCTTCGTCTTCCCTCTGACGTAGCCGAAAAGTGACGAGGTGGCGGATTCCCCTACCAACATGCCTGTTAGCATCAGCAACAATATTATCACCTGGTCCACGAAGAGGGCTAGTTGGTCCATTTTCTGTCTACTATGCGTTCTATGCTCAGGTTGGAGCATAAACTGATGAGTTGGTTTTCTATGCATGCCTTAGGCGCTTTGGAGGTTTTCACTAACAGGTAGTCGTTGGGTAGCTTTTCCAATGAGATGGAATAGTTTCCCTCTATTGTTGACACCTCAGCTGGTCTGTGGTTGCTTACGTATTCATTCAGTTTGTTCTCTATTTCTTCTCTGAGCTCCTCTGTTGTGTTGTTTTCTTTTGTTGAGATCGCCTGATATGATAGATGGAGGGCTATTGTGTTTGTGTTCGATTTCAGCTCTTCCATGTCTAGGACGGCTTTGTTTACCTGCGCCTCCACCTGTATCCCTTCGATCTGGAGCTTCTCTATCTCCATAAAGTGGACTGCGAAGGCTAACGAGATGACCACTAGCACGATCACGACAAATGGGGAGTAGACGAATCCATTATTATCCACGGATTTGATAATCTTTAACATAGTAGATATATCACTTTAGAACATTATAAATAAAATGCATGTTCTCTGGTGTGTGACGGGAGCAGGCCACCTACTCCAAGAAAGCGCTGACTTCATGCGGAAAAACATGAGAGGGAACAAGATAGCAGTAGCTTTTTCTGGAGCGGGCTGTGAGGTGGCAGAGATGTACGGCCTCCTTGACCAGATAGAGAGAGACTTCAAGGATGTGTTCATGGAAGACGAACAAGGATCCAGCTCTCCCCTGGTCGGAAGGCTCGCTAAGAAGGAATACGACCTCGTTATAGTATCTCCCTGTACTGCAAACACCGTGGCAAAAATAGTTACAGGAGTCGCCGACTCCCTTGTAAGCAACATCGCCGCACAAGCGGTCAAGAGCGGAACCCCCCTCCATGTGGTCCCAACGGATTACAAGAAGACTCAGGAGACAATGCTTCCGCTGGTAATAGACCCGATGCTTTGCAGGAACTGCGAAACATGCCCTCCGCTCATGAACTGCCCAAAGAAAGCCATCTACAGGGATGATAGGGTGAGGGCGAACATGTTAAAGTGCAACGCCTGCAAGAAATGCGTGGAAGAATGCACGTATTCTGCGATAAGCTTCGGCAAGAAGGTCAGGATACACATACGAGATATTGACATAGAGAACACTAAGAGACTGGGGACTATGGAGGGCATCCAAGTCTACAGGAAACCAGATGAGATAAAGATATGATAGACTGGGTTATTTAAGCTTCTCAGCCGCCTTCTCAGCATAGCTCTTAAAACCCAGACCTATGGCAATGGCCAATCCCAATGCAACACCGACCATCAATATCAGAAAAGACCCCGCCATAACTGCCATCGATGCCAGGAAAACCGTTGGGTCGTCTATACCGAAGATTCTGGGCAGTGCAAGAACCACGCCGAAGAAGATTATCACTATCTCAATGACCGTTGGGAACAATTCACCGAAACTCGGCATCCTCTGCCTTATCCTAGCTGACGCAAAATTTGCAACGATCAGGGAAACAACCAAAACAAGGATCCCCAACAGGGCGTTTGGTACATAATTCAGCAATCCCTTCAATGCATTTATGATCTCAGAATCCCCTCCCACCCCCACCAGGATCTGCCTGTATGCTTCGGTCACAAACAAGAGGAATGAAAACCACTTAGCTATTGTCGCAAGAACACTTGACACAGGCACCCCGCCGAGTGTGTCGCCAATCTTATATCTCGCTAGACCATCTTCCAAACCGATGGTTACCAGGCTATCCTTCGTAAGCTTGCCTACAAAACTGCCGATCAATAGACCACATATTATCAAGGAAATCAACTTCGTCAACGGGATCACAACCCCAGAGAACAGGTCGCCAAGGAAAGGGATCCTTTCATACGCCAGCGCAAGGAAAAAGAAGACAACGAACCAGGTAGCGTACATTGCTGTGAAATCTACAATCGATCTCCACATGCTCGTCGTCGTTGCCCCATACCTTACCAGCTGCACCTGAAGCTTCTCTACCAACAGAAGCCTTTTGATAAGATTCGAGACAACAAAGTAGCCCACAAAGTAACCTATTATAAAGAGCATTATAAGGAGTACTATACTCCACACATCCTGGATGAAGGAGGTCAGATCAATAGTTAAATCCATACCACCGAAAGTGATCGAATACATGCTGTTCATATCATCACCTCATAGTTCTTCCTATTAAATATTACTGCTTTAAGGCATATAAAACCTATTTTTATGTTATGTGGGTTCAGAAGCACAGACCAGAGAAGCTGGAAGAGATAGCTGGAAACCCAAAGCTGGTGCAGGACCTGAAGAGGTATCACTGGAAGAAGCCCCTGTTGATATACGGTCCAACAGGCGTCGGAAAAACCTCCCTCATCAACTCACTCGCATGCGAACTTGGCTTTGAGATCGTTGAGGTAACAAATGAGAACCTGGACTCGGCTAAGGCGACTGCGCAGACTGCGAGCATATTCGGTGGGAAAAGGCTTCTTTTAATAGACAACGTAGACCAGATAAAGGACATAAAGAAGGTCGCTGATCTCCTGAAGGAATCAAGGAACCCCATAACGCTGCTAACCTCGGACTTCGGCTCAAAGAGGCTTGCAACCATCAAAAAGATGGCTGAGAAACTACAGATGAGGCGGCCGACGGCGAAAACATTAGAGAGGATACTGCAACAGATCTGCAACAAGGAAGACGTGATTGCGGAAGCAGGCGTCCTGGAGAAGATCTCTGAAAACTCTGCCGGAGACATAAGGTCGGCGATAAACGACCTAGAGACCGCGGCAAAGGGTAGAAAGAAGATATCAATGGAAGACTTAGAGGTCTTAGAGAAAAGGGACAAAACCTCAGACGTATACAAGGCATTAAGCCTTATATTGACGAAGAAGGACTTCAAGGAGGCGGTGACCTCGCTCTACGACCTCGACGAGCAGCCAAAGGACGTGCTTTTGTGGATAGACGAAAACATGCCTTACATCTACACCGACAAAGAAGACATCTGGCGGGCATATGAGTACATAGCGAAGGCAGACATCTTTCTTGGGAGGATAACGAACAGACAATACTGGGGTTTCCTGAGGTACGTGAACACCCTCATGAGCGGCGGCGTGAACATATCAAAAAAGAAGCAGATAAGGTACTCAATGTACAGGTTCCCATCCTACCTAATCAAGATGTCTCAGACAAAAAAAGAACGCAACATAAGAAAAACAATAGGTGAGAAGCTTTCACCAATACTACACGCATCCTGCCGAGTCATAGATAAGGAATACATACCACTGTTCAAGACCCTCTTGAAGAATGAGAGGATAAACGGGGAGGAACTAATGGAAAAATACAGGCTAGGTGAAGAAGAAGTAGAGTACCTGAACGGTTGACTACTCAAAACTTATCTCACCGCTTTCCAATAGGACACGGAGGTCGTCGATGCTGACCCGCCCCTTCTTCTGGAGTTTTTCCTTCGCCTTGGTTGTGTCCTCCACCCTTCTCCTGTCATCTCTCTGCTTCTTGAAGGACTTAAGCTCCTCATTCAATGGGGTAAGTTTCTCCCTTAAAACCCTTATATCCTGCTTGAGGGCGGTTACCTTGTCTCTGAGGGGATTGATCTGCTCGTATTTCTCTTTTATCTTCCCATGATCCTGTTTAGACCTCTCCCTGAGATCATCAACCCCATGGTATATCTGCATAGCACGCTCATGGCTTTCCTGCGATTCCTCGGCCAAGGATTTTATCTTCTTGCAGACTCCGTCGAATGTTTTGTTAAGCTTCTGTATCTTCTCATATTCCTTGGATATCTTCGTATGCAGTTCATCGGCTTTCCCCACTACATCCAGTCTATCCTCTATCTCAAATATTCTGTCGAATAGACGGATTTCATCGATGAGCGGGATATCCCCCTCCAAGATCTTTGCCAGCTTCTCTTGGTATAGCTTCCCCAAGATCTCTCTCGTGCCCCGAGCCTTACTATTGAGTTCATCCCTCTTCATCTTCTTTGCCTTGATTTCCTCGCCCAGCTTCCTCAGTTTATCGCTTATTTTTTTGCGTTTTTTCTTTAATTCCGCAACCTCCTTATTCAGTTCATCCCTCTTGCTGAGGAATAGCTTAGCCTCCTCCAGCGATGACTTGATGGATTCCTTGGCTTGGTCTATCTGAAGCTTTAACTCAACCGCTCCATTCCTGTGAACCTCTATTTCAGAGTAAAGCACCTTAACCTCCTTCTCTCTTCCATCTATCTCATGGCGCAGTTCATTTACTTGCTTCTTAAGTTCTTTCTCGTTCATTTTGGCGGCTCGTCCAGTAATCGATGGCCTCCCTATGGGAATCCATGTGATCTTTCAGGAACTCATATCTCTGCTTTACTTCGTATTCTTCTTTTTTGTTCAGATCGCTGAGCCCCTTTCTTATCTCAGAAATCTCATCATCGTTCCTCTTTTTCTGTTTCATGTATTCCTTAACCTTCTTCCCATCATCCTCATCCCTCGCATCCTTTATCCAATGCTCCAATAGGTCCTGTTTTTCCTCCAAAACAAGCAGCTTATGCAGGAAATCGAATTCTTTCATGTACTTCTCAAGGAAGGTCTTGTGTTTTTCCGCAAGTTTTTTCGAAAGCTGTTTCCTTGTTAGGGTCTTTAATTCAGAAGACATCACTATGAATAGGGAATAAGGGATTAAAAATATCAAGTAAGACGCTCTTTTTTGTGCTCAAAGACGAACCATATC
Organism: Candidatus Altarchaeota archaeon; assembly: GCA_016931955.1. GTDB lineage: Archaea > Altiarchaeota > Altiarchaeia > IMC4 > QMZM01 > JAUWTD01. The sequence continues at coordinate 21,656 of JAFGDV010000015.1, read as the reverse complement.
CTCTGCAAAGCCGTCACGTTAGCGAGCAACGCCAAGATGGCGATAAAGTATACGAGAAAGACCTCCTCCATGCAGCCAAGAAGCATGCCAATGTATATGATCCACAACCTCTCGTTTCTCCCGATAAGCCCCTCCATCCTCCTATGGTCTACAGGATCAGTGACAACGCCTCTATGATGCGAGTAAGCTGTCACATAAGTCGGCATCAAAGCCCCAAATATTAGAAGAGAAACCCACACCGGCGTGGGCAGATAAAACTCCAACTCCAACGGCAGCGTATAGAACAGTAAGCCGATATACATGAAGATCTCAACGTACCTATCCATGACCCCATCCAGGAACCCACCGAAGGCCGTGACGCTTCCAGTAACCTTCGCGACGGCCCCATCTATCGCATCTATTGCACCCGCCGCAGCGAACAAGACCAAAGAACCGAACAGATCGCCTGACAGAATGCTCAAGAACCCGAAGAATGCTGGAACAAGGGCCATAAGCGTCCAAGTGTTAGGAGTAATACCAAATCGAGAAAAAACAAGACCAATCCTCACGCTGATCCTCTCAGTGTCAAAACTCGACTTGATCATCTCCCCCCTCTCGCAGCTGACACTGTCAGCTGGCACCAGTGTGCGGGTTCGCTTCGCTCACCCCCACCGAAATCGAAACCAAACAGAATCATCTCTCCCGCTCACCTCGAATGAAGTCCTCAGTCCTCTCCTTCGCTACCGAGTCAGGGTACTGCTGCAGCGGAGACTTCATGAAGTAGGATGATGGACTCAACAATGCGCCGCCAACACCCCTGTCCAAGGCAATCCTTGCGCACCTGATGGCGTCAACCATGACGCCGGCTGAATTCGGTGAGTCCTCCACTTCCAGCCGAACTTCGATATTGATTGGTATGTCGCCGAACTTCCTGCCCTGAAGCCTCAGGAAACACAATTTTTTGTCCCTCAACCATGGAACATAATCTGACGGACCTATGTGTATGTCCTCATCAGGCAGTTCTGCGGGAAGCTGGGATTGAACCGACTGCGTCTTGGAGATCTTCTTCGACTTAAGGCGTTTCCTCTCAAGCATGTTCAGGAAGTCGGTATTCCCGCCAACGTTCAGTTGATAGGTATTCTCCAGCTTAACGCCGCGGTCCACGAAAAGCCTCGCCAATGTTCTGTGAACTATTGTGGCCCCGAACTGCGACTTTATGTCGTCCCCTATCACGGGGATCTTTTTTTCCTCGAATCTCTTAGCCCAAGAAGCGTCGGATGCTATAAAGACAGGGATCGCGTTAATGAATCCTATGCCCAGATCAAGGCACACGTTAGCATAGAAACGCGTCGCCTCCTCGGAGCCCACAGGCAGGTAGTTCACGAGAACGTCGGGCTTTATATTCCTCAACAATGATTCAACGTCTTCTGGCTTCTGTTTAGGGTCAACTGAGAACTTCTCTCTTGTGGTCTCCGCCACCCCATCCAGTACTGGACCCTTCACGACGTCGACTCCTAGGGGTGAAACATCCGAGAACTTTACTGTGCAATTCGGTTCAGTGAATACCGCCTTGGATAGGTCTAAGCCGATCTTCTTCGAGTCCACGTCTATGGCGGCCACGAACTTTATGTCTGATATGCTGTAGCCCTGGATGACGTTGTGCATCAGCCCTGGAACCAGTGGTGATGAATCGTCCACGTCCTTGTAGTATGTGACGCCTTGCACTAATGACGAAGCGCAGTTCCCTACGCCCAGTATGGCTACCGTTATTCCCTTCATCCTGTTATTTTATGGTCATAAAAGCTTATATAATAATGAGACATGGTCGAAGATAAAAGCCCCCAGAAGCCCCTGAAAAGGCTCATAAAGAAGGTAACCATCGAAAATCTCTGGATATACATCCTCAGCCTCCTCAGAGAGAAACCGATATACGCGTATGAGATAAACAGAATGCTTGAGGAGAGATTCGATTTCTCCGCCGGCAAGGTAACAGCCTACGTAGTACTCTACAAACTGGAGAATTCAGGTTACGTTGAACCCGAGTGGAGGAACGTGGGCAGGAAGAGAAAATACTACCGAATAACCGAGACCGGAGAAAAACTGCTTGAGGAAGGGATAGGATTCCTGGAGAAGCAGACAGGGAAAATCAAGGCTACAACGTAGAGTTAACCGCTGTTAAGGCCATCTCCTCCTTCAAGACGATAACGTAGTGGTAACCGTAGAACCACCAGACGACAAGGATCACTATTATAACCATGAGCGCCGCCAAGACAACTGCGCTGATGCCCAAGTGCTTAGCGTACTTCGAAAGGACGCTTTCCTTTTTCTTTTCCTTCTTATCCCAGGCAGAATACATTTTAGCGATTATCTATTAAGGTTTCTGCTAATAAAAAGCCGCCTACCGTATCACCTGATTCCTGAACCTCTTCAGGAAATCATTCTCCTCCAGCTCCTCCGTTTCAGACAACTCCTCAAGAAGCTCCCTCTGTCTTTTGCTTAACTTCTTAGGAGTCACGACCCTCACCCTCACATACTGGTCTCCGCGGCCGCTTCCACGAAGCTTGGGCATGCCCTCATCCCTAAGCCTGAACAACGTGCCGCTCTGTGTTCCTTGGGGGATCTTCAGCCGGACCTTAGACTTCAACGTGGGGACTTCAATCTCTGAACCTAGGGCTGTCTGAGAGAACGTCACAGGAATGTCGCAGTAGACGTCATCCCCGTCCCTCTGGAAGAACTCATGAGGCACTACGTGCATTATTATGTACAGATCCCCTGACGGACCACCCCTCAGTCCCGCATCCCCTTCCCCGGTGATCCTTAAACGGGATCCAGTATCGACCCCCCTCGGTATCTTGACCGAGATCTTCCTCATCCGCCTTATCTTCCCGGTGCCTCTGCACTCCGGGCAGGGTTTCTCGATGATCCTTCCGCTGCCGTTGCATCCACTGCACGTGGTGACGCTGACGAATTTCCCAAATGGTGTGATCCTCTCCTTCTTCTCCTGGCCACTTCCATTACACAATGAACAGGTCTTCACGTCGGAATTCGATTTAGCCCCCAGACCATCGCAGGTGGGACACGTCTCCGTGCGCGGCACGTGTATTTCCGTGTTTAAACCATTGGCTGCGTCCTCCAGGCTTATGTTCAAGTCGTACCTCAAATCGTTGCCTTGGACCGGACCCCTCCTAGGCTGCTCCCTGAAGCCCCGGAAGAAAACGTCAAATATGTCCCTGCCAAAGAAGTCCCTGTCGAAGAGATCCTCTATGTCCGAGAAGTGTGTGAAATCCGACCACTTGAAGCCTTCACGACCAAAGATGCTCTCAGCGCCGGCGTGACCGAAGCGATTGTAATTCGCCCTCTTCTCAGGGTCTATGAGAACCTCATATGCCTCAGAGACCTCCTTGAACTTATCCTCAGCACCTTCTCCCTTGTTCACGTCGGGGTGGTATTTCTTCGCCAGCTTCCTGTATGCCCTCTTTATCTCCTGTTCGCTAGCATCCTTTCCAATGCCAAGAACCTCGTAGTAGTCGCGCTTCGCCATCTTATGAGATTAATAACTATATGACATCAGGGGGTATAAAGATTACTTCTCCAGGATGACGACGCTCTCCCTCACAGGGCGCTCTTTTCTGATGCCGTGGACGTCACACCATCTAACGTTCGCTACAAGTATCTCCTCGAGCGTGAAACCTATCTGCTCCCCCAGTTCAGCAACAATAAGGTCCGTGTCTACCGTAATGCCTGGAAGACAGACGTTGCCCACCACCAAGGCTGCTTTCCCACCATCCCTCAATGCACTGAAGATTGAACCCAATGACATATACATGTCCTCGAAGTAGCCCTCTACTATCCCTGGCTTCCTCACGAAGGTGCTCTCAGAGACGTTCTCCATTACCTCCTTCACCTTCTCCGATCTAAAATCGATCCTCCTTCTATCATCCGCGCCTACATGAGACCTGAAGGACTTCCTTCTGAGGGACCTCAACTCTTCTGAGGAATCCACCAGAAGCGCTAATTCAAGCCCATAGATCTTGGTGTAATCAACCCAGTTAAGGTACGGCGGAGAGGTTATGCATAAGTCAATAGATTCCGGTTCCAGAGGCAGCGACCGAGAATCCCCAATACGCGCCTCAGCGAACACCCCAGGAGGAAAGGGCTTCATCCTCTTAAGGTCCTTATACATCCTCTTCAGTTTGTTCCTGAATAGATGCCTCACAGGTGGATGATGCTCCTTCTTCGTGATCCTCAACACACCGCCGTCCCTCTTCACGTTGCTCACAGGTATGACTACGCTAAGCAACGCCAGAAACATGAAGTTCCTTATCTTATCGTCCTCTATCCCCAAGATCTGTTCCTTGAAGAATAGCAGATCCTTTCGCGCATAGGCAGAGAACGCCTTCTTTATGTCTATGAAGTCTAGGTCAGGCCACCTCAGCTCTGTTTCCCCGAACTTCGCAGCCGTTATCTCCCTTACACTCTCATACAGCAGGTCCATGTCGTAGTCCTGCTGTAATTTCGTGTTGGAAACGAACACACCCAACGGGAGGATATCAAAGCCTATGGCATCATAGCCCTTCTGTTTGCACGCCAGCAGCGTGTTCCCTGTGCCGCAGAACGGGTCCAGGACCTTAGAACCTTCACCTATCCCCAACCTGCCCAGCAGATCCCATACCAGGCCGCCTGAGTAGCCCTCCTTGTAGTAGAACCAATTATAGACAGGATTCTTCTTGCACCAGGCGAAGGTCACCAGTTCGCTGTAATCGGGTTTCTTGACAAGGAGATTCGAGTATCTGCCGCCTTCGACGACAGACAGCTCAAACAGGTCTTTTTTCATGTCTACTACTTCTTCTCTTCTTCCTCTACCTTGTACTCCGCATCAACCACGTCCTCGTCTTTCTTCCTCTCTTTCTTCTCTTCTTCCCCTGCCCCTGATGCCTGCGCTGATTGGGCGGCCTGGGCCTGCTGATAGACCTGAGTGCCTATCACCTGAACAGCCTTCGTCAGCTCCTCTGTCTTCTTCTTTATCTCGTCGATGTCTTCCCCTTCAAGCGCCTTCTTCAAGGAGTTCTTTACATCCTCTATCTGCTTCTTCTGTTCGCTGGTGACTTTGTCTCCGAACTCTGCGAGCACCTTCTCAGTATTGTATACCAATCCATCAGCGTTGTTTCTGATCTCTATCTCGTCCTTCCTCTTCCTGTCTTCTTCAGCGTGCTTCTCCGCTTCGCCCACCATCTTGCTTATCTCGTCCTTTGACAGCTTAGTGGAAGCGGTGATGGTTATCCTCTGCTCTCTTCCCGTGCCTAGGTCCTTCGCCGAAACGTTGAGTATACCATTCGCATCAATGTCGAATGCCACCTCAATCTGGGGTATCCCTCTCGGAGCCGGCGGAATCCCCGTTAGATTGAACATCCCCAATGAGGTGTTGTCGGCTGACATCGGCCTCTCCCCCTGGACTACATGTATCGTAACAGTTGTCTGCATGTCCGCCGCTGTGGTGAATATCTGGCTCTTCTTCGTGGGGATGGTCGTGTTCCTCTCAATCAAGGCAGTTGCAACCCCGCCCAGTGTCTCCACACCCAGCGTGAGGGGCGTAACATCCAACAGGACTATGTCCTTCACTTCTCCTGCAAGCACTCCCCCCTGTATTGCGGCACCCATCGCGACGCATTCCATTGGATCCACTCCCCTTTCCGCTTTCTTGCCTGTGAAGTCTTCAATGAACTTCTTTACTATGGGCATCCTGGTCGGCCCGCCTACTAGGATTATCTTCGTCACGTCTTCTGGCTTCAGTTTAGCGTCCTTTACCGCCTGCTCCGTCGGAGCCCTGCATCTCTTCACTATAGACCCGACGAGTTCCTCCAGTTTCGATCTCTGAATCTTCTGCGTTAGGTGTTTCGGCCCCGTCTGGTCTGCGGTAATGTATGGAAGATTTATCTCCGTCTCCAAGACGGTGGAGAGCTCGATCTTTGCCTTCTCGGCCGCCTCCCTTACCCTCTGAGTGGCCATCCTGTCCTTTGACAGATCTATTCCAGTGTCTTTCCTGAATTCTTCGACGAGCCAGTTTACAACGGCTTCGTCCATGTCTCTCCCACCCAACTGTGTGTCTCCTGAAGTTGAGACAACCTCGAAGACGCCTTCCCCGAACTCCATTATGGTCACATCCAGTGTTCCTGCGCCGAAGTCGAACACCATGATGTTGTGTTCTCCTTCATTCCTGTCTAAGCCGTATGCTAATGCCGCCGCAGTCGGCTCATTGATGATCCTGACAACTTCCAATCCTGCTATGGTCCCAGCATCCTTTGTCGCAGTCCTCTGGTTGTCGTTGAAGTAGGCAGGCACCGTAATGACGGCCTTCTTCACAGGCTCCCCTAAAAAGGCGTCAGAATCCGTCTTGATCTTCTGCAGGATATAGGCTGAGATCTGCTGCGGCGTGTATTCCTTCCCATACACCTTGTATTTGTGTTTCGCCCCCATCTTCCTCTTGGCTGCCGTAATCGTTCCATCTGGATTAGACACAGCCTGCCTCCTAGCCGGCTCCCCTACAAGAACCTGCCCATCCTTCGTGAAAGCTACGACGGAAGGAAACATCTTCCCGGCGTAAGTCGCGCCCTCAGCTGACGGGATGATTGTAGGTTTTCCACCTAAGATCACCGCCGCCTGCGAGTTGCTCGTCCCCAAATCAATCCCGATAATCTTCTCTCTTTTGTCTGCCATATTCAATCACCCTTCATGTTTTTTGCAATCTTTACCTTTGCGTGCCTGATGACCTTGTCCTTCAGCATATAGCCAGGCTGCAGTTCCTCCACTATGATATCGTCCTCTTCCTTGGATTCCTCCTGCAGCAGCACTTCATGGTAGTAGGGATCGAATCTTCTCCCCAAGGACTCGATCCTCCTGAGGCCGGCGTCTTCAAGCACCTTCTTGAATTGCTTATGGATCATGGTGATGCCTTCGATGGCTTTCTCGTCCTTTATCAGCGGAAGGGCGCGCTCGAAGTTGTCCAACACCTCCAGAAGCTGCCTTATAAGCTGTTCATTGGCTACCTTGATGAAGGCTTCCCTCTCCCGGTCCAGGTGTTTCCTGTAGTTCTCGAATTCCGCCTTCAGTCTCAGAATCTCCTCCCCCCGCTCCTTTAACTCGGATTCCAGCTGCTTCTTCGTCCTGCGCCGGCTTTCCATGAAATTAACTATAGGTTTAAATGCTAAAAAATTGGGATATATCAGTGTTTTCTTAAATCCTTATATATGGAATCTGACCTGAAGACCCTGGCTAAGTATCCGTTCCTCCGGGAAGCGAAGAACCATGTTTCCTCCCTCAACCTGACATTGGAGCAGCTGCTGAATCATCCAGTGTATTCCTCCGCCGTGGATCTGGGGAGAAAAAGGGTCTCTGATGCCTTGGGAGGTAGGATAGAGACTAACCTATCAGACCGCCTCTCTCAGGAGCTGACGATCCTATCCTACGCGATCGCCCGGATCGTAGTGAACGCCTCCTCGAACAAGATACTGATCTCAAGGTATGCAAAGGCTGAGGCACAGCACGCCCATCTTCTCCTCAGAAGGGAACCCGACTCAGTAATTCAGGCAGTGAAAGAGGACCTGGATTTCCCCCTCATCGATGAGGGAATGGTTTTCTCCAGCTTCCTCAAGCTTACGAAGGACCTGACCTCTGATCCCAGATGGAAGCTCGTGAACAGGGTGATGGATAACGGCGTCGTAAGAGTGTCTAAGAGGGTTGAAGTCCTCGTATTATTGAGGGAAGCCATAAAACACAGGATCATGGAGCCGGTTGAAGTCAAGAGTTTTCCTGGAGAATTCAAGGCGATGGCTAAGCAGTTAACGGATTCTGCAGTCGGCCCAACACCCAGGGTGGGATTCAAGGAGCTTGACAACACAGCATTACCCCCATGTGTCCTAAGGATGCTATCCTCCCTCGAGTCCGGGAGCGCATCCCATCAGGTCATGTTCATCCTGGGAACATTCTTCATCGGCCTCGGCTTGAAGGTGGATGACGTCGTAAGGGTTTTTTCGGTGTCCCCGAAATTCGACGAAGAAAAAACCCGCTACCAACTAAGCTTCCTCTCAGGCGAGAAGGGCTCCACAAAGTACAGCTGCCCAGTCTGCGAAAAGATCAAATCGTATGGCTTCTGCGTCTCAGAATGTAATGTAAAGCATCCCCTCCAATACTACCGAGACCGCACTAAATCAAAGAAGAAGACCAAGAGTTAGGCTTTTCCCGACCTGCCCAGTTCCTCTATCCTCCTGTAGGTCGGCGGATGCGTCGACATCATCTCATCTATCCTATGGAAGACCCCCCTCGCCTGTTTTTTCATGGCCAGCTGCAGCTCGTGTCCATCCAGTCTCCCATCCTGGTTCAGGTCGTATTCCTTGGTCAACGCCGCCTCCATTTCGTGTTTATCCAGCACCCCGTTCCCGTCCAAGTCGTATTTTTCCTTGTCTTCCAGGACTCGGTATATCTCCTTTCTCGCGAACACCTGGTCTTCTATGCAGAACACCCTCAATGGATTGACCATGTCCTCCTCCAACGCCAGTCCGTAGGTTATCTTCGCCAGCGCAGTCTCCATGTCGTGCGCCTTCGTCAGCTCGGCTGAGAACTCGTCTGCAAGGTACTCTCTGAGCCTGCTCAGCCACAGAAGGAACAGGTTTGTTAGGAAGTATGCCAGTTGGAACACTATCGCGATAAGATAGAATATGGCAGCGAAGACTGCGCTGGTTGCTTTGCCGTCCAGTGATTCCTCGGCTGAGTGAAAGAATGAATGCGACAGGTTTTGCAGGATGATGGGTCCCATGGATGCCAGCGTCATAATGGAGCAATCGTATCTCTTTATGTGCCCCAGTTCATGGGCTACCACAGCCTTCAGTTCCTCACTGCTCAGACTCTCTATCAATCCAGTATGCAGCACCAGGTTGGAACTCCCGGGCGTTCTGCCGTAGACGAAAGCATTCGGTTCATCGCTTGACAGCAGAGCAATCCTAGGCTTACGGACCCCAGCCTTCTTTGACAGTCCTTCGACCAATGAATCAAGCCAAGGCAATTCATCCTTCTCAAGGTACCTGAACCTGAGGCTGCCCTTCACTACACTTGGAGCCATAAACCACTGCAGCAATACGAAGAATGCGAAGAGCGTCAGCTTCCAAGTCAAAGGCAGACTCAACAGCGATCCAATGAATGATACTACAACGTAGGTTATAAGCAACGACGAGATTAATGTGAAAAACATAACCAGCTTCAGTTTCTTCCTGTCTTTCATCTTCTTCACTCTGATCCAGTCAATAGGAAGAATCCCTCTCCTCTTATAGCGTTTTCCAGTTGCTCGGTGAGTTTCTTCGTCGGCTTTCCAGCCAACGCCGTCCACTTCGCCAGCTTCTTTAGTCCTTGGATGTGTTCCTCCGCTTCTGTTTCTGTTTTGTATTCTATCCCCGTCGCTCCCGCCCTGAGGAAGTACGTGAAGGGTTTCTTGATCCTCGAAACCATTAGGTTGTTTTCCTGGAGGAAGACCCACTCCTGGAACAGTATCTCAGTGATCTCCTTGTTCCCTGTCTCCCTGAGCAGGTTTCCGTGGAAGGTGGCGTATTTCTCGGCCTCATCCCCTTGGGCGCTGTAGGCCTGGATCGCCTGCTTTTTCCTGAGTATGTTTGCGACGTCTCTGAGGTGGCTGATGTTGATCGATTTAGCCTTGTCTATGAAGAACATCATCTCCCTGCTTTCCTCTTCCAAGAGTTGCATGAACCTCTCAGGTATATAGAAGCTGTATCCATAGCCGCGAAGATTCCTCTGGTCCACGTACTCCATCACGGCCTTGAAGCTTCTCTCCCCAACCAACATGGACGGGTCGAGCAGAACACCCAACCTGAATCCATCATACAACAACGCAAACACCCCGACTGTTATATCTTCAGACGGAGAGAAGATAAATTATTCATATGAAGTTTACTGCGAAGAAAGCCAAGGATATGAAGATGAAGGAGATGGACCATATGGCTGGACTCCAATCCTTGACGTAGTAGCCGTCTAATCCCTTGATGGGTATTATCTCTGCCATGGCGCGTATGCTCGCTGTTACATATATCATCTGGAATATTGTCGACGAATCCTTTATGTGGAGGTAGTAGAACACCATTGCTGTGATTATCGCCACCATCGGGGAGGCTAGTCTGGTGAGTGCATGCCTACATTTGCTCGCACAGTCTCCCATTTTTTCCAACAGGAAGCCCGGCACACCAAAAGAGCTGCCCAAGAATGCTGACAGGATAGTTATCACAGACCCAGTATACCACAGCCTGTATTCTATTTTTACACCACAGTATTTCCCAGTCACCCGGTGGCTTAGCTCGTGAGCTACGGTCGCGAACAAACATACTGCCATATTCAGCAAGAACAGGTCGAAGAAGCCCCAGCTTAAGCCTGTGAAGGTCCAGGTAATCGAGAAACCCAGGATAAAAGCTGCTGCAATTATCGCAACCACCTCCTTCAGGTAGACCCCCATAATCCTCGGACCGGTGTAGCCGAAAACGGCTTTTCTCTTACCCTTGTGCATGGATAGGAACTCCAGCACCGCTTCAATTATCCTTGAGGCACTCATCAGGATCGCGCCTATGGCTGTGGCTGCGATGGGCACATATTCCTCGGGCATGAATTCCTTGAGGGGTGAGTTTTTCACTGCATTCCTTTCAAGCTTCTCCGTGGTTTTTTGGTAGAAGACGATCACTGATGAATCGTTGTCAAGTCTGCCTTTGCCCGTTAACAGCAACCCCATGTATCTTGTTGATTCATTCACTATGTAGCCTGAATCGTACACCTCGTCCGTGATCCTGTTACGGTCTCGGCCCCCGACGAGGACTACCAGCGTGGATCCCTCCATCAGTTCCCCCAGGTTTGTTTCATTGTCTGCCATCGTTTTTTTGCTCATCTTTATCTCCCAGATGGTCCTGTTCTCCCCGGAAACGATGACCGCAGTTGACTGCAGGGAGGATGCATCAGACATCAGTAGATCACATATCATTCTTTCCAACACGCTGAGCCTGCTTCCTTGTACTATGTAAACTTGGACATGCAGGTCCTCTATAGTTTTGTTTTCTGGGAAATCAAGCTGGAGGGACAAATCATCCATTAAATCGCCGAAACCCTGCGCAGAGCATACACCCATGAACACTAGAACCACTACAGCAGACAACAAAAACCTTCTCATGGTACATATTTTTTCTTCGGGAGGGATAAATAAGAAGAACCAACAAGCAGTAGATTACTTCTTAAGGATTTTACTACACCCATCCTCTCTTCTTGAAGTAAACTACTGTTACAACCATCATAACCGCCATCAGGCTTAGGGCGAATGCGTAACCATATATGCCCCAATGGTATTCAGGCATATCGGGGAAGTTCATCCCATATATTGCGCCGATCACTGAGGGCCACATGAGTATGATGGCTAGCATGGCGAATATCTTCGCCACCTCGTTTATCGCGTTCTGGGTCTTTGACATGTGTATGTCGAGGGCCCCGCTTACCAACTCCCTGCTTGTCTCCAGCAGATCGACGACTTCCACTACGTGGTCGTAGACGTCGCTGAAGTAGACGATTGTTTTGTCTTCCATGTTGGGGAGCCCGCCCCTCTGCATGCAAACAACCGTCTCCATTGTTGGAAAAATAGCCTTCCTCAACAACAGGAGGTCTTTCTTCAGCTTGAATATCTTCCCTATCACTTCCCTGGCGGTTCCTTCAATGATCTCGGCCTCGATCTCCTCGACCTTGTCGTCTATGAGGTCGAATATGGGCAGATAGGCGTCCACTATCGTGTCAACCAGGAGATAACATAGGTAGTCTGTGCCGTTCTTCATCACCCCTGTTGTCTTCATCCTTATCTGCTCCAGGAGGGGCTTTATCAGGTGGTCGTCTTCCTTGTTCCTCACCGTCACTATGTAGTTTTTCCCCACGAAGACGCTCATGTGGTTTATCTCGACGGTTTCAACGTATTCGGCCGGCTTTATTATCAGGAAAAAGTATTCTCCGTAGTTGTCTACCTTCGGCCTCTGTGTGGTGTGCAGGCAGTCTTCTAAAGCAAGCTTGTGGAATCCAAAAATGCTGCCGAGGGCTTCTATGTCTCCTCTTGGAGGAGACGCCATATCCAGCCAGACAACAGGGTACTTGTTCAGGTACTCTGAAACCATCCGGGGGTCTTCTATCTCCCTGACCACAGAATCCGTTTGATTGTACGCCGCCAGCTGATACATCGCTAAATAATAGACTTACTTGGTTAAATAGTTCTCTATTTTATTTATCCGATTGCAAATATTTACGGGATTGTAGCATGAACACTAAGAGGGTTTTAATTGCAACCTTTATAGGACTTTTGTGCGGCCTCTTCTGTGCCGCTGGAACCATGTCTCTGGATAATCCGAACCTGATTGTTACCACGGGTTTATTGGTTTCCATCGTCTACAATAGGACGTTGATCGGCTTCATCGTCGGGATAAGCGAACATATCCAAATGCATCCTGTCCTCAGGGGCGGAATCATCGGCTTTTTCGTCACCCTCGCCATCGCTATCACGTCGATCGTAGATAACCCTACTGAAGCCGCTGGTTCCCCCCTCCTCATGCTATTTGGCATAGTCTACGGTATTTTGGCTGATGTCATAGCATCAAAGTTCGGGGGATGAATGAAACAATTAAGAAATCCTGGAGAAACATTACCCTGTTATCAATTAAGCTACGTGGGAAACACAACATGATGAAGGGGATCATATGAGTGGCTTGAAGAAAAAACACACATTGTTGGATTGTGTTTACTGGAATCTTCTCGCATTGGTACCTTTGGGTGCCGCCTGCCTTGCTATCGCATCTGACTCCCTTACCTGGGTCTTCGTCTACTTGATTGTTTTTCTCTTCCATTTCCTAGTCGTAGAGTATCGGTTTTTCTGCAGCCACTGCCCGCACTACATCAACGCTGAAAGCGGGGTTGAGTGCATGTTTCTGTGGGGTGTTCCCCGTTTTTTCAGGCCGCGCCCAGGACCCCTGAATTCATTGGATGGAATCATGGTGGTCTGGGGTCTCGCCATAATGCTCTTGTTCCCGGTATACTGGCTGCTCCAGCAACCTCTTCTCCTTGCAGCCTATGTTATGGGCTGGCTTATCATCGGCTTGACTATGAAAAAATACGAGTGCTGCCGCTGCATCTACCTGCACTGTCCACTGAACAGCGCCCCACCTGAACTGAGAAAAAACTGAAACTTTTATTTCGTCACTTTCTCATATGAACTGCATGAAGTCGTCGAAGAACCAGAGTCCTCCGCCACCGCTTGCTTGCGTTGTCGTAGTAGTCGGATTTTCGTCTATGTATTTGAGGCAGCTTTCCCTGTATCCAGGATCGGTTATTTTTTCGCAGAGGCTTTTGTCTTGTTTTCCTATGGCGACTCTTTCGTAGCACCGGTTCCGGGTGAGGGTCATGTCTTCGTATTGTGTGCTGGTTATTTCTTCACATATTTTTTCGTTGGTTGTCGCGGCTGCTACTTGCTCGAGGCACCAGCTTTTCTGGTAGGTGTTGCTTATCTTTTTGCATGCTTCCGCGTCGTTTGTCGCTTCTCCTATTGACTTATAGCAGCCGTCTTTTGCTTCGACTGCATCGTTGTATTCATCGAAGCCGGGCTCGCCTGTTATCTTTATCTCTTCACAGAGGCTTTTGTCTTTGCTGTTCGCCGCGATCGTGTAGTAGCATGCGTTTCTTTCCCCCATGTCATCGACTTCCGCACAGAGCTCCTGTTGGCCTGTTGCGGCTGCGGCCCTGTTAAGGCATCTCTGCCTGTAGAATCCTTCCCCTATCTTCATGCACTTGGCGGGCGCTTTTAGTTCGACTGCGACGTCTATTATGCAAGAGCCTCTGTATCCTTCGTCTTTCAGGTTATCGCATATTTTTTCGTCTTTTTTCTTGACCGCCATCTGGCTGTAACAATGTGCCGCATTATTGCTGTCCTCTTTTATATTCGCACATAGTGTTTCGTCTCCTGTTTTTTCCGCGATCCCTGTATAGCAGTAGTCTTTCCTGCTCTGGTCCAGTATCCTCTTGCATACTTCTGGGTTCTCTATTTTAACGCCGACTTCCTGGTAGCATCTGTCCAGTCTGTCTTTTTCGTCTGCTGGGATCTTTTTGCATAACTCCGGATCTCCGGCTTTGACTGCGGCCTGTATGTCGGGGTCTGGGGCGAACATCTCCAAGTCGAGGCATGCACTCGACAGCATCAGGATTATTACCCCAGATAGAATCAAGTGTTTTTTCATCTTCTTATCTATTGTATCCTTTTAAAAAAAAAGTCGCGCCTTATTTGTAGATTATCTCTTCGTAGCATTCATTTAATATCTCTTGGTCCTCTATTTTTCGGCATATTATGTGGTTGTCGTTGTTGTCGTTTTATTAGTTGTAGTCGTCGTTTTCTCTGGCATTAGGTAGTCGAATACGATGGTGAAGAAGGCCAGGGATGCTATGAATACCCGGCTCAGGAATACTATGGCCTTCAGCAGCTCGGATGCCATAGGGGGATATTGGATTGCATCAGATAAATCAGTGGCGGAAGATTGTCTTGTTTGTCTTATCTGATTCGTATTTGTCTATTATGCATTCGCTGAATTTCTCCACCAGCCATTTATAGTATGGTTGGGGTAGGTGCGCTGGAACGATGTCTGGGACCTCGTTGAATGCTTCTATGACCACTGCTTCCCGGTCTTCTGTGATGCACCATTCGACGGTGTTTATGTCTAAGTCAAGTAGTTTGTTCAATCTTATCGTCGACTTGGTGATCTTGGTCCTCAGGTCGTCGATCTGTTTCAGGTCGGAGTGTATGTATTTTCCCATGTCGAAGGGTTTCGGGTTCCATTTGGAGATGAGCACGTCTTTTTTGTCGATGCAGAATACACGGTAGTAGTCGACGAAATCCACCATGTTCTGCACCAAGAGTATGTGGTTGTTCTTCATCCCGTCATGGTGTAGTCTCAGGTCTTCCAGTGATTCGATCTTGTAGACGTTGGTCCACGCGTATCCGTCGAATGGCTTGATTATGCATGGGAACTTTATCTCTCCCGCGATCCTGTCCCAGTCGGGTTCATGTACTATGTCCTTTAGATCGCTGTTGTCCATCTTGGGCAGGGCGAACGTCTTAGGGTGCTGTATCCTAACTGACTTGAAGTGTTTTGTCTCCAGTATCTTGTTTATCGTGGTGGAAGAGAATGGGTTGTTTATCACGTATGTGCCATCCAATGCCAGGTTTTTTACGATCTCTTTCAGGTAGGTGTCGCAGTAGCTTAGTCGGTCGACCACTACTCTTAGGTCGGACTCTATCGGCAGGGTCTGCTCCCCGAATGAGAGGAATTCGACCTCATAATCCTGGAGCCCGGACACAACATCCTCTGTGAATCTGTCGCTCCTGAGTTCAAGCACTCCTATTTTTGCCATTCAGTAACAATAATAATAGAACAGAAGCTGTATATATCTGGGTGTGTTTGTTTGGCCTGTTATGTGGATGTCATATATTTTTTACATTTATATACTCATATGTCACATATTCTTTACATGAGGCTCAAGTCCTTCGTCGCCGGCGAGAGACTGCGCCTTGGTTTATCTCAGCAGCAGCTGGCTGACCGTGTCGGCGTTTCCCGGCAGACCGTCAACGCCTTAGAGCATGGCCGCTTTAATCCAAGCCTTTTTTTAGCTTACCGGATCACGCGCGCCCTGGGCCGAGAATACGTCGAGGAACTGTTCTCCTTCGAAGGAGAATAGTCTTTTGTTTGGTTCTTTATGATATTGGATTGCTGCTGCCAGTAATCTGATGGACCTTTTGTTATATCCTCTTATCCCATGTCCTGTTTTTTCTTGCACCGAGGATGCCTTCGATGATCTCTAATTTGGCTCGGTGAAACCTTACCTCTTCCTTTAAGCCTTCATCTGTCATGGTCGCGTACTTGTTCACCTGATGGTTATAGGACATCAGTAATGTATTCATATTTTCACCTCCGGTTTTTCAAGAGTAGGTATTTTGGGAGTGTGGAGTGTATGGGTTGTAATCCTTGGTAGTGTTTTTGGCCTGATGATGGCAAATATGTTCGATATTAGTTTATATTTAATATATAATATACTAGATTATTTATTTAAAAATGGACATATTTGGGTGGCTTTGGTTTTATCCAGGAGTTGGGTTTTATTAGATCTATTGTAGGGGTTGTAATTTTTTTCGCGTTCTTATATATCATCCACCGATTCAGCTATCTCCCGGATAAGATTCTAGGCAGAGATTCCAGAAAGCGGGAGACAAAATAATACTCCCTTCCCTTATATTTATAGTGATCTCCCTAATAGATTAACTAGGATGGATTGGAGGGTTTTTTCTGTTCTGTTTTTGATTTTTTTATGTGGTTGTGTTTGGGATTCTTCGATAGATTCTGATCTTACGATTTCACAGGACGTGATTGATTTGTGCGAGGTTGAGGGGAAAATTGTATGCCATGGCGACTGCGTTGATGGTTTTGGGTCGGATTGTTTTTTTGATTCGACTGAGTATTCTAGGGATGAGTTGTCTACGGGGATTTCTTTTCCTGAGGAAACATTGGAGGCTTGTTTTGCTGTTCATTCTTTCAGTGTATGTGGGAGCTGCCATAATTTCTTCGAGCTGCGGGAAAACGACGGGTTTGTGCGGGTTTCCTGCGGGGAATTCTTCCAGACTATCAAAAACAAGAACACATCATGCAACGGCTGCATCGACATGATACAATCCGGATGCTGCTGACCGAGGAAAACAAAATCCCATCTATTTATCTGTAGGCTATAATAGATTAATTGATGGCTAAGTGTCCTCATTGCAGGAAGGAGATTTCTTCTTCTGCTTTAAGTAAGAGTAAGAAGGTTATAATTTGTGATAAATGCGGTGGAAAGTGTATACTATCCCGGAGTAGTTACATTGTTTTATTTGTGTTGTTCTTTTTATTTGGGGTTTTGTATCCGCGGCTCTATTCTATCCTCTCACCGTTGGGGGTGTGGATTGGTGAGGAGGCCTATTTTTGGGTTTTTGCGACTTCGTATCTCTCTCTTTTTGCTTATTTCTTTCAGCGTTTCTTTACTGTATTGAAACCGGTCGAGGGGGATAAACCTGCAAAGGATGGGCTGCTCCGCCCTGATCTGTTAAGGTGACTCTCCAGCGGAGGAACATCCTCATCCTGTTGTCTCTGACAACCTATGTTAAACTATTTACATAAACCACGTAAATAAAAAGCCCTGTCTATAGGAATTCTTTTTGTCTCACATTTCCGCTAGTTTTTTGTAGAATTTCTTGTTTTCTTTTATGTCTTTTTTGACGAATTCTTTGATGTCTTCCCATTCTGCCAGTATGACTGGGCGTTTGATTTTCATCATTTCGACTATTTTCATTTTGTGTGGTTTGCGATCCAGGTTGTTGTCTCGTCTGTTGTGTATCTTTGGCTTGTGATCCTGGATATCATGTCAAACAGTGTGTTATCTTTTGTTGTTATTTCTTTTCCATGCATGGCTAGGAGTGCTTTCATGCTCTCGATCGCCGTTCTCTTGTTTCCATCAATAAATGGGTGTTTTGTGACTATTTCTATTAACAGTGTTGCTGCTTTTCTGTTGACGCCTTGTGTTCTTGAAACCTTGTATATTGTGAAGTCTAGGCTTCTCTCATCTCTAAGGGTTCCGTTTTCGAATTGTTTGTTTATCTCGATTATGCTATCCTTTGTTAGGCAGTCGGGTTTTATTGCCAATGTGATATATTATTAAATTTTATATTTAAATAGTAAATTACAGAAATTATCTTATTTTTAGTAATAAAGTCGGCCTTCTCTGACTATTTATCAGGACTCTCTTCCATAGATGAACAGGAGGGTTTAGCTTATTCATGGAAAAAGAAATCGTTTATCTTGTCTTGATTTTGGTTTTTTATCTGTCGTTGTGGGTATTTTTTTGTATGAGTCCAAGAAACAGATCCCTTCGAATGAAACTTTGTCTGATGAGGGATTACTACGTTATGCTAGATCTTCTTTCAACAAAGAGGAGATGATATTTGAGGATTACATCATCGGCTACCATAACGGAGTTCCAGTCAGGGTCTCTTTTCCATGTTCTGATGTATGCCCCCAGTACACGGTAAGGGTTATCAGGTATAATGTCAGCTTATCGGATTGCATCTCAGTCGGCGGCGAAATCAGATCCATTTATGTCCCAGTCGGCATAGGCGCCATGGCTGAGGAATTCTGTTTCCCCCAAGTCATAGTAGACAACAACATCTACGACTTCGCTGAGAACTGACCCTTTCAGGCTGTCTTTTAACGAAGGGATTACATTAGTTAAACAGAGTGAGGGGATTGCGTGACAGCAGGTCGTAAAAGGATTGATGAGGAGTCTCCTCAGGCCAGGTTAACCGATTATGTGGGTGCCTGGAAGGAGGAAACTTCTGTCGTCGATGAAGCTAAGGAGGGGGGCTCTGTCGTCGATGAATCTGTGGAGAATCTTTCTGAGTTTGACTTGGATGAGGAACTTGTCGGAGCCCCTGATATCAACTCATTGATTGAGCGCTTTCGTGGTTTCCTGAAAACCGATGAGGGTAGGAGATACTTGGATCATGTTGTTGTGCGCAGGCCTCAGGAGATTCAAGAGATTTTTGAGAAACTGAGAGCTTTGGATAGAGATTCTGATGACTTCACCAATCTTGTTTTGTTCAGGCTTCTCCCGAACAGTGAGAGCGGATTTAGTGTTGCGCCTTCTTTTGTGAACATGAAGGGGCTTTTCTCGGAGTATGGTTATGGTGATCAAGATTGGAATAAGCTGGCTAACCACTTATTTGACTTGGTCTTGGGTTTTGTGGAGAACCCCCGTAATCTGGATTCGCTGCTTCGGAGGTTCAATTCAGGTAGTTATAGCAAGGGGCTGCAGTGTAGGTCTGTTACGCCCATGTTTTATTCTTTGAACAGGGATTTTCCTTTGTTGAATGATTCGACGAGGAGGGTTTATGGTTTCTTGATGAAGTCTGTTTTGAGAAAATCGGATTCTCTTGGCGAGGGTTTGGTGGAGTATCCTTTTAATGTTAACAAGATCAGGGGTCTTGTTTCTTTCCTGGTTCACAGGTATGACTTTGGGGAGATAAGGGATCTGGGCTGCTTTGATCTGTTCTGTTATTGGTTGGACCAAAATCTTCGCCGTAAGTAGTCGTCTTTGGTCGAGGTTGTTTCTTCAGCAAGCCTTGGGGGGATTATTTTCTTCCATTTATAGTGTTTCTTCTCCTAGGTGTAATTAGTTAGGTGGTTTTTTGGCATGAATCTGAAGACTTTCATTAAGTGTTTTGGGGTTGCGGTGTTGACTGTTGTTTTAGCTAATCTGGCGTTGTTTGCTTTGTCTTATTCTGGGGCTGCTTCTTTGGTTGGCGATGATTGTGGTCAACTCTATCTTAGCTTGGTTGTTTTGTATAATATTCTCGTGTTTTTTTCCGCGTTTTTGGCGTGTCTTGTTTTTTTCGCCGTCGCCTTGAGGGAGAGGCGTGTTTGTCCACCTGTGGTGGAGAAACCGCAACCTAAACAGAAGCCTCCGAAGGCATCTGCGTGAGCTGCATCTGGGGATTTCGGTAAGTTTTTATATCGCTTCTACTAATAAGCTAACATGAAAAGATTCATCATTGTTTCCTTGGTTTTTGTTCTCTTGTTGTCTGCTGTAGTCTTTGCTGAAAAGGGAGGGAATCCATCTCCACCGGGTTTGGAGGATAAGGAAGTCAAGGGCCAGGGCGTGGATAAAGACAGCCCAGCATCCGCTAAGGATAATAAGTCCTCAGGCAAAGAGGCTCCAGGTAAATCTGATGCAGCTGGTCTGCAGATTCACAAGAATATGTCTAAGGCGGAGAAGGATCAAGTCCTGGATCAGCTTCGAAATAAGACCTTGGGGAACAAGCAGCTTCTTGAATCAAGGCTTGAGAACGTCAGCAACCGGGATAAGCAGAAGGTCTTCAGGAACCAGAACACGGTAAGGGAGGCTGTGATGAATCTGCTTGCTCTGCGGGAGGCTGGTAATTTCTCTGGCGGAATCGGGCAGAATATTTCCGCAATCGCTCGAGGCTTCGATAATTCCGTGAATAAGACTGTTGAGGCTGAGGAGGCTATCCAGAACAGGGCGGGTTTGATGAGGTTTTTCTTCGGCGGCGAAGAGAATGCTGCCGCAACTATTCAGGCTGAGTTGAATCAGAACCGCGTCCGTCTTCAGCAGCTGCAACGTGTCCGTGAAGAGTATGATCCTGAATTTCAGGCCTTCATCGATGAACAGATGCTGTTGATTGAAGAAGAACAGACGCGCCTGCAGGAGCTCGCACAGCAGGAGCTTGGGGATAAAGGCTTACTGGGCTGGCTTTTCAAGTGAAATATCCCCCCATGCCTTTGAGGGCTCTTTTACTGCGTTAAGGGATGCGGGTGTTTTCTATGGGATAGTCTCTTGTCCCATGTTCTGTTTTTTCTGGCTCTTCGGATGCCTTCGATTATCTCTAATTTGGCTCGGTGGAACTTTGCCTCCTCCTCTAGGCCTTCATCTGTCATGGTCGCGTACTTGTTCACCTGGTGGTTGTGTGACATCAACAGAGTGTTCATGGCCGCACCTCCGGTTTTTTGAGTGGGATTATCTGTTGAGCGTGGACTGTATGGGGTGTCGTCTTTATTTGCTTTATTAGGTCGATTATGGCAAATATGTTCAATTTTAATTTATATTTAATACATAATATACTGTATTCTGTATTTAAAAATAGACGTTTTGAGGTCTGGCTTGCTTTAAAGACGTTTTTCCCTTCAGCACATCCCAGAAACAAGGCTCACCCACAGTATTCTATAGGAGAGCAGATGATAAAAGAAGAGATTAAATACACTGAGAGATAATAGTCTAACATAGACAAAACACTAAGACACGGAGCATACGCAGGAATCATTTCAATCCTTATCTTAATCTGTTGGACGATAAACCAGATGTCATACCTAGAGGATGTAGGGGAACATTTCTGATTTGAGTTTGTAGTTGCCGGTGCTGCCTTGGTAGGCTGTGAAGATGACGCCTAGGAAGAAGATTAGTGTTATGGCTGTTAGTATGTTGGGTGTTGTTTTTAGTAGTTTGTTTTTTGTTGTTTTTCCGATGGTTTTGTAGCCTTTTAGAGAGTAGGTGTAAGAGATTAGGAAGAAGATGGGGAGTATGAAGGTTAGGATGTTGGTGGTGTGGAGTAGGTCTGGTCTGCTTAGTCCGTGGAGTAGCTCGGAGCATGCTATATAATAGTCAGAATCGCCTTCGGAATAGGATTAATACTAACAAAAGACCAACTCGGTACAACAGCACTAATCGCAGGCCTCCTAGAAATCACATGGCCAATAGACACCGCCCTCTTCATGAACGAAATCGCAACCTTCTCCTACATGCTACTCAAGTTCATCCTGCAATCACCCTAGAAACCTCCCTACTCTATAAAGAATCCAAAGAAAACTAAAAAAACAAAAACAAACGACATTCCACCAAGAAACAGAAGAAAGGCTTATTTTCTCTCAAACAAAAATAAAATAAACAAATAAATATCCGCCGACTGAAGTCGGCGGTATTCACGTATAGTTAAGCAGGTTTGTTTGTGGGTCTGCTTGTGGAGGTTGAACGTC
>JAFGDV010000014.1 GCA_016931955.1 Candidatus Altarchaeota archaeon | reverse complement strand
TACCTTGCGCTTGCACCTCCTTTGTTTTTGACATTTTAGTGTGTTTGTAAGTACATACCACACCCTTTAGGGTGTGGTTGTTGATTTTTTGTCTTATCCTCGACTGTTTTTGTGATATTTTCTGACCAAAAAGCTAGTATGTAGCCAATTATCAGGAAGAACACGCCATCTGTTAAAAAGTCCTCTATCTGAGGGTTGATCCCTATATCATCCTTCTCAGGCATGAAGATAAGAAACATGGCTATAACAAGTACATAAAGCCACCACTTCTTCGAGAACATCCGGGCTCCATATCTACCAAGGTCAGGATCCTTCCCTGCTCCAGATACCTTGATTATGAAACTGGCGACCAAGGCCATCAAGAATGCAAGGGGTATGAAGACGATTGCATCAAGTAGTAGTCTGTCCACCATTTTTTGTTTTATTTAGGTGATAAGAAGAGAAAAGAAAAAGGTTTTTTTATTTGACTTCTATTTTCTTTTTTTTCTTGACTTCCAGTTTTGGTGCCTTGATCTCGAGTACGCCGTTTTTGTAGTTTGCTTCTGCTTTTTCTGCGTCCACTGGAACTGGTGTAGGGTAACTGCTCTTGAATCCAGAATAGCGGCTGAAGTATGAATACTTTCCTGCTTCTTCTTTCTCCTCCTTCTCTTCGGCTTCAACGCTTACGTCGATCCTATTCTCTGTCACGTTGATGTCTATGTTGTCCTTCTTCACCCCTGGAAGTTCTGCGGTGAAGATAACCTCCTTGTCTGTTTCGACCATGTTCGTGTAAGCTTCTCTTCTTGTAGGATACCCTGCTCCTGGTAGGGCTTTTTGGGGCTGCCAAGGTGAAGGATACTCCCACATCATCTCGTCGAAAAGCCTCCTGATCTCGTCAAAGATGTCTCGTCTCCTCCTCATATAGACCACCTCCAAAAGATTTTTTATTTATTATATCTGTGATTGATTCCTTAAATCGCATACTGTCATCCAACAGGTATCCTCCTCTTCCTACCAGTCGATGTCTCAGAAGCCAGCTTCCGAGCCCTCACCAGCAAGACCCCATCCCTGTAGATTGCATGGGTTTCGACTGGGTTTATTGGTGTGGGTGTGGGATACATTCTGACAAAGGATGATAGGTTATATGTTGAGTACGTAGACGATGTAAACCATCCCCTCTTTTCGGTTTTTTCTTCTCTATTCTCCCCTCTATAAGCCACTTTTATGCACTTCTCGGTGGCTTCAACCTCTATGCCCTCTTTTTCAGCGTCCGGGAACTCCACGGTTAATACGAACTCGTCTCCTGCATCCTGCATGAACTTCTTTGTGGTAGCCATGAACTTCTCGGGGCTGTTCATGAAATCCCCTACATCGAAGCCGCCCAAAGAGATTTTCCTCGAAGTGACTTCGCCGCTTTCAGGCATGAGGGAGTCTGATCTATCCTTCAGGAGCTCATTTATCCGTGATTCTGTGAGGTCTTCTCCCGCATTTATCCTGAATCTGGTGTTCTTGAAGAAATCTTTTATTCTACCAAGAATTCCCTTATCCTCTTTTATTATCACCTAAGTCACCCCATGAATCTTATTAAGTTTTCTTTTCTAATATAGCTTCGATGCAGTCCAAGAGGAAGCTTTTGCTGATGTTTTTGGTTGGAGTCTTCATCGGCATAGTGTTGGGTGTGGAAGTAGTGCATTTCGCGGAAACGAGGGTGTGCCCTCAAACCTATTGTGTCGATCAAAGCTCCGTTATTGCAGTATCTGATAGGGGTTTTTTCCCCGCCGTACATGAAGCCCTGCAGAATGCAAAGAAATCAATCCATATTGTGGCGTTTGAGTTAAAGTATTATCCAGAGTACCCTGACAGCAGTCAGAATCTTATTGTCGAGGATCTGATAGAGGCGCACGAGAGAGGCGTTGACGTCAAGATCGTGATGGACGAATATGCCAATGAAAACACTGCATTCGATTACTTGAAGGAAAACGGTATTCCGGTGAAGTACGACGGCAAAGATGTGACAACCCATGCGAAGCTTGCGATAATCGACGGAAGAGTGGTCATACTCGGATCGACGAACTTCAGCTACTATGGCCTAGAACGAAATAATGAGGTCGACGTGATCATTATAGCAGAGCACATAGCGGATTACTTCGAAGAATACTTCCAGATTCTCTGGAATAGATGATAGAATGCAAAAAACAAAACAATCAAACACCAAAGCGTGTCTGATGTTGTTTTTGTTTTCATCCATCATTATCAATGGAGGAGGTGTTGACAGTATCCCAACAACAACCAGCAGTTCAACCACCACCTCAACAAGCCCTACCACAACTTCTTCTTCCACCACTTTTTTCCCTACTTCTTCTTCCACCACTTTTTTCCCTACTTCTTCTTCCACCACTTTTTTCCCTACTTCTTCGACAATAATCGCCACGACACAGGTTGAGCGGAGATCTGATGGAGGAAGCAGCTGCTGTGACAAGGTGGGTGTGCTGAATGTCGCAAAACCAAAGCCCACATGCTTTGATGGGATAAAGAACTGCCATGATGGAAGCTGTGAAATGGGAATAGACTGTGGCGGACCCTGCAGGCAGTGTATGGCAACAACTTCGGAGATGCGTGCTACGTCAACTACAAAGGCCCTGTTGACTACCACAACAGGGGCTTCTACAACGTCAACAACCCTTGCGCCGGATTTACGTCCATCCTATCCGGTACAGTCGACGACCTCAAAAGAGAAACCAGGAGTTGTAGGAGATCTAGTTGAGAAAACAGGCAACATCGGTGTGATACTATTTGTGATATTGCTTTTGATATTGCTTTTGATAACGTTAATTACACATCATAGCAAGAAAAAGGAGGACTTTGAGGCGGAGAGAAAATATGGGGGCACTATAGACAGCATTCTAGAAGAAAGGGGTCTACTCAGAACCAGTTAGTTCGTCCATCTTTGCACCCTTTTTTAGTACTATGTCACCTAACAAGGGCGCTTTTATCTCGATGATTCCTCTGTTCTCGAGGATGTTACACCATCTCCGCAGGAGGTATTCCTGTATACTCAACTCTTTTGCAGCATCTTTTAGTCTAATCTCTCCCCTCTTATTGATGAGGTCTAGTAACCTGTTGATTGTTTCCTTTGTTTTCCCATCTACCAGATTCTCTTTCTTTTCTGGCTTTTGTTTTTCGTGTTCTTTTTTGAGTTTTTCTAGATCTGCGATGGCTTTGCCTGCAGTCCTCCTCAGTTCTTCTTCTTTTTCCCATCCCCTCCGGATTTCTTTGATTTTACCCCATTCCTCTTCCAGTTTTTTGATTTCCCCCAGTAGCTTCCCTCTTTCCGTTTTTATCTTCTTTTCAGCTTCTTCAACCTCCTTCCTCCTATCCTCAAGTTCTTTTCTCTCTTCCTGTAGCTCATTTAACTGTATCATCTCCTGGTCTCTTATACTTGTGATGCGTGAAACCAGTTTGGGGAGGTTTGAAACGCCGAAGTTTTTCATCTCCTCCATATCCCTGAGTTGCTCTTTTATCATCTCCTGGTCTCTTTCGATTTGCCCCTTCATCCCTTCTATCTTTTCCCATTCTTCTCCTATAGCCTTTCGTTTTTCCTCGATTTCTCTTTTGTCTTCTTCTATCCTAGTCCATACGTCTTCAATCTCCCTCCATTCTCCCTCTACTTCGCTCAGTTCCTCCGTGAGGATTTCATCCCTTTTTCCTTCCTTTGATCCCACTTCCTCAGGTTCTAGGTTCCCCTTTTGTGAATCAATCCCCCTTTTTTTCATCTCCTCTATTCTCCCCCATTCTTCCTCTATAGCCTTTCTTTTTTCTTCCATGTCTTTTTTGTCTTTGTCTATTCCCCTCCATATTTTCTCCATTTCTTCCCACTCATCCCGTATCTCCTCGAGTTCGCCTGCTGTGTCCATGTCCTCCCTTATTGCCTCTCGGGTTTCTTCTTTGGTGTCGTGTTCGGTGGTCCTTTTTTTTATCTCTTCTCCTAACTCATGCACCAGATTCCCCCAACGCTTCTTGTTTTCCCTTTCTTGGTTTCGTTGTTTTTCCTCTAACCTATTTTCAGCGTCTTTTAGCTTCTGCCATCCTTCTCCTATCTTTTCTGCTTGTTTCCTCAGGATATCTCTTTCTTCTTCCATCTTGTCGCGTTCTATCTTCAGTATGTTTCTGAATCGGTTCTCCATGTCTTCCAGGTCTTTCCTCATCTGTAGTTTATGTTCTTCGTCATCCCTCCTCTGTTTTTCCAGGTTTAGTAGTATGTTCTTTATGTTGTCCAGGTCTTTCGTTACCATGTCTATGTATCCGCTGTCAAGGTGCGTGTCGTTTCCATGTTTTCTTTCCAAGAGTGCGGTGATCTCCTCGATAACCTCTTTTATGTTGTCTGCCGTGGTTATTGATTCACTCAGGGCTATTATCTGGGCTCCATGTTCGACTGCTTCAGCCAGATTGCCCTCTTTTGAATCTATTGCGACTGCTATTGGGGTGATTACTGATTTTGAGACCTTTTCCAGGTTTTTTAGGTCGACTAATAGGTAATCTGTGTCTATTTCCTGTAATCTTTTTGAGCTGTCTACAGGCGATCGCACCCTTGTGAGGTCGACCATTATCTCTACCCCGCTCTTTTTGAACTCTTTGACAAAGTTTTTAATTGTGTCCTCTGATGTGTCGCCCGATATTAATAGAACGTCTGCTCCGGCGTCTATCACGTTCTTTAGTTTACGGGAGCGGCCTAGTATGTCAACGTCTACTATGATGCGTTTGTCTGGGAATCTTTCCTTGAACTCCCTGACCGCTCGCAATCCCTCACTTTTTATGAGTTTTTTCCCGATTGCTATCATCTCCACACTTCTGCTGGAAACGGCGTCTTCTGCTATCTCGAGGGCTTTGTTGAGGTCCGGGTGGTCGACGGATATCTGGAATATGGGCTTCATCTTTCTATAAAACCCTAGATAGTACATTGTTCAAATTTTCTATTTAAATTGTATATAATAAATATACGCATCAGAATCTATAAATATCAGCAGAAAAAAGCCTTAAACGAGGGTTATCCTCACTGCTGTGAAAACAGGGCCCCTAAGGTATATCCTTCCGTTCTTGGAGGTGATAAATCGTCTAGCGACCTCACCCACAACAATGTTCAAGTCAGCCGGTGTTTTGGCCATCTTAACCTGAAAGAAGCCCTCCCCCTCACCCTCCCCGACCATGCGCTCTGCTTCAGCGGCGAAGAGGTTCATGACAGCTTCTAGAAAAGAAAAGCCCGCAGGAATCCCCTTCTCCCCAACGTCTATGAGTTTCTTGTCCAATCCGTCGGTTTTTTTTGGTACACCATATATGCTGCCACCATAAACATAAACATCATTCAATGCCGCTGGACCCAGCAGCTTAGTATTCTCCTCCCGTTCAACCAGGAGCACCTCAGCCATCCTACCCAAAAAATCCCCGCCATAGACGCGGAACTCACAAGGCGATTGCTCATCAGAGTGTCTGCTAGCCTCCCTGACCAAGAGATCCACAAGCTGTCGGCCTTCATCTGTCTTCGGTTTAACGTTAATATCTACCTGCTTAGCAATCTCTTCGTCACTAAGCTCTAACGCCTCATAAAATTGTGGGTACATTATCTCTCTAACGTCCCCCTTCGTGAGCCTTAACATCAGCATCCGCTCAAGCCCGAAACCCAGATTGAATGCTGGATACCGTACGCCATAGTTTGAAAGCGAAGCCTTGGAGTACATGCCGCAGTCGGCTATCTCGATGTCTTTGGAGTATACCTCGAATTCTGTCCCATCAGCGTAGTAGTTTGAAGTCGCCCTCTTCTGTACGAAGCGGTTGTTTCCGAATCCCAGCTTGGTCAGCACATCAGAGCTTAGCCTTTTTCCATCCTCGATGTCGAAGTCTTTGTCCATGACGACACAGGATGCTCCATAGTGTGCCCTCAGATGCGTTGAATCCACTTTCTGTTCCCTCCTGAACCTGAGGCCTATGGAAAACAACCTAAGCGGTAGTTCGTAATTATCCTGCATGGCCGCAATCGTCGGAAACCATGCAGCCGTCATGTGTGAGCGCAGCGTTATCTTGCTCGCCACAGGCGTTATGGATTTGAACTCAGGTATAAGGTCTATGATACTTAATGCCTCCCCCATCCCCAGCTTAAGCCGCCCAACCATCTCCTCAGCGAGATTATCCCCCTCAATGGAGCCCTCCCTATATCCCCTAAGTATCCCTGTGAAGGCATTGAAGTCGAATCCAGGTTTTATCCCCTCTATGGCCTCTCGTTGTTTCTTCCCTAAGCCGATGTCTGGCCTCGGAAGACCTGCAAGATAATAGCACCTATCAAGTATTATGGGGGCCTCTGAGCCATACTGTTTGTATATGTCCTCCTCAGGGATAAAGATCTGGTTTTCCACCTCGTCGAAGCCAAGATCTAGGAATACCCTTCTGGTTTCCTGCATGATTTCTTGCACTGGGTGGGGTTTTCCCCTCTTTGTTTTCATCTTTGCTTCCTATAAGATAATACTTTATGAATTAATAACATAAGATGAGGCTCACCGAGTTAGGCGAGAAGGAGGTCATAAGGAGGATGAGTAGGTTCCTGAGTATAGGCGATGATGCAGCATACTTGAAGATAGATGACAGGTACCTTGTTTTGTCGACCGACATGATCTATTCCGAGACGCACCTCCTGCCGGGGATAAGCTACGAGCAGATAGGCAAGCTTATTGTCACTGTAAACCTGAGCGACATAGCGGCGATGGGTGCGGAACCATTCGCTTTTCTGCTGGCATATGGGGGTCCAGATGACGATTTCAAAAACCTTGAGGCCTTAATCAAGGCAGCAGACAGGCAGTGTAAGAAGTACGGTACCAGATACGTGGGGGGGGACACAAAATATGCTCAAAAGATGACGCTTACAGGAACCGCGGCGGGCTTCACTAAGAGGCCAGTTCTACGCTCTGGTGCTAAGGTGGGTGACATAATAGCAGTTACTGGCACACTTGGGGGCGCAGCGCTTGTAGTAGACTGTTTGCTCAGAGGATGGGAGTGTCCTAAGTGGCTTATAAGGAAGGCCCTTGAACCCGAGCCCAGGGCCAAGGAAGGCATCCTCCTCGGAAAATACGCTTCGGCTATGACAGACATATCAGACAGCCTCTCGACCAGCCTCCATGATATCGCAATCCAGAGCCATGTGGGCGTCAGACTGCTCATCGATGAAATACCGCTCGATGAGGGAGCCGTCAAAATGGCTGCTGATCTGGGCTTAGATCTAATGGATTACGCGCTCTATGGTGGTGGGGACTATGAGCTGCTTTTCACAGCTTCGGGGGATAATCTTGAATTAGTCGAAGATGGGATTCTGGTAACCCGGATAGGCGAAGTCACAAAGGAAAAGGGTGTAACCGCCGTTGATGGGCAGCATGTATTCCCTTTGGAGAAAAAAGGTTACGAACACTTCAGAGGGTGAGAGTCTTATATAGGAGTAATGGAAATAGTTTTATATATCATAGTTTTATATATGAATTAGTTAATATCTACCTATAGACTTATAAAAAATATATGATAATGGTGATAAGAGAAAAATGGAAGCATACGCCACTAGCATCCCTCGCTTGGACGAGTTACTAGATGGTGGCCTGAAACCCTCAACGCTTACGGTTCTGTGGGCTTATCCTGGGATAGAGAGTGCACCATTCGCGTATCAGGCCCTCATGGAGCGTCTTGAATCGGGAGATTCAGTAATCTATATAAATCAGTCGAAGATGGGTAAGACGGTAGAGGACGAGATAGAACACTATGGCTGGAGTGTCGAGAAATATAAGGCCGGTGGGGAATTCTTTTTCCTCGACGCCTACAGTGGCCTGATAAATGCGGAGTCTGATGAAAGATTCTCGGTCAAGAACTCAAGGGATGTGACGGAGATAACAAAGGCTTTGAAGGAAGCACTTAACTCCAATGGAAGCGGGCATAAGCTAGTTGTATTTGACTCGTTGTCCACGATGATAGACCACTGTGGTGAATCCTCCCTAGATGAATTGATCGAATGGAAGAAGATATTCCAAGAGAAAAAAGCCACGGGCCTTTTCCTTTTCACTGAGTGGCCGTATGAGGAGAAGGTCTTGAATAAGGTTAAGCTTGTGTCAGATGCGGTTGTCCAGTTGAAGGCGATAGAAGAGAAGGTTATCCTGCGGGAATTCTTCATTGTCTCAAAGGTTTCATGGGATGGGAAGACCAAGAAAGGCATTTCAGTTCCATTCAAGATAGCGGTGCCAGGAGGCGTGAAGGTATACATCCCCAAGATTCTGGTGACGGGAGCCTACAATGCCGGGAAGAGCTCATTCGTGCATTCAGCATCCACGAGGGCGGTTTCCGTAGATAGGGTTGGTACAACGGTCGCATTGGATCATGGTCACGTTGACTACGCGGGGTTTTCTGTCGATTTGTTCGGCACACCCGGCCAAGAGAGGTTTGATCCGATACTGGAGCTCTTGGGGGGTGAATCATTGGGTGTTATCGCTGTAGTGGATTCCACGAATGTTCAGAGCCTTTATAGGGCAAAGGATATGTTGCAGAAGTCGAAAAGCATTGGTTTGCCTGTTGTGGTTGTCGCAAACAAGTCGAATCTTGAGGGTGCGTTAAAGCCTGACGAAATTCGGCAGAAGATGAGTCTGCCGGCGGATATACCAATAATCAAGGTAACTGCAGAGGATTTGTCCAAGGTTCAGGTCAATGAACCTGCTAAACTAAGGGAAGGGGAAGTCCATGCAGTTCTTGATGCTTTATTTAATAGGATTGTTTAAGTTAAACATGAGGTGAAGAAATGCCTAAATCAAAGAAGGAGGAACTAGCAGACCTTTTAAAAGAGCTTGAGAATGTGGGTGATATAGATGGCGCAGCAATAACTACTAGGGATGGTTTACTTGTCGCCTCTAGATTGCCTAGGGATGTCAACGCCGAAACATTCGCAGCAATGTCTGCGACAATGTATGGTGCGGCGGAGACCGCGGTCTCAGAACTGCGGAAGGGTGCGGTTAAACGGGTCATATCTGAAGCGGAAGACTGTAAACTGGTTGCAGTGGACGCCGGTCCAACGGCTGCATTGGTTGCTCTGGTAAGACCTGAAGCTAACCTAGGTCTGGTCCTCATGGAAATAATAAAAGTAGCTAACTCAACGAAGGAGCTAATGAGATAAAATTATCGAAAATGAATCTTCCAAGGGGGCGGCGTATTATATCCGAGAAGATATCTGAAATTGGTACTATCTACGATAGAATACCGGAGGATTTTGAGGGGTCCGTTCGCATCTTCATGAAGTTTGAGGGTGGATTGCATAGGGGTGATCTGTTGATAGGTGGTAGTAACATCTTGTGTGTTTCTCTTGATGACTTGGATAAGGGTGGCAGCATTTATGGTGAAGAGGCCTTTGGGGAGATTAAAAAGCGGATTTCCGGCGCCGTTGGAGATGTTGATGTTTATATATTCAATGACACCGAAATGTCTCTTGCCATCAGAACGAATGAAATGATACTATTGAAGCCTGTTTTGTCTCTGAGTCGATTCAGTGAGTTAGCATCTGTTCCTGCGGAGAAGGGTGCTGTGAGGGCTGCGGAGAAGGGTGCTGTGAGGGCTGCGGAGAAGGGTGCTGTGAGGGCTGCGGAGAAGGGTG
>JAFGDV010000013.1 GCA_016931955.1 Candidatus Altarchaeota archaeon | reverse complement strand
TTCATCAAAACCCTAGATGATGCTCATCTTAAGGGAGAGGTGGGTTGATAAGGGAGAATCGTAGGTTCTCACACTTATGCGTCCGTAGTCTAGTCTGGTAGGACCTCAGCCTTCCAAGCTGATTACCCGGGTTCAAATCCCGGCGGGCGCATAAATAGCCCTTTCTTTTTAAGAAAAAGAAAGTGCTATCATCCCAAAGAAAAAAAAAGAATCCGCCACAAGGCGGATTCGACGGCTCGGATGGGTTGATAAGGGCGGGGGAGGCGCCCTTATGTTCATCCTGGCGGGCGCATAAATAGCCTTCAGCCTTTCTTTTTAGGAAAAAGAAACGCTGGCGAAAGAAAAAGGAATTCACCTTATGGCAAATTCGACTCAAGAGGAATTTATCCCTTCTACGTAGCCCCGTAGGGTAGTGGCCAATCCTGTCGGGCTTTGGACCCGGAGACCCAGGTTCGAATCCTGGCGGGGCTATAGCCCTTTTCTTTGCGAAAGAAAAGGTCTATCATCCCAAAAGAAAAAGGAATTCGCCTGTGGCGAATTCTTAGGGTTGATAAGGGTATAAGATGCCCTTATTTCGATCCTGGCGGGGCTATACTTTAACTGGCGATTTCTCTGATCTCCTTGAGCATTCTTGGGTTGATGGATACTCTGTCGGTGTGTTGGGGTAGTAGATAGCCCTCATTTATCAGTTCCTTGGCTACCTGCTTTATATCTCTGAGAACTCTTTCCTCTCTGGGCAAACCCTACATCAGGTCCGTTATTGCCATATGCCGTCTGCCGACGTAGGTGTGCCTGTGCAGCCTTCTGAGTATGTGAACTTTAAGCTTATCCATAAAAATATATAGAGTCGGGCGTTTATATCCATATGTGTAGTATACCAAAAATTTAATTCAAATAATTAAATTTAAATACTATGAATAATAATAATTAACGATGGAGGAAAAATCCGCTTTCAAGAGGGTCTTCGGGGACTCGCCGACGATCAAAGTCATAGACTTTCTGTTAGCTGAAAGAGGCTTGTATGACTACACACTATCAGACATCTCCAAGAACTCAGGAGTTTCATGGTCCACCCTGCATAGGATATTTCCAGGGCTCTTGGAAACAGGTATTGTAGAGCAGACCCGGACGATAGCCAACGCCAGACTATACCGCCTTGACGAGAAAAACCCTCTTGTCCAGGAATTGGTAAAGGTTGACGTCAGGATCTCCGACTACTTCATCAAGAAAGAGCTGGAAAAGCAGGATAAGACCGTTCCTGCCTGAAGGTTCCGCAGTTAAAAAGTTAGGCACTATGGCCTCGCAAAAATCCATCCAGAATTTTATGAGCGTATGCTATAGTATTAACAATGGAACTTGAGATACCAGACCATATCCTAAAGAAATTATTGACTCTGAGCGGAACGGACAGAGAAAGAATCAAGAAAAAACTGGGCGACATAGAATACAAGATATCAGAGCTCGACATCGAACCCCCGAAGGTGATAGAAAAACGACTCAAGGGAAGACTCCACCCATTCCTCCAGCAGAGGATTGGCAGTTGGAGGCTGTGGTTCTTAGAAGACAAAGCAAAAAATCTGCTGCATCTGGTAGCCCTGAAAAGCAAGAAAGAAGCCGAAAAGGAATACTAGATTTTATCCCTCACATCCTTCCATCTGTGGGTTTTCCCTTCAAGGATCTCTTTTTCACTCATAGCAATCTGCTTCAAAACCTCCTGATCTTGGAGGGTCTCTATTGTAGCCTTCATCTCCTCATATTCCTTCTTTGAGATATGTATCATCTCAGCCATTTTTTCTCCCTCAATAGATAATTATCAGTTTAAGACATAAATATTATCAACTACGCCTTCCTCAATATGGCGGCATCTCAGTTAGGCACTACATCCTAGCATGCCGGAATCGTTGTCTTAGATTCTATCCCCAAGTTGGCAGGCAACATACCGAACCCCAAAAGAGACATGATCTCATCCCTATCCTGTTTAGCTCCTTCTAAGGTAAAGGCGCTGCCGGCGATCTGAGCAGCATACTTGCATTGAGTGCAGGGATCACATCTAAGCCGTGGAGACGACCTTAGACCCACCAAATCCAGAACCCATTCCTCATAGTCTTTACCTTCTCGAGGCTTCCTCACAGTAGTAAAGCCGTGTCCCTCAAGTTTCTCTCTGACAGCCTCAGGTATATGCTCTTCGTCGCCGGCTAAGATCGCTTTCTTATAGTCTTTTAATGCTGAAAGCCGCTCAAGGTCAAATGTGTTGTTTTCTATCACCAGAAGGGGTATCAGTGAACGGTTTTCAACAATTTGGACATAGGAATCATAGGATGGATCGTCTTTATCTTCAGTGAGTTCACCGAGAATAGTGTATGTGACCTTATCCACGACAAGTATCGTGTTCTCCGGACGGTCGAGGAACATGTCAATGGGCCTGCCCTTCTTATCCCCCCCAATCTCACAGAAGCGTTGACCACCGTCATAATCTAATCTGAGGGAGACGTACCAACTATAATAAGATCCACTGCCGCTAATAGCGCTTCCCTGCGGACCCAAGTCGGCGCTTACCTCAGAACCCAGTATCGCGAGTTCTCCGTCTATCCTGGCTTCAAACCTACCCGGCTTCAGAACTCTGTCTAAATCCTCAGATGAGACACTGCAGACCTGAACCAGAATACTCCGGTTTCCCTGAGAAACCAGATAGTATCTCTCAAACCCAATATAACCTAACCGATCCCCTAATATGCCCTCATACGTCGTCAATTCCGAACCGGTTACTGGCTCATCAAAACCCAAAACAACCTCAAATCCACCACCGCTACAACAAGTGATCGGAGAATCCACCCGCTCCTCAACACAACACGAAAACAAAAACAAAACAACAAACAAAAACACAAAACCTCGCACACGAAACACCTCAATTTATCTAATGGAGACAACCAGATAAAAAGGCAGTTTTTTTTGAGACTATTTATCCCCTCTTTTTTTTCTTTGAAAGAATTCCACCTATCAGTCCGCCCAAGAAACTGGGAATCAAAGTAAATACGAAGGAAGATATGAAAGTAAGGAATAATGCAGAGGAAGAAAACATAAACAGATAAACACAGAGAGCATGATCTAATGAAAAAAAACACAGCGCTTACAATAGCTGCTGTTAGATGATTAAACAAACTTGGGGAGCGAATGCTGCGGCTTAGAGAATGACTTGAAAAAAGACCACTTAAAAAAGCACATAAAATAATGAGCGGAAAAAAAATAAAGCCAACAGCCCTGAAAAAGGGAAAAATCATTATAAACAGACTACTTACCACGATGACTAACAAAAAAATCAAAAAACCTGCAAAGCCGCCAATAGACCCAGATCTAATTATCTGAAATCCGCCATAACCAAAACGCTTCTTAAGAGAATACCCCAAGTTCGCAAGAAAAAAAAAAGGATTCAGTCACTTCAACCACCATTAGACTGGAGGTACTCCTTTGCATACTTGTTCTACGGTCTTCTCCCACGTCCAGCCCCGCTGGAGGTAAGTGCGAATCTGTTTCTTCCATTCATTTATGAGATACTTCCTCTGCTCCTCTGTGAGACCATAGAGGTCCACGTCCCTCAATTTTTTCACCTGACCCAATGCGATGTCGGTTTCCTTCTCCAACCGCTCCTGCCGTTCCTTCTCCTGTCTCTCTTTCTCTCCCTTCTGTTTCTTCTCCTGTTCCTCGCGTTTTCTTTTATCTTCTTCGCGCCTTTTTATTATGTCAGCCTCTGTTTTGATATAATAAACAGCGCACGATAAGACAAAGAGAATCAATAGAACGGCTATGATCTGGATGAAATCCCATACTCCAACAAGCGTCAGAAGCCAGGCACAGAATGCTAATACAAGCACGCCCCCTAATATATGCCCTAAGTGGCCGACCATGAAAGCACCTCCTACTGTTAAACTATGGAAACAATCCAATAAATAGCATATTTTCTGAACTTTTCTAAGGATTCATGCCCTCCAAAAACACAAAACAAGTCTTGATGGGATCTAAGGCGGCTTATTGGGGCTGTTTTTATCCGTGGAAAACCATACTTAAACATAATATGGGTCTGCAGTCCTTTAATTTTAGGGAGAAGAGGAGCACGCTCTTCGACGAAGAAGAGGAACCAGAGAAGGGAAAGAACACGTCAACGACAGTTGTCATTTTCATAACAATAGTGTTACTGGGTATGCTGACGATAAGTGCAGTATCCATTGTAGTATTCGTGACCACTACGACCACAACTACGACAACCACTTCGACTACGACCACTTCGACTACGACAACGACCACTACAACCACGACGACCACTACAACTACGACGACCACAACCACCTCAACCACTACAACCCTCTGTGGAGGCGTCTTTCAGGTTTCTTGTGATTTCGGCTGCATGGAAGGCTACGTGGTAGGAACCCTGGGATTATGTCAGCCCTGTGGGGGAGAGCTTCAGCCGCCCTGCGCGGACGGAAACTGCAGCGAAGGCTGTATGATTGGCTCACAGGGGTGGTGTCAGCCCGTAGAATGCAACCCATCAGTCCCAAGCGGCAAACAAGGCTGCGGAGACTGGGCCTTCGCATTCTGTAAGTAAAAACCTAGATCATGTCCCCGATTTCTACTGAGTCATTCTCCAACATAAAGGAAACATCTAATTCTTCCAAGGAGAGGTCCTCAGAAGCCAAGGTAGTAGATGAAGGCGTTTTCTCTTCAATACCTCCGTCAAGGCAGCCTAGGAAGAGCAGAGACAAAGCCAGGAAAAAAACCAAAAATTTTTTCATCTCCTACCACCTCCAACACCATTACCGTTACCATTCTGGGATTTATTCACGCCTTTGACCTGCGCCTGTGAAGGCGTCTTCTCAGAGACCTGCTCTGATCTGTTAATCTCCTCCTCGGTTCTGTTCTGTATGCGCTCTTCCTTCTTAATTGCCTTCTGTAGGCGGTTTTCAAGCCTGGCATGTGTCTTCTCCGAGAGATTGAGGCTCTGGGCGGCAGCGATCCTGTTTTCGGTCCGCGTCTGAAGCCTCTCAAGCTTCTTGTATCCCACTTTTTCAATTACAGCCCTCTTGAAGACATTCTTCCTGGCAACATTCTCTTGTAATGCTACCATCGCCTGAGTCTTGTTGTATGCACCCATGTTCTGTATTGCAGCCTTAAGAGACGCCTTCACCTCGGAGAGAGATGCATTTCCTGCACGCACCCTATCTAACAGCTGAGGATTGCTTACACCGATCGTGGAAAGGGATTCATTCACCTTCTGGGCGTTGTATTCCCTTTGGAGGGCGTGGATTCTCCCATTCCGAGCCTTCGTCTCATCCCACTTGATCAATTGAAGCCTTCTGCGAAGGCCGTCGGCTTCGTTCGGTTTAAGCATGTTCTGCGCAATAGTCCGGAATTCATGGGTCAGATCTATGGCATCCTTCTTCAAGTCCACAAACAGCAGAGCAGATTCACTGCCTGACTCAGGGGCAGTGGATGCGACATCATTCCTCAAGACCTGCAGCTCTGCGAGAATAGCCTCAAGCTCGCTTACATCAGCGCTTGAATTCTTCCCCAAGATCGCTGCAACAATCTCCTCCCCCCAGAGGATGTTCTTCGTCAAAGCACTTTCAAGCTGCAGAAGCCTGATCTCAGCACCTAAAACAGATCCAAAGGCATCAACATCCTCATCTACTGTCTGGTTCTCTTCCGGTGGTTCCACTGTCTCGTTCTCCTCGGGTGGTTCTATTGTTTCATTATCTGCTGACGTAATACTTAATGCCAACAGAAACATAACCGCAAAGATAAACAATTTTTTCATCTCAAGCACCTCTAAGTGTTCTATCAGTGATTTAGCTGGAACAACATAAAAGATTCCGGCCGGAACAGGTGGAAAAAGGCGGAACAAGTCAGGACCTCTTCAATGAGAGGAAGGTGCTAACACCCACCCTCCTCTTCTCTATGAGGCCTAGTCCAGCCAATGAATTCACGTTCCTCGAAACAGAAGACTTCGGGAGGCTAAGCCTCTCACAGATCAAGGACTGGTTGACTGGCTTATCGGATTCAGTGATAATTTGGAGAATAGCCTTCTGCCTTTCAGTCAAGACATCAAGGAAGGGCTCCTCTGGTTTAGCTTCCTCGGATGCAGGCTTCCTCCTTGATTTGAGATAGATTAAAGCAACCGCTAGGACGGTGAAGAATGCAACAGGAAGCAGATACCAACTGTTGGTCTCCTCGCGGGCAGCTAAACGGTACTGTATGAGTACGCTCATATCCATGTCGCTTCCGGTGCCGCTCACGGATATCCTGCCTTCAGAAGAGGTTATCCTGAACCTCCCGGTGGTCTTCACGTAGTTGATTTCCGCTCCATCAGGGAGGTCTACAGTATATACAAAATCAGAGAACAGGTCTTCCTCGGGCAGCGTCAGGTTGAAGAGCCAATGTCCACCCTTCTTGGATGTAAGGGAGTCGGTGGCCCTCTCTTGGAGGAGCGGGTGATTGCTTATTCCAGAGATAGATGAGACACCTGATTCTTCGACCTCCACAGACACGTCGGCGTAATAGGATTCTCCGTTGACTGGAAATGCAAGCAACACAAAGATAAGGAATACTGCATATGATTTCACAGAATAATATAGGCTATTATCCACTATAACTCACAAGAGTAGTAGACTCCAATGCAGATGAATACGACCGAGTAAAATCTTCTCATCCAGGTTTTATTGCTGAGACCCTTATGCTTGCAATCGAATCCGCAACCTCGGCAATGCACTCAATGGGGAAGCTGGAATCCTCTATGGCCTTGACATCATGAAAACCAGCCTCCTCTACTAAGTCAAGATATTTGTTCCTCATTAAGGCACCGGAGACGCAGCCAACATATGCTTTGATACTATCCTTTACGGAATCTGGGAGTTCCTTCAACAGAACAATGTCTGAAACCATTAATCTGCCGCCTGGCTTCAGCACCCTGAAGGCTTCCCTGAAGACCCTTTCCTTGTCCGGTGAGAGATTGATGACGCAGTTCGAGATTATTACGTCGACGGAATTATCGCCTACGGGAAGGTTCTCGATCTCCCCTAATCTGAACTCCACATTCTTATATCTGCCTTCTTTGGCGTTCATCCTGGCCTTCTCGATCATCTCAGGCGTCATATCTACGCCGATAACCCTGCCTTTTCCGCCGACTACGTTGGCAGCTAAGAAACAGTCGAATCCAGCCCCTGAGCCGAGGTCGAGAACCATGTCACCCTCTCTTAGAGAGGCGAGGGCGATTGGATTCCCGCAGCCAAGCCCGAGATTCGATCCCTCTGGAACAGCCCTAAGCTCCCTCTCAGAGTATCCGATTTTCCTGCTGATATTCTCTGTAAGATCAGCGCCTCCGCAGCATGAATTACTGGGAACGCAGCAACCACCTTTCTCCGCTATCCTGGCGTAGCCCTCTCTA
The DNA here is from genome assembly GCA_016931955.1 of Candidatus Altarchaeota archaeon. Classification (GTDB taxonomy): domain Archaea; phylum Altiarchaeota; class Altiarchaeia; order IMC4; family QMZM01; genus JAUWTD01. The sequence continues at coordinate 20,210 of JAFGDV010000013.1, read as the reverse complement.
ACAGCCTTCCTCATCTTTTCGTTTTCCATCTTAGGTTAATGTTCCATATATGAGTCCTGCGAGCGTGCAGAAGAATGTTATCAGCAGAATGTATACTGCCGTCTTCTTCGTGCCTATGAGTCCTCTTACGACCAATATGCTGGGCAGCGAGATGACCGGATCAGCTAATAGGTAAGCCAGCAGCGGTCCGTTGCCCATTCCATGGCTGAGGAACATCTGCGCCATCGGGACTTCAACGAGTGTTGGAAAATACATTACTACGCCGAACAATACTGCGAAAAGGTTTGCTGTTATGGTGTTTCCTCCGACGTAGTTCTCTAAGAGGTCTTCTGGCATCAGGGCGGAGATGGCTCCTGCGACGAAGACTCCGATGAGAAGCAATGGGAATATTTTAGCTGTGAAAAGGTAGCTCTCGGAAAGCCACGCCTTGGCTTCCTCTCTGCTCAGCCGGTATATTGCCTGCAGTATTAGGAGAAACGTCAACCCGAGGAATGCCACGATCCTCTCCATGCCGGTGAGCCTCGTCCCTGTTATCAGGATCAGGATGAGTGTGGCGGTGAACTGGAAGATTCTGTCTGTGAGGATGTTTTTCAGATTCCACCGGATTTTTTCCTGGGATTCGGTGGGTTTTACATCGTCTTCCTTGAATATGGCCGTTATTATGATCCCGATGAGGGTTGCGAATATGACTGAGAGAAATATCCTTGAGCCTGCAAGCTGCCAGCCTAATACTCCGCCGGTGAAGACTATCGCTAGAATGTTCGTAGCCGGAGAGGTGTAGAGGAACGCTATCGCCGGCCCCAAACCTGCGCCCTTCTTCTTTATCCCCGCAAACAATGGGAGGATGGTGCAGGAGCAGACTGCTAAAAGTAATCCGCCTAGTATCGCAAGCGGATACGCTATATGTCTAGGTGCCTTCTGTCCTAGGTGGCGGCTGATGCTCTCCTTTGGCATAAGAGCGGATATTGCCCCCGCAATGAAGAACGCTGGCAGAAGGCAGGTCAATGTGTGGGCTTTTGCGTAGTCGTAGAGCATGAATAATCCGTTCATCAGCGGGTCTTTTGAGGCCTGAGCTGCCTGCGGCAGATAGTGTGGAATAAAATAGAAGGCGAAGAACGCTACTATTATCAACGCTATCTTGTATCTGTCTCTCATTCTTTAAGCCACCCCTTTATCTCCTCTACGGAGGGTATTCTCCCGGAGGCCATCACTTCTCCGTCTATGACCAACGCGGGTGTCGACATGACGCCGTATTCCACTATCTTGTTGAGGTCTCTTACATGTTCTATTTCCGGCTTCATGTCTAATTCAGTAACTGCTTTTCTAACGTTTCCGTAGAGGGTATTGCATTTGATGCACCCCATTCCAAGTATTTCAATCTTCATCTTCCATGCACTCCAGTATCTTTTTGACTTTGTTGCTGGCTATTCTGTAGAATATCTTCTTGCCGTCTCTCCTTGATTTCAGTATTCCAAGGCTTTCGAGTTTTGCGAGCTGGAGGGAGACGGTGGACTGCGCCCTCTTCGTGTATGGGATTATCTCGCAGACGCATCTCTCTCCGCCGAGGAGGAATTCCACTATCCTAAGCCGTGTTTCATCGCTAAGGGCCTTGAAAATTCTAAGACTGTGTTTCATCCTAATATTTAGGATTTTAGATATATAAATATGTTGACCTGGATACTGCAAATACCCAAAGTATTTATAGTTGTTTTATAAAGTTATGTATATAAACTCATTCTAGATGGTGGACATGGCGAAAAAAGACTACGATGAAGACCTGTACTGGGGCATAGTCAATTCTATAATACACGACAAGAGGGTGATCACGCACCCACACCTAAGGCGCGTACACCCCCATCATGGATTCAAGCTCAAGAAAAACGACCACGAGATCATAGACGAATGCTTCCTACTGGAGGAGCTGAAGGAAGCGATCAAGGAAGCGCCGGAAGAGGCAGTTCTACACCACCTTGAAGGAAGGAACGACTTCGCCACATGGGTTAGAGAGATCATAGGGGATAGAGAACTCAGCGGAGATCTGGAATTGATAAGACCCTCCATAGAAGTGGACGCCAAAGCCAAACTAGTGCACGTCCTAGACTCCAAGATAAAGTCCTTGAAGTCGGATTCAATAAACCTGATATTCGACTAAGTCAATTTTACACCCACTATCTGAGACACTCCGTTACTCATTGAGACGCCGATAACGGATTCAGCCTTCTTGATCACTTCATTGTTGTGTGAGATGATCAGGAACTGGGCGGCAGAATTCCTCAGGATATCAGCCAGCTTAAGGGAGTTTGCCCTATCAAGGGAGGCGTCGATCTCGTCTACGATGTAAAAATATGAGGGCTTATACCTCTGAATCGCAAGCAGGAAAGCGGAGCAGGTGAGGACTTTCTCGCCGCCGGACATGGCGTCGATGTTTATCAGCTTCTTGCCCTCAGGAGACGCCTTAATGATCAGCCCAGAATCGGATATGTCTCTTGGGTTGTCTAAAATCAATGTGCCTTCTCCGTTCGCAAGCTCTCCATAGATCTGTTCAAAACCATTTTTGACAAAGTCGAAGGCCGCCATAAAGGTCTCTCTCTTCTTCTGTTCGACCTTCTCCATGAAGTCGAATATCGACTGGCGTTCATTCTTTAAGGTTTCGAGTTTCTCCACAGTTTCATCGAATTCCCTCCTGATGATTTCATAGGTTTCAATAGCCCTCATGTTAACAGAGCCTAATGCCTCTAGACTGGTTGTTATCTCAGAAATCCTGGACTCAAGCCTCTTTAGGCCTTCGTCTAAGACCTCCATCTCAAGATAAGGCTTATATTCCTCCCTGAGGTCTGACAACCTTGTCTCCAGGGAGGCCTTCTTTATTAGCTGGGAATTTATTTCCTCCTTCGCAGACTCCAGTTTGAGTTCAGTTTCACCCCTACCCGAGCCCAATGACGTTATCTCATCTTCGATGGCAGACCTATCTTCTATAAGAACTCCGAGCTTCTCCATCAGCTTAGTGTTCTCTTTCTCCATGACTTGGAGCTCCTTCTCGAGCCCTTCACAGGACTCCATGACCTCCTGGATATCTGTCTCTAAGCCTGTCTTCTTTTCGTTCAGCTTCTCGATTTCGTCGTCTAAGTCACCTATCTGCTGCTTTATCAGCTCTCTTTTCTCTGTCAGGGTCTTCTCTTCCACCTCCAGGTCACGGTAGTCATCCTTAAGCTTCTCAAGTTTGTCGATGTTCGTCTCCGAGCGCTTCTTCAAGAGGACAGCAAGCTCCTTTTCCTTGTTTTTTATCTCCCCCTCAAGTGATCTGGCTTCGCCCTTGTTCTCTGTAATCTCCTGTTTTATCTTTTTGACGATGTCTTCGATTTCTTCCGTCCTATACCGGAGGTCCCCCAACTTGTCTCCGAGGGAGCCTTTCTCAAGCCTTATCCTCTCCACGTCTGTTATTATGTTCGTCACTGGGGCCTCCAGTTTCGATAGCATATCCCCTACCTTCTTCTTTTCCAGCAGCAGCTCCTGTCTTTCACCATCGAGGTCTATTATTCTCTGCTCCAGCTCCTTTAGGTCTTTCTCTAGCTCATCAGCCCTCGAAAACCCAATCTCTATCTTTCTCGTGTATCCGCCGGTCATTGCACCGCTTTCAGTCAGCAGGTCGCCGTCGAGCGTCACCATCCTGAACCTGCCGACTCCGATCTTCTTCGCATCCTCAAGGCTTCTCACGAGCAAGGTGTTCCCGAAGACGTAGTCGAATGCAGGCTTAAACCTCGCGTTTGTTGTGATAAAGTCTCGAGCGAAACCTATTGCCCCTTTCGGCGCTTTATCCTGTCTCCTGAAGGTTATCCTATTTAGCGGCAGAAAGGTTGCTCTCCCGATTTTCTTCTCCCTCAGGTATTTTATGCATTTTATTGCTGTATCCTCGTTTTCGACGAGTACGTCATACATTCTGCCGCCAGCGGCGATCTTCATAGCCTCATCGTACTCTGGGTTCAGCACCCTGCCCAACTGGAATACAGGTCCATGAACCCCATCGATTATCCCCTTCAGTTTGTTTATGGCGCTGATCGCACCCTTCAATCCGCCGCTGCTCTTCTCCACTGTTTCGATCTCGGTCTTCTTTGCGGCGTATTCTACGCGGAGGCTCTCCAAACGGCTCTGCATTCCATCTATTTTTTCCTCTAGTTCGGGCAGCCTCTTCCTGAGTTGTTCGAATTCCTCGAATTCGCCCTTATGCTGTTTGTCTCTCTCCTTTATCCTTTTTTCTAGCTCCTTCTCCTGCTGCAGAAGCTCATGTATTCTCTCAGTTATTCCATCCTTCTGTCTGAGGAAGTCTTCGATCCTCTTCTTGTTCGATTCCTCGGATTCAACCAATGAAGTAACCTTTGACCTAAGCTCAAAAATGTGGTTCTTTAATGTGTCTATTTTTTCCTCGACCTCAAGGCCTTTGATCTTCTTTGACTCCTCAAGTATCTGGTCGTTGAGAAACTCAAGCCTCTCTTTGGCAGCCCTCAGTTTTGCTTCAAGCGAGTTTATGTTGGAGATAAGCTTGCTTCTTTTTTCTTTTTTCTCGTGAATCGTTTTTTTGTCGTCTTCAAGCACCTTATTCAGGCTCTCCAGTTTGTCCTGCTTCCGGCTCAGTTCACCCCTGATCCCTGGGATCTTCCCCAGGCTCTTCTCCTCCTCCAGCCCGACTATTTCCGAGTTTATCTGCTTAAGTTCCTTGTTTTTCTCTTCTATGTCCCTCTTTATCTTGTTGATTTTCTCTTTGAGGTTGTTTTCCTCATCCATGAGTTCAGTAAGACCTGAGTCTATCCCCTCGAGCTTTTTCTCTACGCCTTCGATGTTCTTGTAGAGTATGCTTGCCCTGCATTTCTCCAGATCCTTGCTTAGCTCCTGATGTTGGAGTGCGTCATTCCGCTCCTTTCCAAGCTGCTCCATGTAGCCCTGTTTTTCTCCGAGGATTATGTGTGTGTCAGATATCCTGTTTTCCACCGTCTCCAGTTCCTTCAAAGCCTTGGCCTTCTTTTTGTTGTATTCACCTATGCCACAGAGGTCATCTATTATCTGTCGTCTCTCCTTCGGCAGCATCTCTATGACACCAGTCACGTCATCTTGGAGGATTATGTTGTATTCATTGTCGCCCACGATTTCTACGACCTCCTGCCTTGAAGCGCGTTTTTTATCTATCCTATAGAGGCTTTGTCCTTCAGTGTTTACTTCCCTGCTTATCCTTATCTTCTTGCCGCCGTTGTTTAGGTAGATCGAAACCTTTGTGTGATCTGATTCTTTGCCGTCAACCCCCCCGTTGTAGATTAATTCCCTGAGGTTTCCCACCCTGAGGCCTCTGGACTTGCCCAAGACAAAACATATGGCGTCGACGATGTTGCTTTTCCCCGAGCCGTTGGGGCCGACAATGGCCGTGAACTTGTCCGGGAACTCAAGCACTGTCTTATCCCTAAAGGATTTGAATCCATGGATCTCCAGTCTCTCAAGGTGCATTTTGTGTGTAAATTTATAGTTGCTTCACGTTTATAATTTAATGTGTTTTGGGGATGATATCAATAGTCTATGAAGTCAAAGCCTACAGGAGGTTGCTAGCCGGGATTGTCAGGGAAGGGGATGTGGTCGTAGAGCTCGGACCCCATACGGGGAAGAGCACGCTTTCATACATCGATAAGGCGAAGCTTGCCGTTGTTGTGGACAAAGGCAAGCAGTCGGAGGACTTCTTCAAACCCTTGGAGGAGCGCTTTCCACAACTTAGATTCATCCGGGGGGATGCCAGGATTTTCCCCACCGTAAGGCGGGTGATGGGGTTCACTAGAGAATGTGATGTGTTGGCCGTTGACTTGGGCGGCGGAAGATACCCTGACACCGTATTCAAGGTGTGGGCTATCTGGTCAGGCGTCTTCAAGCCGAAGAATTCAGTGATCAGGAACCGCGGTTTAGCGGAGTTTTTGCAGAGGGCTGAGATAGCCGACGACTCGCTCAGGAATAGCTTTAAAGATGATGGGTGGCTGTCTGAGTGGGGGCGAGCGATGCCCTATAAACTGAAGAAGCAGTTGGAAGAATTTAAGTTCTGGGTTGATTTGTAGCTATTTTTTCTCCTTATACAGGTCCAGGTTCTTCAGTCCAGATTCTGGAATGGTGTGGTCGTATTTCACAACATCATGCACTGGATAGGCTTTCATGTTCAGGTCTCCGAGCTTCATCAGAAACTCCTCAAGCCCGTGGTGTCCTTCAGATACTATGATCTTGGCTATCACCTTGCCGTCGAATGTCCTGTAGACCTTTCTGACTTCGTCGAATCCTGCCAGCCTTCTTGCGGTGTCCTTTGACTGCGCTGGTGGAGAATCCACTATAATGAAACCGATCTGAAGTCCTAGGTCGTGTGGGTGAAGTATCGCGGAGAAGTTCCTTATTATGCCCCTCTCCAGCAGTCTCTCAGCTCGAGTGAATACTGTAGTATGGGGTACGCCAAGCTTCCGACCTAGTTCCCTAAAACTCAAACGCGCATCTTGCTGCAGGTTTTTGATTATCTCCAGATCGAGGTTGTCGATTTTCATTGCAATTAACTATTTGTCTTATATTGTATAAATACTTAACTTATTAGGAATTTGTATAATTTATGTCAGAATTTTTGAGCACCTAAAAAGTGATCGTACCAGTAATCGACATAAAGGATGAGAAAGCGGTGAGTGGGAAACTCGGCAAGTTCGGCGAATATGAGGAGCTTAGGAGCGTGGTCTGCAAGTCCTCCGACCCACTTGATGTAGCAAAGACCTACGAGGATCTGGGTTTTGAGGAGGTCTACATAGCAGACCTTGATGGCATCTTGGATTCGAAGCCGAACCTTGAGATAATAGAGAAGATCGTCACGAGCACAAACCTTTCGGTGATGTTGGATATCGGCATCTGGTCGAAGGAGATGATAATACTGATGGAGGAAGTCAAACCCGTGATCGCATCAGAGACCTTCTGCACCCTAGATCTCCTGGAGTTCCCACACGAGGTCGTGCTCTGCATAGACACCAGAGAGGGTGAACTAATCGCCGAAACATGTGGCGAACTCTTCACCCTAATCGACCTCATCAAAGACAGCACCAGGATCCAAGAGATCATCCTATTGGATCTTAACCGAATGGGGCTTTCGCAGGGCCCTAACCTGGAACTCTGCAGGAGCGTTGTCCCACGCCTGCCTGAGAAGAAGTTGATCTACGGCGGAGGGATTCGAGACTTCTATGATGTTTACGTCCTGGAAAAGCTGGGCGTGGACAAGGTCCTTGTTGGAGCCGCACTTCATAGTGGGAGCATATTCAAAGATGGATGAGAGTGAAATCATCTCAGAACTTAAGAGGCTGAGAAGCACGGATCCGTCCTACTCATGTGGTAGAGTACTCTCTTCCGTATGCACGCAGCCTTTGGACGTCGCCGTCAAGGCGTTTGAGATATTCTCCGACACCAATGCACTTGATGTTCACGTGTTCAAGAGTGTTCATGGGATAGAGAAGGAGGTGATATCCTGGTTTGCTGAGGTATTCCACAGCAAGAAGACTGCAGGGTATGTAACATCCGGTGGAACGGAGTCGAACATAGCCGCTTTGTGGGCTGCTAAGAAGCTTCACCCTGATAGAAAGAGGGTCTTGGTCCCTGAATCCGCTCACTATTCAGTTCCTAAGGCAGCTGACATCATTGGATTGGATGTTGAGTGGATCCCTCTAGACAAAGACTTTAAGGCTGACGTTTCCGCCATAAAGGAGTCCATCGACGAACAGACCTTGGCCGTTATTGCAACAGCGGGAACCTCTGCATTAGGCGTCGTTGACCCCATTGAGGAGATCAACGGACTCTGTGAGGATGTGTTCTTTCACGTGGATGCGGCCTTCGGCGGCTTCGTTCTCCCCTTCCTGAGGAAGGGGCCGAAGGCTGACTTCTCTCTACAAAACGTGGACTCTATCACAGTTGACCCGCATAAGATGGGTTTGGTCCCGATACCGTCGGGGGTGATATTGTTCAGGGGTGATTCTTACACTAAGGGGCTCACCTTTTTTCCGACCTATCTACCCGTTAAGACTTGGACGCTCAGCGGTAGTAGGCCTGGTGGAGCGGTAGCTGCGACGTGGGCTGCAATTAAATACCTTGGCGTGGAAGGTTACACGAAGATCGTGGATGAGTGTATGGAAAACACTCGTTTTCTCTGCAGTGAACTGAAGCGTATTGGTGTTGAAATCGTTGCAGAACCGGAGATAAATTTTGTGGCGATAAGAACCCAAAAAATCGAGGAGGTCTGGAGTCAACTGAAGAGCAGGGATTGGAATATCCTCCTGGACTCCCAGACTGGAAGTCTGCGAATCGTCGTAATGCCCCACGTCACAAGAGAGGTCATCTGCAACTTCATAGCTGACTTAGAGGGCATCATTTAGCTGCTCTTTCCTATATCCTTCTATGTTTAATCTGCCCTATGTCCCAACTTCAGATAACCTGGTAGACAAGGCCTTCAGGCACGGCTCGGAGAAGGCGAAAAAGAAGAGGTCGACGCGGAAGGATTATAGGGAAACCAGGCTCAGGAAGTCCGAGGAGGAGCGGGTTAAAGCCGTAGCCAATATAATCCGCTCCGACCTGAAATCCATAGTGAAGAACTTCCCCAGCTACGAGCAGCTCCCATCCTTCTATCAAAGGCTCCTTGACATAAAGGTGGACAAGGACAGGTACAAGAAGTGCCTCGGAGCCGTGCAATGGTGTCTTAAGCGGATAGAAGGTCTGGAAAACAAGACCCTCGCCGATATCAGGATAACTAGAGATACCTCCTATGCCCGGGAATTCCTCGGCAGATCGTCTTCTCTCATAAAGCAGATATCCGATGAACTCGATGAACTCATCGAGATAAAGAAAGCCTTCAGGGGATTTCCTACCATAGAGGACCGGCCTACGTTGGTTGTCGCAGGCTATCCTAACGTCGGAAAATCAACCTTTATGAGGAATCTCACGGGCTCGGAGGTTAAGATAGCCTCTTATCCGTTTACTACGCAGGAGATACTGGTGGGGTATTTCAAGAGGGGATATACTCGCTATCAGGTCATAGATTCTCCTGGGCTGTTGGATAGGCCGATGGAGCAAAGAAACAGGATTGAATTACAGGCCATTCTCGCATTAAGCGAATTAGCTGATAGGGTCCTGTTCATCCTCGACCCAACTCAGGAAATAGAGCCTCAGATAAACCTGTTGAGGGATGTACAGAAGAAGTTCACGGTTCCGTTGACTGTTGTAATAAACAAAAGGGATGCTGTTAAGCCCATAGTCCTCGAAGAGTTATCCGCGAGATTGAACGTGCCTACTGCCTTGGTTATCTCAGCCGAGAATGGAGAAGACTGTAGAAGGGTTTCAGAGTTCATATTCTCAGACAAAAGATGACTGATGTTCGGATTGAGACCTATGGTTGCTCTATGAATAAGGCGGACTCTGAGGCAATGATGGGGCTTCTAGAGCAAGCAGGCTTCAGCTTCGGTGACTCAGGGATACTAGTCATAAACACCTGCACTGTTAAAACACCCACTGAGAGAAAGATCCTGAGGAGGCTGAAAGAGCTCAGAGGAAAAAAGGTTGTCGTCTCAGGATGCCTTCCTGCCGCAACACCCTCTGTTGTTGGGGAATTTCCTGAGTTTTCCTTTCTCGGATTGAATGTCGAAGACGTGGTTGAAGCGGTCAAGGCGGTTGAACGCGGGGAAAGATTCGTTAGAATAAATACGGGAGAATGTAGACTTCGTCTCCCGAAAAAGAGACAGAATCCTGTTGTAGAAATAATCCCTGTAGCGCAGGGCTGTGTGGGGGACTGCAGCTACTGCATCACGAGGCTGGCGAGGGGTTGTCTTATTTCTTACCCTCCTGAGCTGATTGCAGCGAACATGAAGAAGGCGCTTTCTGAGAACGTGAAGGAGGTGTGGCTCACAGCTCAGGATACCGGCGCCTATGGGCTGGACATCGGGGAGAGCCTGCCTTCCCTGCTTAAATCCGTGTCGGCCATAGAGGGCGTTTTCAGAGTCCGTGTTGGTATGATGAATCCTGCCCACGTTCTCGGCTTCTTGGATGAGCTGGTTGATGCATACGACAACGAGAAAATCTATAAGTTCCTCCACCTGCCCTTGCAGTCTGGTGACGACCGTGTTTTGTCTGATATGAACCGAAACTACAGCGTCAGAGATTTTAAAGAGATCGTTTCCAGATTCAGGGAAGGCTTCCCAGAACTTACGTTGTCTACTGACGTTATCCTGGGTTTTCCATCAGAGGGTGAAGAAGCCTTCAAGAATACTGTGAAAGTCATCGAAGAAGTCAAACCCGAAGTACTGAATATCTCAAGGTTTTGGGTTCGGCCTGGGACGAAAGCCGAGGAGATGAAGCAGCTCCCAGGCAGAATAACGAAGATGAGGTCGAGGATAGTGAATGAAGCCTTCAAGAGGATTGGTCTGGAAAAAAACCGCGGATGGGTTGGCTGGGAAGGCAAAGTATTGGTTTCCGAGAAAACCTCTAACGGATTCTGTGCCAGGAATTCCTCCTATAAGCCCATCATCCTGCAGTCAGGTGAGGATCTGCTTGGTAGATTCGTTGATGTGCGAATCACCGAAGCGACCTACTATGACCTGAGAGGTGAAATCGTTTAGTCTTTTCCGTGTATCTTCATGTCTATTATCCCGATGAAGTCTACTAGGATGGAGTTCAGCCTGAACAGGAGCATGAAAGCCACCCCGTCTGCAGCGGTAAACCCGATTACATTGAATAAGAGGGCGCTTCCAGCTTCTGTGATCCCTAATCCTGACGGCGATATCGGGATGAACATTACTGTGGTGAGGAGGGGCTGCAGCATCAAGGCCATGAGGTAGCTTATCTCAAGGTTTATTGATTTCGCGAGAAAATACCATTGGGCGCCCATGGAAAGCCAGCCAAGGATTAAGAGAACGGAGAGTTTAAACAGCTTTTCTTTCTTCACTTCGCGGACTGCCTGCTGCATGTCTTTAACGTGCTCTGTGAAGTTTCTGGCTAATGGGATCCTAGCCATGAACCTGTTGAATATCTTCGTGTAGAATATTACCACCAGCAGGACCACGCCTATCAGGGGGAATATGGATACTAGCAGCAGATAGTTCAGGGATTCGGCATCCATGACATATGTTGAAAAATAGATCACTGCTATGACGCAGAGGAAGACCTTTATGAAGAAATTCATCCCCTGGAACAGGGTGAGTAATCCTATGTTTCCCCTCCTTGAAGTCTTTGTTTTCTTCGCCATGGACAGCGAAGTATAGTAGTAGCCGATTCTTCCAGGTGTTGCGTTGCTGTAGAACATCCCGCACATGTGGGATATGAGGGTCTCAATGAGGCTTATCTTTCCGGGGCTTATCATCCTCAGAGCGACTGCGGCGATGAGTTCATTGGTCAAGTAGAATACTCCAGCAACCAGAAAATATTCAGGTTTCGTCTTAAGGAATGTATCAACTATCTTTTCAGGCTCTAGGGTGTAAATTATGTACGCCAGAATGATGAATCCGACCCCGAATGCCAGGCTGTTCTTTTTTTTCATGCTTATATGTATGAAGAAGATACGGTAAAAAGTTGTCTACTCCATTATTTGGGGATATTTTTTCTTTAGATTGAATAAAGCCAGAGTGTAGATCCCCCTCTGTAAGAGATTATAGTGGTGGAATGAATGGAGATTTTTTGCTACGAATTCTGCGTTGTTGATTAGATAGGAGTAATCCTTTTCAGCTGTCCTCTCCCATAGATACCTGTTTACAAAGCTTGCTTTTGATTTTTTGCCGAAGCGTTTTCCAGCCATTTTCTCATAGTCTTTGTCTTCGATGATGCTCTTAGCTGCGAGATAACCTGACTCAATAGCGTATCTCATGCCGAAGCCCCACAGGAAGTCCTGCAATCCTGCCGCCTCTCCAACATATAATGTGGTTCCCCTCCTGTAGACTTTTTTCAGGGAGAAGTTGCCTATTCCCCCAACTTCTTTAGGGGATTGAATTTCTAGGTTGAATTCTTTCACGAAAAACTCTCTGGTTTTTTCGAAGCAGTCGCTGACCTTATTTGTTTCAGTGAAAACTACTGCGCACATGCAGCCGTATCCTTTCGTGGTGAATAGGTAAGAGTATCCCATGTGGGCGAGGTCAGCGTTTAGTGCTAAGACTGCAGTATCCCCTTTTCTTGTCTTGAAGGTGATCCCTTTAACAACAGCCGGTGCTTTACTGGGTACAGGGCCTGTGGCTACGATGTCTGCGTCCTCTGGTGGGAGCGTTTCCTTGAAGAGTATTCTGGCGCCGGACTTTCGTGCTTGCTCTTTCAGGCCGTAGTCAAGAGTCCCCGGAAAGGAACCCCTCTTCACCAAGTAATACAGGGGCTTTTCCCTGTGGATGTCCCGGGTTTTAGCGCAGTTCGTCAGTTTTATGTGAGTGAATGAGTCGCAGTCGAAGTTGACTTCAACGTTCATCCATCTTAGTTCCTCTATGATGTCTTTTTTTTCCGACCAGTTCTCTAAACCCTGGAGGTCGCCGTGGAATCTCATCCCAACGTCGCCGTTTTTTTCATAGACTGTCACGTCATAGCCTTCCTTCGCCAGGTTTATCGCCGCAGTCAGACCTGAAAGGCCGCCGCCCAGGATCCTTATCCCTCTCATGGTTTTCACCTGTCAGGGCTTATAGATTTTATCTTCTGTCTTATGCTGCCTTCCTTATCTCTCCTCTCATCTATCCGCAGTGTTGTTATCACCCGGCATGCTCCTTCCTTGAAGACTGACTCATGGACTGCCTTATACGCCTTCAGTATCACTTCGATATCTTCTGCCTCAAATACAGTGCCCATGGCAGTGAGTTCGGGCTTCAGCCCCATTTTTCTGAGCTTGTCTACTGCCTTCCTCACATAACTGCCGACGCTGGGTGTTTTCGTCCCTAATGGGACGACACTGATTTCCGCAATTATCATCTTTTCTCGTGTCTGATTCTTAGGTAGAGCAGGTATAGACTATTAGGTCGAATATGGTGTTCATGGCGATGACTGGCATTCCATTGATAATATAAGCATCCAACGTGAGAGGTCGCCTGCACTCTTTGTCTTATAGGACTTAACCTCCTGTGGGATGAAGCTGACCATGATAACCAAAAACATCTTCGAACATGATAGATTATCGAATTGGTATAAGATAAAGCCGCCTTATCTCTTGGTGTATCTGATCTTCAGGTAGAGTTGGGTTAAGCTGACGAAGAATGCGAATCCGTCTGTCAAAGCCACAGGCAGGCTTCCTATCAGTAACCCGTAGATTGTCCAGAGAATCGAGCTCGTAGCGTAAATAATCAGAATCAGCAGGGAGAGATCTTCCACGCTCTTGGTTTTAAGAGACCTTATTATTCGTTAATCTCAGGATATCCCAGAAGTCATAGGCTACACATGCTGTGTACAATGCTAAGAGTATGATGTCGACTAAAATAAAGTGCCCCATTATGGATGATATGAGTATGCTGGTGAAAATTAGTGAGGTTCCGATGACCAACATCAGAAGACCTGTTGTGAAATGAGCTAAAATTCTCTGATATGCGCTTTCAGAATCTATTTTTTCGTAGGTGAAGGCGAAATTACCAAAACAGGCGGTGACTGCTATGATAGAGGCGGCTACAAGAATATTTCCCGCCGATGCTTTATCGGTTGCAATATTACTGCCGGCTAAATAATCCTTGACCAGAAAATAAACGACTACGAGAAGTACTGCCAAAACAATATTTTTTATTAAATTTTCTCTTATAATTTTTTCATGGTATTATACTCGATTCGTTCTATTTAAGCTGTCGAGTGTATGCTGTAGGTGTGCTCACAGTATTGTGAACAGTAGTGGGATATATAGGGTTGGTTGGGTGGAGGCTCATCTGAAGCTGTTTCGGCCTGCAGGTATTTTTATTTCTGTAAGTCCTACATATATAGGACTAATTGAAATAAGATGGACTATTTTACCCTTTCAAAAACCCTGAAGGAGAAAAAGATGGTTCTTTTCACCCTACGGGACATTGAAGCGTTGTTCCCGACAACAGCACGTAAAACAATCAAAAATAACCTCACCAACTGGCTGCGTAAGGGCTACTTAGAGCGGCTGAGAAGAGGTCTCTATGAGGTCGTCGAGCCGGGGACGCCAACCCGTGTCCCGGATTACTATCTGGCAAACAGGCTTTATGCGCCTTCTTATGTGTCTCTGGAAGCCGCTCTCTCATTCTATGGAATCATCCCCGAAGAAGCGGCGTCAGCAACTTCCGTATCCACCCGGCCGACGAGAATCTTCAGAAACAAGCACGGCACATTCATCTACCGAAACTGCAAAAAAGAGGCATTCACCGGCTATCAGATGACAAAAATTGAAGGTTATAAAACGCTTATCGCCGACAGAGAGAAGGCCTTTGTGGACTTCATCTACTTCCGGCTTCTTGACGGCGAAAAAGATTTCACGCATGAGCGTCTGAATCTGACAAGACTAAAAGCTGAAAAAACGATTAAATACGCTGCCAAATATAATAAAAGAACCCGCGAAACAATAAAAGAACTGCTGGAAGATGTTGTCTCTTGAATACCTGCTTGAAGAAGCAAAGGACATCGGCCTGCCAATAAACAAGAAGAGGGCAGTAATCAGAGAATATCTCCAGAATATCCTGCTTGCAGGCATCTACCGGATACGGTTAGGGCAGAAACTTTACTTTATGGGTGGAACAGCCCTCCGTCTCTGCTACCGTCTGCCCAGATTCTCCGAAGACCTCGACTTTAACTCAACTAATCTATCCTATGAAAGTTTTCAGAAGATTGCCGAAGCCGCAGCAAAAGAAACAAGCCTTGAAGGATTCAGGGCTGAAATAAAATATGAAAAAAGAGGTAAGCTTTACAGCGCCCACATAAACTTCCCCGGCGTAATGAAGCGGTACGGGATAACCGATGAGCGGGGAATGAACCTCATGGTGAAACTGGAGGTGAATCAGCCCCAGTGGCCTCAGAAGACGCAGACGCAGGTATTAAGCTACTATGGGCTGAACTATACTGCAGTAGTTATGGCGGAATCGTCTCTTATAACCGAGAAACTGCTCGCGCTCCTAAGCAGGAACCGCGGCCGGGACGTCTATGACCTACTGTACATGCTGAAAAAGAAGTTCCCATTCGACTCAAAGATACTGGAAGAAAACAGCTACACTGAACCACCAGAAAAACTGGTCATGGAACGCCTCGAAAAACTGGAGTCCAAGGAACTGCACAGGCTGGCTAAACAGGTGCAGCCCTTCCTGTTCAAAGAACAAGACACTGAAATGATAGAAAAAGCCCCGCAGTACGCGAAAAAATTCCTGGAAAACTACGCAGCTGAGAGATGATTTCGTATTTCCACATAAGGCCTCAGGTAGTTCCGTCTGTGTTCTGCGTCTTTTCCGCGGATAAGTGATCTTAATCTTAAGAACATATGCCGTAGGCTGCTCACAGTATTGTGAACAGTAGCGGTATGTATAGTAGTCCTATTAGTATTGTGGTTGATATTAGGTTGGCGGTGAATTCTGTGTCCAGTTTTTCTTCGACTGAGTAGACTAGTGTCAGCATTGCGGGTGGGGCGGCTGATGCTATCAAGACGGTTGTTTTTTCGAGGCCGCTAAGCTGGAAGAGGAAAACAAAGAAGGCTGCAGCACACAGTGAGAATATGAACCTATTGAATATTACGCCTAACATCGGCGCAGGCTTCGATATCCGTGGTTCCAAGAATATTCCAAGCGACAGCATGATCAAGGGCGTGGTGCAGTTGTGCAACATTATGATGAATGCTTCAGCTGGTTTGATTACTGGATACAGTCCGAGATAATTCACTGTCAGTGCGAAGACGAGGGCGAGGAGGGGCGGGAAACGCAGCATGTTTTCTAGTGTCTTCTTTACCCCTGAAACACCTCTGCCATATCTGGTCGCTATGTAATATCCAAGAGTTAAGCTGAGAAGCGCCTGACCGAAGTCGTAGAATGCCGCATAACCCAAACCCTCAGCGCCTTTGTAGACCAGGAAGAAGGGGTAGATGAACAGGGCCTGGTTCATGGCGCCTGAGGTTATTATAAAGGAACCCTCAGTCTTCCTGTCCATATGAAAGGGTTTCCTTATTAGGTAGGCGAAGATGTAGCAGCACAAGGCGACGAAGAAGCCAGACAAAGGCAGAATTAATAGCTTGGATTCCAACTCCAACTGGGTTAGGGAATAGAACAAGGTCGCTGGGAGAAAGACGTAGAACACCAGCTTGATCATGGAGTCTGCGAATTCCTTTCTGACAACGCCCCCTCTCTTAAGTATGTAACCTAAGACAACCAAAAATACTACAGTAAGGTTGCTCATTATGGGGGTTGTCACTCGCAGATTCCTAGGATCCTTATGGCGAGGTGGGCTGCATTAGCTCCGTTGTCGATTCCCACGCAGGCGACTGGCACACCGTTTGGCATCTGCGCGATACTTAACAATGCATCCAAGCCGCCCAATTTCGAATTGACTGGTACGCCGATGACTGGTTTATCTGTGTAGGCTGCGACGGCTCCGGGTAAGGCAGCCGACAACCCGGCAATGCAGATGAAGACCTTAGCATCGGAGTTTTCCACGATCTCTCTGAGCTTGTTTGGCTCCCTGTGAAAGGAGCAGTACTCTGTTCTGTAGTCTACCTTCTGCTCACCCAGGATCTTTTCCAAGTCTCGAACGATCTTCTCATCGGATTTGCTTCCCGCGATAACTAACACGTCCATGTAATATACTAAATAATCCAATAGTTAAATATGGGGTTTCCTATAGAGGTTGAAGACACCTACTGTGAGGCATTTGATGGTTTATTCTCTAGGTTGTTGGTCACTGCTAGAGACAGGAAGAGGCTTGATAGGGCAGCCTTTGGAGCGACGGCATTGCCTTGTACGGTATTCAATGAATCGGAGGGCGGCGTTGAAGGCTATCTCCCAGGAGAAAAAACGCCTGACGGTAGGAGGGGCGCAGTAATCCAGGTCTGGGTCAACTATGGTAAGGGGTCTGAGAAAAAACTCGAATATGAGCTCGGTAAGAGGATCAGGCAGGGGATTCTTGTTGTTCCCACTACGCGGGTGTTTAATCTCCTTGATTCGGGTGATGGGATAGACATCATGAACAAGGTAGGGCACTGCGGTGACGGCTATGAGTTCGTTGAGGAGAGCTTTGGTAGAGAGATGATAAACATCCCATTGATGATGGGCGAGTTCCTAATAGAGAGAAAACTCAACTATGGGATGGGTGTGATGGGAGGCAACGTCTGGTTTTTCTGTGACTCAGAAGAATCTGCATTGGAGGCTGGGGATCTGGCAGTTAAAGCCGTCTCAAAGATTGAAGGCACTATAACGTCCTTCGACATCTGCTCTGCCGGCTCGAAGGTGGAAACAAACTATCCAGAGATCGGGCCTACAACAAACCATCTATTCTGTCCCACCCTCGGGGGGAAGATCCCCGACAGTCTGGTACCTGAAGGTGTGGCATCCATCCCAGAGATAGTGATCAATGGGGTTTCCCTAGATGCGGTGAAGGCTGCGATGAAGGCTGCCATGGATTGTGTGAAAGATGTTCCCGGAATCCTGAAGATTTCCGCGGGCAACTATGGCGGAAAACTTGGGAGACATAAGATATGGTTAAGAGGGCTGTTATGATTTTTATATGATGTTTGATAATTATAATTATTTCTGCGAGTGTGATCAAAAATGAACGTGGAAGGATATGGGATGCCAGAAGACCTCTACTATGACAAGGGATTCATGTGGGCGAGAGTGGATGGCAGCAATGTAATAGTCGGTCTTGTTGATTTCGCACAAAAGCTGGCTGGGGACATAAGCTATGTGGAGATGCCCTTTGAGGGGGATGAAGTCAAGCAGGGCGACGAAGTAGGCACGGTGGAGACTGGGAAGTGGGTTGGTAAGTTGTATGCGCCCGTCTCGGGGAAGGTGCTGGCAACAAACGAGAAGCTCTATGATGATCCTACGCTGATAAACAAGGACTGCTATGGTGAGGGTTGGATTTACAAGATAGGGATGAAGGACTCCTCTGAACTGAAGAACCTGGATCAAGGCGATGCAGCAGTTGCATGGCTTAAGACTCAAATAGGAGAGCATAGATGATGGTCTTAGCAGGGCACCACGTAATTAGCGACCTCATAGTGGTGGTCGAAAGCAACGACGTAGAGAAGGTGAAGGATATCTGTGAAAAATTCTGCGGGCGGTATCCTCAAGACGAAGAACTCCTAAACATCATCTGTGAGGGATCCAGCCCGGCTTCGGAGTTCATAGCGGCTGGTGATGAAGCCTCCCGGGAGAAGCTGAAGTCCGAACTGCAGAGGTTGTGGAATATCAGACAGCTGGAGAGCTCTGGCGGGGAAAAGCTCTGGTACAAGGACAGAAGGCCCTAGTTTTTTCCCTTCAACCGGCGGCGGTCAGTCTTATTATCTCAAGGATCAGGTACTGAAGTCCAATATACAATAATATGAGTCCTCCAAGCCAGCCGGCGTACTTCCTCAGGCCGCTTTCAAAGTATTTCTCTGTTATCTCGACTGAGCTGCCGGCCAGGACCAATAGGATTGTCGGAGTAATCATCGTTCCGACGCTGAATAACAATACAGCAATAACTGCGTAAACAAGACCGTGCTCTGAAGTACCTAGGAAGATGGCAAGTAGGGGGGCTATTTGTGTGATACTGCATCCTAGTCCAACGAACATTCCCCAAACAAGCAAGTGCAGGGGGTGATCTACTGAAATTAATGGGATTTTCAGCCTCTGCATCATCCTTATGGAGAAATGCTTGCTTAAGTCTATCAAACCGAACAACTCCATGGAGAATAGGATCATCAGGATTCCAACAAAGATGTTCGCAAGGGTTGTGATTAGTCCGCCACCGACACCTTCAAATCCTTCGCTTAGGGAGTACCCTAAAACCAGTACGATGATTCCAAGGAGGAAGAATGTTATTAAGCGACCTAGGTGGTATGTGATGGATGCCCAGAAGGCCTTCTTGGCTGTGGGTTCGGCGCCCATCACGTAGCCTATCAATGGCAGTGAGCAGACTGGGCAGGAGGTTGAGCCGATGATCAAACCGAAGATGAAGCTCCCAGTAAGTGCCACAGCCAGATTCTCTGGCGTTAGGATGTCAGCATAGGAGGGTAGATGCGGGAATGACTTGACCGCTATTTCCCCACTCAGGTAATACACCCCAGTGACCACGAGAATTAATATAACTACTCCTATTATTCTCTTCATTTATAGCCTGTACCTCATCGCTATTGTCTTTGAGATGTCTCTTATAGACACTATGCCGATAACCCTGTTGTCTTCTACGACAGGCAGTCTTCCTATGTTGTGTTCATTGAAGAGCTTGCTTGCGTCTCCTATGCCTTCATCAGGTCCTATCATGTGGCATGGTGAACTCATCACATCTGAGACTTTGACGGTTTTTGTATCATGGCCTTCTGCGATGACCTTCTTGAATATGTCCATCTGGGTTACTATTCCTAGTAAGTCCTTCTTCCTGACCAACACAGACTCTATGCCTTTTTCTGTCATCTTCTTCGCCGCCTCGTATACGGTTATCTCAGGCTCCAGGATGGTTGGCTCGCGCATAACATCCCTTATCGTCAGCTTCACCTTTCGGTAGCCTTCCAACTTCCCAAGTTTAGTTGGTTTCCTCTCCAATATGCCTTTATCCAATGCGTCCACTAAATCTGTAGCACTCAGTATGCCCACGAGTCCGTCATCCGAGACAACCGGCAGCTTGGTAAGCTGGTTGTCGAGCATCCTCTCCAGTGCATTGAGTATGTCATCTTCTGGGTGTGTGCTTATGGGTCCAGTAGACATGACGTCTTTTACAAGCACCTTGTCGCCGCTTTCCCCTCTGGCGATAACGAACAGGGCGTCGTATGTTGTGATGATACCCTTTGGTTTCCCCCCATCTGTAACAACGAGGCCGTGGATGCCGTATCTCTTCATGTCTCTGACGGCTTTGCTGACAGTTGCATCAGGCTTTATGGTTTTCACGTTAGTCGTCATCAGGTCCCTGACTTGCCAGCCCTTTTTTATCTTCCGCAGTTCATTGAGCAGGATCTCATAGCCTTTCATTACAAACTCGCAAGGATACCGTGGACTTTAGTCCACGGAGGAATTGCGACGTAAAATATTTTTACCCTTGCTTCTACCTCC
>JAFGDV010000012.1 GCA_016931955.1 Candidatus Altarchaeota archaeon | reverse complement strand
GTTATACGCTATTTTCTAATAGATGTAGAGGATCATCATATCGATTCTTAGATGCGAATTTGTATTTTTTTTATTTTATCTTTATTTCACTTTACTATAAGAGGAAAAACCAGAAAATGAAAGATTTTGATTCACTAACGATTCAACCAGCTATTCTCCAGAACATACGCTTACTCGGCTTTGAGGAGATGACGCCCATCCAGGGGATGGCACTTCCGCCAGCCCTTGAAGGAAAGGATATAATAGGCCAGGCCAAAACAGGCACTGGTAAGACTCTATCGTTTGCTATACCATTGATAGAGAAGATACGATTGGAAGATAGATTCGTTCAAGCACTTGTATTGACACCGACGCGGGAGCTTGCCGTCCAGGTTGGCCTGGAATTCGAGAAATTGGCGGGTTCAGGGGTTCGCGTGGCTTTGACCTATGGTGGAGCATCCATTAATTCTCAGATAGATCTGCTTCGTAGAGGCGTTCACGTCGTAGTGGGCACACCAGGCAGAGTAATAGACCACCTGAAGAGGGGGACGCTCAGAATCGACAGAGTGGAAACCCTGGTCTTAGACGAAGCAGACCGCATGCTCGACATGGGCTTCATCCAGGATGTGGAGTGGATTATTGAGAAGACTCCAAGGAAGAGACAGACGATGCTGTTTTCTGCGACCATTCCGGATGAGATCCGCCGGCTGGCTGAAAGATACATGCGTAGTCCGGAATTTGTCTCAGTCAACTCCGACAACGACGAATTAACGGTCGACGAAGTCCAGCAGTTTTACGTTGAAGTCGACCAGAAGGAGAAGATGGACGCTTTTTTCAAGGTCGCAAAAGAGGAGCGGCCGTCGAAGGCTCTTGTCTTCTGCAAGACAAAGAAATGGGTTGAGGTGCTTTATGGAATACTCAAGAGGCGTGGGTTTTCAGTTGACCGAATACACGGCGACCTCACCCAGGCTGCAAGGAAGAAAGCGATTGAAAGACTGCGTCAGGGCAAGATAAAATACTTGATATGCACTGACGTTGTAGCACGTGGCATCGACATATCTGATATCAGCCACGTCTTCAACTACGACATACCTCAGGAGCCTCTGACCTACGTGCATAGAATCGGACGAACAGCTCGCATAGGAAAAAAAGGTACGGCGATTACTTTCATCAGTCCATCCCAGATACACGATTTATGGCTGATAGAACACAGGGCCCGCACCAAGATACATGAACGAAAGCTCTCTAAGTGATTAGATCTTGTCTCCGACTTCAGTCACGCTGCCCGTCCAGACTATCAACATAAGACATCCGTCTTTGCCTGTAGAGGCCTGGTGTATGCCTTCTGAGGTGTTCACGATGAAGTCGCCTTTCCTGTGTACGCCCTTCTGGTCTTTGAAGCCTCCTTCAAGGATGTAGACCCATTCGAAGCCGTCGTGGGTATGAGGTCGGTCTTTAAAGTTGGGTTCTATCCTGATCAGATCCATTTGAAAGCCCTTCAAGGGATCCGCTGCAAGAGGCTTCCTCCAGATACCCTTTCTAAGCAGCAGCCAATCATCTGAGTCCATGATATATACATCGATTAAAATGTTTTTATACCGCGACGTTGATTAACTAATTATGCTAAATGAGGAAGGCGTCCGGAACTATGCGTCGTTTGAGAATACTGCTTCAGTAGCTTTCGTGCTGTCATGGATATTCATCCTGTTCTTCTTATCTCTAGTTATCTCGTTGATTCTATTGGCTTTGGGGGTCAATCCAGTAATCATGATTCTTCTGTTCCTTCTGCTGCTTATAATTCTTTACCTGTATGCGAGGGAATTCTTTAAGACCTTTCTCTTCGAGTTGAGAGGCGACTATTTTTTCTCCAAGAAGGGAGTGATCACTCCAAGCTATACCATAATACCATATGAAAACATACAGGATGTTCATATAAACCAGGGCATTCTGGAAAAGATGCTGGGTCTCTCAACTGTTAGGGTATACACTGCGACCTTCTCGGGCAGAGGATCTGACATGATACCCGGCCTGAGCTGGAAAAACGCGGAAGCCTTCAAGGATTCATTGTTCAAGAAGATGAAGGAGGTGAAGCAGGTTGTCGACTGAAACCCTCCGCACAAAGTACCCCCTCAAGAAAGCGAAGATACTGAAGAAGACCATACAGACCCTAATGTTTCTTGTGCCTGTAGCTCCATTCCTCTTAGTTGGATTCTTTGTCTCAGATGCAGCGGTTAAAGGCATCATCTTAGGCGTCTTATTCATGGTGTTGGTTCTAGCGGCCTTGGTCTACTGGTATCAGAGCGTCTACTTCGAGAAGTACTTCTACGACCTAACAGGGGAGGGTCTTATCATACAGAAAGGGGTTTTCAGCACAAAGCAGACGATAGTCCCCTTGAATAAGATACAAGACATCTACTTGGACCAGGACATATTCGACAGAATATTCGGTCTATGGGACCTGCACATATCCAGCGCCACCACAGTGTCGGGATTCGAGGCCCACATAGACGGCGTCAGCAGAGAAGACGGGATGATCATGCGTAATCTACTGCTGGGGGAAACAGTTTCTAAGCCAAGTGGAGAAGGAATTAAAGCAGAAGTCTACAAGCCCTCCAACAGGGGCATACTCATGATACTCCTAGGGGGCATATTCGGGCTTATCTTTGTGGCGATCTTCTTCACATGGTTTTTGGTCATACTCATCCCGGCCCTGATACTAAGCCTGCTAGACTTCACAGTCATACGGTACGAGTTGAGGGATGAAGGCGTCTACATACGTAAAGGATTCCTAACACCCAAAGAAAGCCTCTTCCTGTATAGAAACATACAGGACGTGGAGGAAAGCTATGATATACTGTCAAGGATCCTCCAGCTGAGGACCCTCACAGTGAAGACCATGACAAGCCTCTCCGCAGCAGATGCGCGCATGCTCTACCTGACCCCGGAAGATTCGAAGAATATAAGAGAGGAGGTATTGAAGAGGTGCCGGACCAGCGTGGAAGAAAAACCAGCAACCGAGGAGACAGCAGTGACAGAAGAGGTCGTGGAGAAGCCGGAGGATTACGTGAAATCACCCTACACAAACCACTTCCTTAAGTCTTTCCTCTACGGTCTACTTATCGGTTCTGCAGGATTAGGTGTGGTGTTCATTGCAGCAGTGCCTCTGATCCTCTTAGGGTTTTTTGTGAATCCTGGCTTCTTCCTTGCTCTATTAGTCGTCGCCCTAATCAGTGCATCAATAAACCTTGGGTTACTCTCTCAGACCATCAGCCACCTACTATCATACGCCTATGAGATATCCCCGCACTACGTCATCATAAAGAAGGGAATATTAAACGTCCAAAGAAAACAGATAAGCTACGGAAAGATGCAGGATATCATATTAGCAGTGTCATTCCCCCAATTTTTCGCCGGACTAGCGACCCTAAAATTCGACACCGGCTCCAAGGAGGTGGTTGCTAAAGGTCAATCCAGACAGTATTCTACTCAAATGCAATTCACTTCACTGTCTTCTCCAGTTGAATCCGTTCCAGACCTGAACCTCGGAGACGCCGTCGAATTAAGGAGGAAGATCGCGGATTACATGAGGATATCCTCATCCTGTATAGGCGATAATCCTCTCGTGAAAAAATTCCCCATAGAAGACGTAAAGCCCTTGAAGAAGACCCTCTGGTGGGCTATGCTCCTGCTGCCCATAGCCGCTCTCGCAGTAGTTCTTATTCCTGCAGGTCTTGAGGTGAAGCTTCTCCCCGTCTTGTTCTCCCTGATCCTCCTCGCTGTAAAATACGTCTACGAATACTACTACTATAAGAGGTACTTCTATGACGTGAACGACCAGGTATTGGTGATAAAGAAGGGAGTCTTTGGGTTCAGAGAGATAACTGTGCCATTCACGAAGATACAGGACATATTCGTAGACCAGGACATCCTGGACAGGATACTGGGTTTAAGGGATGTCTATGTTTCAACTGTGACACAACGCTCCATATTGAACGCCCACATAGACGGAGTTAACACCGAGAACGCGGAAAAAATAGCTGAGATACTCATCAAATCAGTGAAGAGAAGATAGTTAGTATCGTCTGCCTTTTTGTTTTTCTATGTCGAATTTGGCGGTGTTGGCGATCGACATAACCGCCATGACGCCTGCTTGGATGGGGTCAGAGACCACTAAATCGGCTGCGGCGGGGACGGAGCCTGCCATATTAAGGGAAACAACCTTTATTCCCGCAGACTGGATTTCTCTAACAGCTTTGGTTATTTCTCCACCCATCAAGGAGCCTGCTAAGATCAATATAGCTGCCCTAGGCAGTCTGGCAACCGCGCGAACCGCCTCTGCTATTTCCTTTTCCCCTACCAGTGGAATAGTGTCGACGGAGATTTTTTCTCCTCGAATATTGTGTCGGTCTGCTTCAGAGATGGCACCTTTCGCGACCTCAGCTACCTGTGCGCCGCCGCCGACTACGATGACGCGTTTACCGTATATCTGCTGGAAGGTCGGGATTGGTTCAATGGATAAGACCACCTCCAACTTTCGTAGATCAGAGATCAGTTTATTCAAATCCTTCACTTCCTCGACTTCTAGGTATAGGTGCACGGCTTTGCCTTCCCCGATCTCCTCAATATAGCTGATGTTGATCTTGTGGTCTGCTATAGTGCTGGATATGGCCTTCAACGCGCCTACGATGTTCTTCAATTCAACCCATAAAGCGTTTTTCATCTCTTAAATATATTGTTCTCCAAGTTATAAACATGGAAGAAGCTGAGTTGGAGGCATACAGGAAGGCGGGAAAAATAGCCTCTGAGGTGAGGGAATGGAGCAGGGAGCTGTTGAAGAAGGATGCTAGGCTGCTGGATATTGCAGACGGTATAGAGACGAAGATAAAGGACCTCGGGGCTGAAGTAGCCTTCCCGGTTAACACCTGTTTGAATGATGTGGCAGCCCACTATGCGCCTAAATACAACGATGAGACAGTGATACAGGAGAATGATGTGGTTACAATAGACCTTGGAGTGCACGTAGACGGCTACATTGCAGACACCGCCTATACCATTGATCTGTCCGGGGACTACGAGGAGATGCTTAAGGCGAACGAGGAAGCATTAGAGAAAGCTATAAGCCTCATAGAGCCTGGAGCATCTGTCTCAGATATTGGGGCGGCCGTGCAGGAGACCATACAAGGCTCCGGCTATAAACCAATAGAGAACCTCACCGGACACGAGGTCAAACAATACGACCTCCATGCGGGGATATCGATTCCAAACATAAAGGTGCCATATGATTGGCGGCTGGAGGAGGATATGGTAATCGCAATAGAACCCTTTGCGACCACTGGATATGGTAGAGTCATTGAGTCAAAGCAGGCTGAGATATTCTCCCTTAAAGAGATGAAGCCCACGAGGATGAGGGAAGCCAGGATTCTGCTGAACGAGGTCGAGAAGAGGAAGAAATTACCCTTCGCCGAACGCTGGTTTGCGAAAAAGATTAATCCGATGAGGTTGAGCCTCGTCTTGAGAAACCTGGTCTCAGAAGAAACACTGAAGGCTCACCCCATACTCCACGAAAGAGAGAAAGGCATCGTCAGCCAATTCGAACACACAATGATAGTCACAGCGGAAGGATGCGAGGTCACGACAAGATGAGTATCCTGGAGGAATTCAAGAAGGGGTTGTGTCTTTTAAAAAAGGAATTGTCTGAGGGTAACACGATAAATTGGCTTAAGCTCGGAATAGTACGGAAGACATTGAAGATAGTGAGTGTTCTCTTGTCTCTACTCCTCCTGTTAATCTATTCTACAACATCTTATAGATTCTGTTTGGGTCCTGCATTGTTTTCGGTATTTTTCGGTGCTTTTTTCTTTCTTGTAGCTGAACTCTGGATAGGCTGGGAGCAGGAACTCTCGGGTAGCATAAGAGGAAGGCTGCGCCCGAGGACTGTGATACATATATACAGTACCTATGCACTTGGTTTAATCTGCATAGCAGTTGGATTGATAATGTTGATATTGCACTGTAGACTAGTATAGTCTAAGTTTCTATCCTCACTCCTCCGTTCGTTATCTTCGTCTTTATGATTTTTCGAAGCGGTTTTATCTCTTTTTCATCCAATAGTCTAACATGAGAAAGGTTATGGCAGTAGTGACGATATTGCTGACCCTGTGGGGCGGGTGCGTGGAGGAAACCGTTGAAGAGACGACGACAACAACGACAAAAGCAACCCTCAATGCATCAATATGTTCTGGTATCGAAAACCTGAGTGAGAGGTTTGCTTGCTATACGGGGCTAAAGTTCGACTCCCTCAGCGGAGACAGCGTAGGCAGTATCTCAGCTGTGGCAGTCAGGTTCTTAGATCCGGATTTATGTGAATTGATCGGAGACTATGAAATGTCTGGTCATGGTCGTTTTTATTGTTTCACTGAGGTAGCATATGCACTTAAGGATCCTTCCATATGTGACAGGGATCTGGGTTATAGCACATTCTTCCATCCTCAGTGCAAAGAACGGGTTGAGAGTGTGCTGAGAAACACTACTACAACCACGACAACGACAGAATGTGATGGAATTGAGGGATCGTACCAGAAAAACGAATGCTACATAAAGCTGGCTAAAGAACAGAAAAACCTGGAATTATGCAAGAAACTGGAGGCACCTCCAGCGCCCAGCGGGACGACAGGCACATCCATGTTTCGGCACTATCAGGATCAACAAGCTTCCTGCTACTGTGAAGTCGCCGTAGCAACACAGAACACCTCCCTGTGCCCATTATGTGCGGGCTCAGAGGTCAGCGAAGCAAGAATCATAAACTGCTACACAGACATAGCAGTAGCCAAACAAGACGCTAGCATCTGCGAAAAAATACAAGACCTGGAATATAGAAACTTGTGCTACCATACTATTGTTAATGTTACAGAAAACTCAAAAATATGTGAGAAGATACAAGAAAGTGTCAACTTCTCCAAAGAAGGTTGCTACCGTTATGTGGCTATGAAAAAGGGAGACCCAGCAATCTGCAATAAAATCAACGATACAAGAGAGAAGACCTACTGTCTCATAGATCTAGCTGGAAAACTAGGGGAATTAAGGATATGTAATTCAGTTTCTGGTTACGAGGAAAATTACATGTGCAGAATGGCCGTTGCGAGAAAGACAAACAATCCATCAATATGTGGGTCGATGACAAACCCTGCATGGAACGAAAGATGCATCTGGTCATTGCTTAAATCAAATCCCGACCCCAGGCTCTGTGAAAATGTCCACGAGATCATGGGATTAAAAGATTACTGCTACAAAAAAATCGCAGTCGATTTAGCCAATGCTACAATCTGTGACTTCATCAAAGAAAACACCACAAGAGACGTGTGTTATTCAGAAGTTTCTGGAGGAGACTAATGCAATCAAGTTAGTAATGAGGTAATGCGAAGTCACGACCCGTTAGATTCTATTCTCACTCCGTCATCCGTGATTTTTGTCTTTATGACTTTGCCGCCTGCTTTCTCTATCTCCTTGCTTGCGTCTCCTAGGGCGACCATTATTCCGCCGCGGCCGGCGCCGCATAATTTGGCTCCAAGAGAAACCTTACGTGCAGCCCAGACCAGTCTTTCTAACTCAGGCGAGGAGACGCCTATAGAAGAGAGTAAACCATGGTTTACGTTCATGATCTCGCCAAATTTCCTGAAGTCGCCTTCTTCCAGAAACCGTTGACCATAGTCTACGATGTGCTTCATAGCCGAAAGATAATCGTCGAAGAATTCCGGATACGCTTCTTTCAGTTTCATTACGTCGCCAACGGATTCCAGGGTATTAGATTTGACGCCGGTATTGCCTACTGTGACCTCAGGGTATTCTTTGATCTTGAGGTGGACGAAGTCGCCTTTTTTGTAACGTAAGACGCCGCCGAATGTGACAGCATACGGGTCAACGCCGGAAGATCTGCCGTGGACAATGTTCTCGACGCTCCACGCCAGATCAGCGATCTCCTTCTTCTCAAGTTCATGTCCCAGTTCCTTCGCTATGGAGTAGCAGAGGGCGGAGGAAGCCGAAGCCGAGCTACCCATACCAGAGGCTACGGGAATCTCGGAAAACAATTCGATGTCGAGACCTGATTTCTCATCGAGCTTCTGGAGTGTTTTGTCTATACATTCGGCAGTAAGAACAGTACCCCACTCCTTCTTCAGTTTGGGAAGATCGGAGAAAGAGAATCTAAGATTCTTTATGTTGGTAGATCTGTTGTTGAGAGTGTATTCGTCGTCGCCTCTCCTATCGATTTTTACGTAGGTGCGCAAGGCAACCGAGGCCACAAGCACAGGGTTGCCGTAGACTGC
This sequence comes from Candidatus Altarchaeota archaeon, assembly GCA_016931955.1. Taxonomy (GTDB): domain Archaea; phylum Altiarchaeota; class Altiarchaeia; order IMC4; family QMZM01; genus JAUWTD01. The sequence continues at coordinate 105,954 of JAFGDV010000012.1, read as the reverse complement.
AGCATGCTCACCCAGTAGGATGACCTTACCCGGGGCAGAGGCTTTGGTTGTCATCTCAGTTTTTCAATGATGGCGTCGCCCATCTCCGAGGTCTTAGAGGAACCGCCAAGGTCTCTGGTTCTAGTCTTCCCCTCTTTGAGCACTGCTTCTATTGCGGAGACTATTTTTTCCCCAGCTTTTTCTTCACCCAATTCATCAAGCATCATCGCCCCAGCCCAGATCGTCGCAATCGGATCAGCGGTATTCAAGCCCTTATACTTCGGAGCCGAACCATGGATTGGTTCGAACATGGAAACACCTCCTGGATTGATGTTCCCGCCCGGGGCGAGGCCTAAGCCACCCTGGATCATGGCCCCCAAATCTGTTATTATGTCGCCGAACATGTTCGGTGCTACGACGACCTGATACCACTCAGGTTTGCGCAAGAACCACATAGTGATGGCGTCCACAAAACTGAACTCGGTCTCGATTCCAGTGTAGTCTTTTGCAACTTTCTCAAATATCTCCCTCCAGAAGCCATAGGCGTGAGTGAGTACGTTGGCTTTGTCGACTGAGGTGACTCTCGTCTTACCCTTCTTCTTAGCCAATTCGAAGGCGTATCGGATAACCCTCTCCGTCCCTTTCCTGCTCAGGACGCCGATCTGGTAAGCGATCTCATCCCCGTCAGCTTCAATGTCGAGGTTGAATCTGATGTTGTATAGGTGCCTCTTGATTTCGAGAACTTCTCTGCTGCTCCCCCTAGGTGCACGCCCCCCGATGCCGACATAGAAGTCTTCCGTGTTCTCTCGAACGACGAAAAAATTTATGTCCTCCGGTCTCTTGTCTTTGAGTGGGCAATCTACCCCCTCCAAGAGTTTTATAGGTCGAAGATTCACAAACTGGTCGAAGTAGAATCTCAAAGCCAAGAGAATGCCCTTCTCCAAGATCCCGGGCTTCACTCGAGGATCACCCAATGCTCCAAGGTAGATGGCATCCAGTTTTTTCATCTCTTTAAGAGAGTCCTCCGGCAACAACTCCTTTATCTCAAGATAATGGTCTGCCCCGAATGGATAGATATCCCACTTTACCTTGAATCCCTCAATCTCGGAAACGGCTTCAATAACCCTCCTACCCTCTTCGATGATCTCAGGGCCTATGCCGTCGCCTGGAATCAATCCAATCCTGTAAGATTTCATTCTTGTTTCCCCCTCAGTTTCTTTAACAGCTCCGCTGCTCGATCGACTCTGATGTTTTTCTCTTCGATGAGTTTTTCCGCTATGCCCTCTATTTCATCATCCCTGGCTCCAGCCATCATGGCCACGTTCTTCGCGTGCAATGCCATATGACCCCTCTGGATCCCTTCACTGGTCAAAGCTTTCAATGCCGCAAGATTCTGCGCCAAGCCGACGGCGGCCATCACCTCAGATAACTCCTTAGCCCTTTGGACGCCAAGGATTTTGAGCACCACCCTCTGGACAGGGTTCATCGTTGCGCCGCCGAAGGTCCCCACAGCCAATGGAAGCATTATTTCCCCCATAAGGTCTCCTGTATCGTTCTCAGCCCACTTGGTCAAAGGCATGTATCCGCCGTTAATGCTTGCGTAGGCGTGTGCTCCGGCTTCGACGGCGCGCGTGTCGTTCCCAGTAGCCAAGGCGACGGCCGTTATACCATTCATTATGCCCTTGTTGTGTGTTGTTGCCCGATAAATGTCGGCTGCGGCGAATTCGTAGGCCTGAACTATCCCCTCAACAGCCTCTTCACCGATAACTTTCGTTGGAATCACGCACTCGGCCATGGCTATCCTCTCAGTCGCCAGGTTGCTTAAGATTCTTAGATATATTACACTATTGGTTAATTCTTCTATGTAGGGGGCGGCCGCCTCACACATGGTGTTCACGGCGTTGGCACCCATGGCGTCTTGGACATTGACGTAGAGGTGAACTACTAGCATTCCGTTGTCGATGATCCTAACGTCCAAGTCCTCTGCGCCGCCGCCCAAAGATACTAAGGTAGGATCCTGTTCATTCGCCAACTCGATGATGCGTTCCTTGTTTTTCAGTATATTCTCCACTGAGCCCTCAGGGTCTTCCGCAATCAGTTGAATCTGCCCGATCATCACAGGCTCGGTACTGGAGGTCCTGAAGCCGCCGCCTTCTCTAACCAATTTAGCTGCGTTGCTTGCTGCCGCCACAATAGAAGGCTCCTCAGTCGCCATAGGTACCAAGTAGTCTCTACCATTGATCAGGAAGTTTGTGGCAACACCTAAAGGAATGTTTATCACGCCTATGACGTTCTCTATCATCCTATCAGCCTGCTCTAACGTCAGCCCCCCACTCAGGGTCTTGACATCTTCGTCCCCCAGCTTGGAGAAATCCCTCACCTTGTCGATTCTTTCGTCGACGCTCAGCTTGTAAAAACCCGGGAATCGAGAGCTTCTGTCCATCATCTCAAACTAAATCGCTTTAGGATTTAGGCAGCATTATATAAAAATAGCACCCAAGCTTATTAGTCATTCACCGAAAATATCTTAAGGGATGGAGGAAGAACTCATAGAGAGGTACGTGAAATCACTGGACTGGCTTCACGCCTATTTCTCTGAGATGGATGATCTACTGAAGCCGATAATGGGCATCAGGGACTGGGATGATTCAGTCTGCATAGGATTCGGAGACAAAAAGCTTCTGGCCAGCGTAGACGGCCCCTACACCAAGAGGCTGGTCATGAAGTCGGCTTTGATACATGCAGTAACGGATGTCGTCGTCAAAGGAGGCAGGCCATTGTTCGCCTTAGACACGTTGATCGGAACCAGGGAGGAGGTCAAGGAGATGGCTGAGAGCCTTAAAAGGCAGGCTTTGGCCATGAGGATACCCATCCTCGGAGGAAACACGCTCTTCGAAGAGGTCGAACCCAGGTGCAGCATAACAGTCTTCGGCGAGCTTTTGTTGGATGAACCCATCAGGGATAATTCCATGAAACCAGGCGACATAATGACGTTAGTGGGTGAGCCCATCTGGGGCAGCCAAGAAGAAAGAATACTGAAGGCGCAGAAACTCTTCGAGACATGGTTTGAGGTCCTGGAGAAGGTGGAGATACATGCTGCAAAGGATGTGACAAAAGGGGGGCTGGTATCAACACTATACGAGATGTCTGAGAAGTCAGGCCTCAGATTCCAGCTTGAGTCAGGGATTCAGTTCCCCATGACACGGAACCTGGACAACTTCATAGTCTTCGCTTCAGAGAAAGAATATGAAGCCCTCTCAAGGATCAGTGAGAAAAAAAGCTGCCCAGTCAACAGGATAGGCGTCGTCAAGTAGCCCTATCATACTTCTTCTTCAGTTTCCTGACCGCCTCCTTGCTGGGCTTCACAGCACCAATATATGCGAGATTAACCTGATAAACCCTCCTACCCTCCCTAACAGACTTCACCAGGTAATAATAGATCCCACCCTTAATCCTCTTGGTTCGAATGTAGGACATTGTATAGTATTACACACAAAGATATATTAGGCACTACAGATAACCCTTTAGAAAAGGGTTATCATCCCAAAGGAAACTTGCAAAGCAAGTTTCGACAATCCATAGACGTGGGTACTTTGTCATTTGATACGTTTGCATATCCTCGCGTTAGGCACTATAACAACCTTTGCTAAAGGTTGATCAAATGTGCGGCATGCGCTTACGCTTAGCCGCACCATAGACGTATCTAAGAATAACATATTGATATGGCAATACAAAAACATGTTGGTATATTGGTATGTTGATACCATACATCTAGGATTGATAGTTAGGCACTACAGGAACCTTTGCTAAAGGTTGATCAAAGGTGTTATCTTCGCCGCGCTCGATAACACACAATGGATTTTTTGTGTATCAACACCATCTCAGTTAGGCACTACAATATCTCGCCATCTCAAAATATCAGCAATTTTTTCCATTGGATTTATACGCACTCGCACATAAGAGATAACCATGGATGACTCGGCTGAGAAAGCATTCGCTCTCACAGAAAACTCTGAAGAAGCCAAGAGATATTTCGAATCCAAGAGAAAAAAGAAGATCCTGTTCCTAGGTTCAGAGGAAAGAATCGATCAGATAGAGAAGAGATACATACCACTTGGCAGATTCAACGTTTTTAGAGAAGAAAAGAAAAAAAAGGGGGCAGTATTCAGGAAGCAAGCCCACGAAGAGAAACAAAACACAGTCTACGCCGACCTAGCCCATTTAGAGCTCTTCTACGTCAAAAAAGCGTTGCTTTCTAAACCAGCTGTCGAGCATTCAGACATCCTCATAGTACTCAAAGATCTGCCAGAGGAAGCAAGCGATCTCCTGCTGGATCTTATTGAATTCGGGAGCGTCAGATACGAGCAACTCCAAAATCAACTGGATGAAAAGAACATGGTACTACTAATGCAGAGAGGCCTCATTGAAGCCTATTCATCAAAAACCGACAGCGTCATGGGAATAGCAGAGGTCGCATCCAGGGGCTACGGTTACCCTGAAGAGAACTACTATGTACGGTCAAAGATACATGTGCCAAAGATTGAAGACAAAGCCTATGACCTGGAATCCCTTCTAAAAGTAGATGAAGTACAACACACAACATACCCAAAAGACCCAGTCGAGCACTCAAGTGGGGAGGTATCCGAGCTCCTTGGGAAACTTTTCCTAGCTGAGGCAGTCTTTGACGGAATAGTCTACCTACCATACTACCTATGCAACTACCTGCAAGGAGAAGAAAAAAGCAGACAGGAGCGGTATGAAATCTATTTTCCCCTCCAGTTCATCTGACCCTGACGGCAACACCCCTACTAAAATCAATAGCCTCCTTAGGTGCGAGAACCAATGTACCGGTCCTGATAAGCTCGTCCTTTCGATCAACTACTAAGACCTCGTCATTAGCCCTCAAATCAGGATCCACCCATACAACGAATCTGGCGAAGACGCTCTTCCCCTCGGAGACAAAGGGAACAGCTTCATCATCAATGACAACCCTAAGCTTCGGGTACTTGAATCTCTCCCTGAGTTTTTCCGCAAGATACTGTTTGGGTATTATCATGTGATCCGATGCGCGCACTGAGGCGACAAGTTCTTTTTTCCTATAAATCCATCTGATCCTCCCAGTCTTCCTGGACTTCTTTATCCTGAAGCCATCCTCTATAAGGTCTGAGGCACCACTGCCGAACTGGTACTCCATAATGGCTCGTAACTTCTCGATGTCTCTAACGCTAAAAGGTGGATCCTCTCTGACCACACCCTCAGGCGAACTGAAGCTCCCGAAGGGGTAGACGTCCAAGACTTCAACAGGCACTCTGCCAAAGGGCTGAAGTCTTATCCTGTTAACGGATGAAACCCTCTTCATCCTTTTACGCGCATTCACGACCTCGGATCTGTACCTGGATTCCCTTCCCGTGTAATAGAATGGTGTCTTCTTTGTGATGGGGTCGAGCCTGGAAAGCCATCCACTATGGTCAGATAACCTACTGAGGGCTGAAAAAAGCCCTGGATGTGATCTGGTGCGCATGGACAACAGCTCCCAGAGACTACCCTCCCTGATAGCCTGCTTGACCCTGTTCAATTCCTCAAAGCTGATGTAGAGATTATGTAAGGCCAGGTTTTTAATCCGTTCCCCCTCCTCTAACTCCCTTAGTTCCATACCATACTTACTGCAGATTGGACAGGAGCACGGCAGATAATCCAAGTTGTCCAGCCTCTTCGTCCCAGCCTCAGTCATATACCTACCATCTTGGGCGTAGAGGGCGTAGGCAGCGGAATCAAAAAGGTCGCATCCGAGGGCGGCAGCGAGAGAAAAAACCATAGGATGACCTAAGCCGAAGGCGTGAACAATCCTATCTGAAGGCAGATTCTCTTTCACCGTTGCGATGATATCCACGAGGTCAGAGAAACGGTAATCCTCCATCAACCTGACGATGCCACCAACGGCGCACAGCCTGAAGTTTCCCCCGATTCCTAAGGCAGCCTTCTTCCTGAGGTCGAGGTGCGTTGAACCCTGAATGCCGGCGTTGACGACAAACTTTGCGTTCAATGCTTCCTTAGCCCTCTCCAAGGAGGTATCTAATTCCTCAGCCGCCCGGGGCTTATAAGAATCTGGCAGCGAGGGTATATCGAGGAAGGAGCCTATGTCTGAGCCGATCCTTTCCTGGAACTCTATTATCCCCCTATTCGTCGTGGAAACGCTCCCATACGACATCAGCTGAAATGAGCCTGAATCAGTTGCTATTAAACCATCGAAGTTCAGGTACTTGTGGACGCCCTCCGCGAGCACCTTCTCCCTGAGGGTGTCATCCTTCAACATAAGGTAGGAATTAGTCATCAAGGCCTTTAGGTTGAATCTATCCCTCAGTTCTTCTATGCTTATCAGGGGCTTGTTTGGATTGTATACCGGCATCAGCAACGGCGTTTCAACGGTCTTATTATCTATGTTGAGCTTCCCAATCCTCCCGCCGACGTCTTTATCCCTCACTTCAAAGTCAGGTCCCATATTTTAACCCCAGTTCCTTTATACTTTATTGAAACAAATTAAATGAATGGCTAAAATGGAACTAAAGGTTGGGGATGCTATGACTAGAGGAGTCATCTATGTGACGCCTGATGAAAACATTCAGAGGGTTGCATCAGTCATGAAAAAGAACGACATAGATTCAGTGATCGTTATAGACAATGGCGTCGGCGTGGGAATAATAACAAACACCGACATAATCGCAAAAGTGGTTGCAGACGGAAAAGATCCAAAACAAGTGAAGGTGTCAGAGACAATGACTTCACCCCTCATAACGATAAAGCCTGAACAGGACATCGACGACGCAGCCAGGAAGATGAGAGACAACGAGGTGAGGAGGCTTGTGGTCACAAAGGATAGCAACATCATCGGAATACTCTCGGAATTTGATCTGGTTCGCGTTGAGCCGGCACTCCATCTACTGATAAGAGAACATAGTCAATGGGATATAGCCGACATACCATCCCCCGAAGTAACTATCTCAGGGGTGTGTGAGGTCTGCAGTAACTATTCAGAGAACCTGAGACCCTTCAATGGAAGATTGATGTGTGAAGAGTGTGCAAGCGAGGATTAATCTTCTAGGGCTTTTTCGTCTCCTGGATTCTAGGAACCAAACCTGAAAAATGGTCTTAGTCCAAGATGTTATGACGGCGGATCCGGAATGCATTCATGCATCGGATCTGGTAACGAAAGCAAGGTCCATCATGCGTCGTCACCGCAGGCGGTCTCTTCCAGTCGTCGAAGAAGACAAACTTGTTGGCATCATCACTAGAGGCGACGTGATGAGGGTCACCTCAAACAAGGCAAACCTCCTGGTGGGGGGCATAATGGTGAAGAACGTCGTCACCTCAGGGCTTGAGGAAGACTTGCTCTCATGCGCCCAGAAAATGATAAAAGCAGGGATAAGACAGCTGCCTGTCGTAGCAGACGACAGGATCGTAGGCATCATCTCAGCCCGTGACCTGCTTGCTGCATTCATGAAACACTCCCACAATCCTGTGAAGAAGAAAATAGCCGACGTCATGACATCTGAAGTGGTATTCTGCGAACCCGGGGATGAGATTTCTGGGATATGGGATAAGATGTACGCCAGCAACTTCTCAGGCTTCCCTGTACTAAAAAAGAAGAAGGTCATCGGCGTGCTTACCAGGATGGACATGATCAGGGCGGGCTCCGTAAGGTTGTCGAAGGAGTCCGGCAGGCCCAAGATAGTCCACGTGGAGAAGGCGATGAGGACGCCAGCGGTGACCATAAAACCTGGAGCAGACGTCAAGGAAGCAGCAGCCCTGATGCTTGAAAGAGACATCATACGGCTGCCCGTCACCGACGAAAAAGGACACCTCCAAGGCATAGTCGACATAGAAGACATACTAAGGGCGTACGTAGGCTGAACGTATTTATCTACTCGCACAGATAACCTAACATGAGCTTTAAGGAATTCCTGAAGCCGACTAAAAACAAAATCAAGTTTTTTACAGTTATTCTGGCGGCTAACCTTATCCTGTATCCGGATATCCTGTATCATATATACAGATTCCTAAAGTTTGGGGTTCCCTACCAACTCCCGATGTATTCACATCAGATGACCACCTTCACATACTTTGGATGGCCATTCATTATCCCCAATCTGCCTGTCATATTGGTAATCCTATTGTTGGCTACTGTGAATATTGGGGGAGTAGTAATACTAAGTATCCTGTTTTTGATTTACTGGTGGTTTATTGCCAGTTTGCTTTCTCGTTCGTTCTTCGATAGGAGGGGTTTCAGAAATATCGTAAGAATACTGGCGGGGTTATTCATCCTTGTGTTTATCCTAAACTCAGTATTCGTCTTTTCAGCCTTTGGCTGGGAAAGCGATAGAGGATGTTATGGACTGGGCCGGATATATGAAGTAAGGAATTTTTCCAGCATAGGTTTCGGAGACGTGCTCTTATGTGATGCCATCGACACCACTCTAAATGCTGCTGGCACTCCCATAACATTGAAGTCTATTAAAGTTATAGATAATGAAGGTAATAGCTGTTCACGAAAATTTGACAAGCCCCTGAAGCTTGGGGAATCTACAAAGGTCGTGTTAAGACAGAACTGTCCTGACTGGTTTGAGGAAGAAGAATTTACTGTAGAGGTCACATACATTCAAAAAATCAATGGCGAAGAAACACTGATAAGGGAAACGGGAAGCTTTAGACGTACTATGATGGCTATTATATCCTAGCAGGCAATATGGTATGTTATAGACTTAAATGTGTTCTCTGCTTAATTATATTACATGAGGTTCATTCTTGATTGTACATTGGTTTTCAACAAGCCCTTGGAGGGCGTTGATGTCCGAGATATTCTGTTGAAGTCTTCTTCTGTCCTGGAGAAGGGCGCACCCAAGGGTGAGGGCGCTAAGATAGAGTCCTCCAAACTGGAAGGCGATCGCCTGATGCTTAGGATCACTTCTGGAAGACATGTGCGCCCACATGACGCAGTCTTCCGCATGAAAAACCTTCTGGCGGCCGAGCTGGGAAAGAAACACCACGTAGGTGTGAGAGAGGTCAGGGCAGAAAAGTATAAGATAGAATTCGAGCTAGAGAAGGAGCCGAAGAAAAAGATAGACATAGCATACGCGAAAAAACTGGAATTCAAAGAAAAAAACTGTGTTCTCGAATTAGAAAACTTGGACGAGGAATTCCTGCAGAGGAATTACGTGGACCGAATGATAAGCCTGATCCAGGAGAAAGTAGACAAACAATACTATGAGGGAAAGGAAGAGCATTGGGAACTCATATGGTCTTCTGAGGAGAAAAAACATGCCTGGGATAAGGACCCCAGCCTGGAGATGGAGAAAAGGGACTGGATAATGCACCGTGGCAGAGGCCAGTGGATATTCGGTCCAATAGCCACGAAGATGATGAAGACGATGGAGCAGATCGTCGTAGACGAACTATTGAAGCCCCTAGACGTGGACGAAGTCGTAATCCCGAAGGCCGTGACATGGGATGTGTGGAAGAAGTCAGGTCACGCGAAGAATCTATACGGTGAGATATACTACCTATGCCCGCCGCAGAGCCGCGACCCGGAACTCTGGGAGGAGGTGATAGACGTATACAAGATAACGGGTGAGGTTCCTACGGAGTTGGTGAAGGAGCGGATAAAGGAACCCATTGGCGGAATGTGTTACGCTCAGTGTCCGCCGTTCTGGCCCTATCTGGCGGGTAAGATGATAGCTGAGGAAAGCCTGCCCCTGAAGGTATTCGACCGCTCCGGCACCTCGATGAGGTATGAATCCGGCGGCATACATGGCATAGAACGCGTTGACGAATTCCACCGCATAGAGTTTGTATGGATCGGTTACCCTGAGCAAGTAGAGCGATTACATAAGGAGATCGTGGAACACTATAAGAAGATCTTCAATGGAATACTGGAACTTGAGTGGAGGATGGCCTTCGTGACCCCCTGGTTCATGGCGCAGGAGGGCATGGTTGGAATAGCCGACGAAGAAAAGAAGATAGGGACGATAGACTTTGAAGCATACATGCCCTATAAGGGTTCACGTGAGGAATCTGAGTGGCTGGAGTTCCAGAATGCCTCAAATAATGGGGACAAATATCCAAAGGGCTTCAATGTGAAGGCTCAAGGGGGTGAACTTTATTCGGGCTGCACTGGCATAGGATTGGAGAGATGGCTTGCAGCATTCACAGCCCAGAAAGGCCTTGACCCTGAAAACTGGCCTAAGGGGTTCAGGAAAAGATTGGGTGAGCTTCCAGGGGAGATCAGGTTCCTCTAAGCAGTTCCTCAAGCGTGTCTAATTCTTCTGGATTCAGTATCGGTTTACTGAAGTGGTCGTCCACTAAACGAGGACATGCTGTGTTGATCCACGCATCCACTTTGAAGGGCAGCAGGTTTCCCGGATTGATCTCTGAGCCGGCGAATATGAAGGCCTTTTTGCCCCTATCTTCGAGCCTCTCCTTTATCCTCAATGCTTTTTCGAGGCTGAACTGTCCGCTTTTGGTTGAGACAATCACTCCAAAAACCTCTGCTTGAAGGGCCTTCAACAGTCTGCCCTTCCTCTTCTTCAGGTATTTCTGTTTCTCATCCTCGGTTATCATGTTGGCGGAATCCGAGTAGGGGTTGGAGACCACTACTGGCTTATCCGTCTTCAATGCCACCCCCAGGGGATGGAATCTGCCTGAGCCGATGTATAAAAAACAGTCGACTTGTTCTTCGATCTTAGCGGCATTTTCTATGTCGCAGCCCAGTATCTGGCCACCGATCAACGCTTTCTTGCCCTTTTTTTCCAGGAATTCGCTGACTGAATCAAGCTGGTTCAGGTGTTGGCTGGTGGTCAGCAAACCGATCCTCTCATATCCCTGTATGAGACTCAATGCTTTTTCAACCGCTGGCAGAGGATTCTTTCTCAGATAGGCTGGGATAAACAGTTTTTTCATCTCTTTCTGTATTTAATTTATCCGGGAGACTAAAAATGAGATCCAGTGGGGGATACGGGCTCAGAAGAGACAAGCTGTGGACCCCGAAGACTATTGTGAGAATGATTACAAGAGGGTATGGTAATCTTGGTTTCCCCAGCTCACTTCACCATCCTCTGGAGGATGTCTGTCCTGGTTATTATGCCGACGGGTCTTCCCTCATCTGTGACAATCAACCGCCCAACGTCTAGTTTTTCCATCTTTTTTATGCAGGTGAGCAGCTTGGATTCTTTGCCGATGGTGAAGATGTCCCTTATTGCTATGTCCTTCGCTTTGATGTTCTTCTTGTCGTTGGTTATCGCCCTGACGATCTCTTCGACGGTTACTATCCCCTTAAGCCGTTCGTCGTCGATTATTGGGGCTGCGTTGATTCTATTCGCTAGTAGAGTCTTGCCGCATTCCTTTATATCCATGTCTGATCTGAGGCTTATGAGCTTTCTTGTTGCGATGTCGCACACCTTGCCCTTGGGTATGCTTGTGATGCTGTATGTGTCCACCATTATCTCCCTTTTAACGTCGTCTCTGCCAGTCACTTTGCCCTTTATGATGACGTGGTTCACGGGTGTCGGCCCGATCGTTATAACGTCTCCGTCCTCCATCTTACGGGTGTCGCCGAGGATGCTTATCACCGCCCGGCATTCGCTTGGGTGCGTGACCTTCATGAAGAGTATCTTGTGTGCCGATACCCCTTCGATCCTCACACCCTCTTTATAGAGGGGAACGTCGTGTGGTTTCTCAACAGGTTCTATGCCAAGCACTTGATAGGCCTTCATTGAGGGAGTGTAGCCTCCCTTGGGGCCTGGTACGCCGTCGACGTAGCCCAGTGCGCGGAGGGTCTGCATCTGGTTCCGTATGGTCCCAGGAGACCTCTTGAGAACCTGGGATATGTCTTCGCCCTTAATGGAGTCCTTTTTTTTGTCGTATAACTCGATTAGGACTTCCAGGATCTCTCTCTGAGCGGCACCGATCATTTTTTCTTTTCAGGTTTCCCCCAGACCTCACAGAAGGTTATCTTGCCAATGTTGAGGTGTTTGAAGGCTTCTGCCGAGAACGCAGCCTTCCTCAGCAATAGATTCCTGTCCTTGTAGGCTTTCTCAGGTATTGTAACAGATAACTCCTGACCATCCACCTTCGAGTTGAAGCCCTCTACTTTGTTGAAGTTCTTCTCTAATAGGAACTTCACTTTGTCGTCTTCTGTCTCAGCTTTTACCTCAACCTTGGCGTTAAATGTGAGGGTTCTGCCAGCCAGTTCATGGTTGAAGTCGACTCTGACCCGTCCGCCGGCGACGGTCTGAACCCGGGCAATCTGGCCATCGATGTCGATTGGCATTCCAGGTATCGGGTTTATCTTCTGTTCCTTGAACTTCTTTAATGGAACGATCCTGATGAGTTCAGGATTCCGTTTACCGTAGGCTTTTTCTGGCGGGATCTTGACGGTTTTCTCTTCACCCACCTTCATATCCTTTAAGGCTTCATCAAGTCCTTTGATGACCTGCCCCTCGCCGACTATCATATAGAGGAAACCATAGACCCTTTTTTCGTCGTAGATGCCCTCCTTTTTAGCCACTTCCTCGCTTGTCGTATCGAATACTCGCCCATCATCCAAGCTGCCCGTGTATGATATCTTGATAAACTCAGCCATTTTTAATGATTTATCATTTAAAATTAATAACTTAACAACCGTAGAATGGCGAAAAAGAAGAAAAAGTTCAGGGCGACGCAGCAGGAGGAGAAGAAAGGCTCAAAGCAGAAGGAGGGAAAGAAAGGCTCAAATATACTGATCTATGTCATCATAGGCGTCATGCTGTTGTCAGCCTTGTCTATACTGTTCCTCTCCGACAGAACCTCCTCTGGGGGGGAATCCAGCTTCCCAGAAGTGGATGCCTACACTGTTGAAGAGATATTCAATTCTACCATACTCACATCGATCAGGGAAGTAAGACCCGAGCTGATCTCGAGGATCACAGCAGCCGTCGAATTCGACACGATAGAGGCTATCCAGAACACATCACTCCCAGGGCTTAAGGAGATAATCATCGAAGTGGGTAATCCACAAATAGTGGAGAACCCCTACACTGGAGAGCGTTTCCTGTCAGGGACCTACCTACTATGCAGGTTCATATTCGACGAGGTTGATGAAAACCAGACGCTTACATTGAAGAAGATAATGGACTCAAATGTTGGGAGAGGCAACCACGACTTCATGAGGGCATGCATCGGCACCCTGCCAGTGAATATCTCAGGTCCTGGAACCGACACAGCCTACATACCATGCAGCTTCGATACCCGGGTGGGGGAATACTTCCTGGCCTTCCCACTCATGAAAACAAAAGAGGGCTTCTTTAGCGGAGTGCTCGGCTTCGTTAGTGAGAGGGTCCCTTCAGGCCAAGTCGTTAACGCAGAAGCAATAAACATAACAGGGATACTAGCGCAGGCAGTCATAGAATCGGACTTCCATCCTGAGATGCTCTCCGGGCTGCAGGCAACGGAGGTCGAGGTAATGCCGCCAAGGTTCATGGTGAACAAGACAATAGACAACGAAACCCTCGAGAGGGTAAATAGACTTGAGGGGGTGTCGGCTTCGCACTCAGACAATAGGACGATAATATACGCCAACAAATCTCACTCAGGGGTTAAGGAGATCCTGGCTGCTGTGGGGGTGAACTATTCCCTGAACCCTGGGGGTATCATGTTCACGGCTTCAAAGGAATCAGACCTCATGGAAATAGGGGAAACACTAAAAAACGCGGGCATGACGAATGCCTCCTTCAGCAAGACGGGATACGTCATACTGCCATCTAAGGTAGTCATCAGCAACCAAGTGGTCATGGTACCAAACAACGAGAACTTCAGCGCACTATTGAAGGCTGACACCGAAGTAGGCGATAAGGTGAACATCTCACTGAACGTGCTGCAGTTCGGCGAACAAATATACGTCCTAGGCGGCGAACAAGTCTGAACCCTTGACATGCAGATATGGTCATATAGAATTATGTTGATATGTGGATATGCTAGTATGCTATCATAGTTCTACTTCAGTATGTAAATGTAGTTATATGAAACTATATTGATATATAAATATATTGATATACTCTCCCAGTTAGGCACTACCAGCAACCTTTTTCCTAGAAAGACACTCAAAATCTCCGATTTTGGCGCCCAAAACTGCTACAGCAGTTTTGACGGAAAACATTGGCGAAAAAGAATGGAATCTGCTTCCGCAGATTCACCTGTTACCGATCCATCCGCCAGCAACCTTTGCTAAAGGTTCACCCTCGAGCTTTAGAAAAGCTCGACCAAATCGCTTAGCAGCAATACATAGTCTCCCTCACCTACTACTGATCCACTGACAGAATTTCTGGAACGCCTTCCTACGGTGTGAGACCTGGTTCTTCAGTTGAGGGTCTTCGGCGAACGTTTTCTCGTAGCCTCCAGGAACAAAGATTGGATCATACCCGAATCCTGCATTTCCCCTGGCTTCCTCAGAGATCGTTCCCCGGGCTTCTCCCACAAAGATCCGGACACCGGACTCATCGCAGAATCCTATGGCTGAGGTGAACCATGCTTTCCTGTCTTCTATCCCTGATAGAAGCCTTAATATGCCCTCGCATCCGATCTTACCGTAGACGAAGGCGGAATAGGATCCGGGGAATCCCTTCAAGGACTCGATGAATAAGCCGGTGTCTTCCACTATCACTGGAAACTTAACCTTATCGTAGACGAATCCAGCACCTTCTCTCGCAACTTCCCTGACGTCGTCGTCCCTTATCTCAGGATAGGGTTCCTTCAACTGGATGAACTCTATACCATACTCTCCGCCGACGACGTTGCCTTCCTGGACCTTGTGCCTGTTGGAGGTCGCGAATTTTACTCTCATCTCCAGATAATATATAAGAGGGTAAGAGAAAATATTATACCGTAGATGAAATACATTATCGTGACAGGTGGGGTCTTGTCTGGCCTGGGAAAAGGCGTCACCACTGCTTCAATAGGAAGGATTCTCAAAGACTCAGGCTACTCTGTTTTGCCGATAAAGATTGACGGCTACGTGAACGTCGACCCGGGGACCATGAACCCCTACGAACATGGCGAAGTCTACGTCCTAGACGACGGCAGCGAAACCGACCTCGACCTGGGACACTATGAGCGTTTCCTGAGCACCGACCTTACCGGGGACTCCAACATAACAACCGGCCAAATATACAAGGCGGTTATAGAGAAGGAGAGGAGGGGGGACTACTTGGGGAAGACGGTCCAGATGATACCCCAAGTCACATGTGAGATAAAGGAAAGGCTCAGCCGACTTAAAGCCGAAGTGGTCATGGTGGAGGTTGGAGGCACTGTAGGGGACATGGAGAACATGATATTCATCGAAGCCTTGAGGCAGATGAGCCGTGAACCTGAAAACGACTTCCTGTTCATCCACCTATCCTATGTCCCTGTCATAATCTCCGGCGAACAGAAGACCAAGCCGACGCAGCATTCAGTGAAGGAACTGCAGAGCCTCGGAATACAGCCTGACATAGTCGTCGGCAGATGCAAGGAGCAACTGAGCAAGAAGACAAAACATAAGATCTCCCTCTTCTGCGGCGTAGGCGAAGAGGGTGTTCTCTCCAATCCCGACCTGGATGAGATATACGATCTCCCGGCCATACTTAAGAAACAGAATCTGGACAACATTATCATAAAAAAATTGAAGCTCACCCGGAAGGCATCGTATACCTTCAAGTGGCAGAACCTCGTTGATAAGATGCATGAATTCAAGCAGGAGGTCACCATTGGCATAGTCGGGAAATATACTGCACTATCTGACGCATATTTGAGCATCAAGGAGGCACTCAAGCATGCGAGCATACCATGCTCCTGCAGGGTGAACATCAGATGGCTTGAATCGGAGGAAACGACTGCGGATGATCTGCGCATGGTAGACGGCATACTTGTGCCAGGGGGCTTCGGAGACAGGGGCGTTGAAGGCAAGATCCAGGCGATAAAGTATGCACGAGAAAACAACATCCCCTTCTTAGGGATATGTTTCGGTTTCCAACTCTCTGTCGTAGAATTTGCGAGAAACGTCTGCGGGCTTGAGGGAGCCGACACCACGGAAGCCAACCCAAAAACACCTCATCCTGTGATAGACCTGATACCGGAGCAGAAGGACATACACAGAAAGGGTGGGACTATGCGTCTTGGCGCCTACCCATGTGAGATAGCGGATGATAGTCTAGCATACACCATCTACGGTGAACGACAGATATCTGAGAGACACAGGCACCGCTGGGAGGTTAATCCGAAGTACATTGAAACCTTGGAGAAGCATGGTCTGAGGTTTTCTGGCAGGTATCCTGAGAAGGATCTCATGGAGATCGCCGAGTTATCTAAGCATCCCCACTTTATTGCGTCACAGTTCCATCCTGAATTCAAGTCGAGGATCGATAGACCTGCCCCCCTCTTCGTCGGCCTGGTTCGAGCAGCTTTAAGGAGGAAATAGACCCTTTTTCTTTGTTTTACATGATATATAACCTTTTTTACTATCCCTCATAATTCATAATCCCACAAAAAATGCCAGAGAAAAAGTGCACGAACTGCGGGAGCAATAGAATAGTAAGCGATTACGTTCACGGCGAAAATTTTTGCAAAAACTGCGGTCTTGTCTTAGAAGAGAAGCTATTCGATTTCGGGCCCGAGTGGAGGGCGTTCGATAGGGAGGACGTGGACAAGAGGTCAAGGACTGGGGGTCTCCTGAGGTATGGGAAGCTCACTAAGGGTTTGACCACTGAGATAGACAAATATGATAGAGACATAAAGGGGAAAGCTATCCCCGTCGAGAAGAAGGCTAAATGGTATCGTCTGCGTAGATGGCAGAAGAGGTCGAGGATGGCCACCTCTCTCCAGAGGAATCTCTCGGTGGCTTTACCTGAGCTGGACAGGATGTGTTCCTACCTGAACATAGCGATGAACATGAAGGAGGAATGCGCCCGCCTCTACCGAAAATGTGCCGCGGAAGGCCTCGTCAAGGGCAGGTCAATTGAGAGCATGGTCGCTGCAGTGATCTACATAATAACAAGACAACATCACGTTCCTGTTACACTGGAGGAGTTGGAGGAGGTCTCGGGGAGAGCGAAGAAGGACATAGGGAAAAGCTACAGGAAGATAGCTCAGGGCTTTGACTTGAAGATACCTACTGCAGGAGCGATAGAATACGTTCCCAGGCTGGCGATAAAACTCAACGCCTCCGGCATGACGCTCGCCAGGGCGACAGATATCGTTAAAGAGGCCACTGACCTTTCTATCATCTCCGGCAAGGTCCCGATAAGCGTCGCAGCCGCAGCAGTATACCTCGCAGGCCATACGGTGGGGGACAAGAACATCCCACAGAAGATCAAGGGGTTTCCCGGAACCACAAAATCGACCATAAAGGAGAGATACGATGAGCTTAAGAAATATATCATAGACAAGGAGGGTAGATGAAAGATGGAGACTATAGTGCAGAGGGCGCCGGTTAAGATAGACAAGGACCAGAACCTGAGCCATGCGCTCGCATTGATGGAGAAAAACCATGTCTCAAGGCTTCTGGTGACCGATGAAGGATTTGTTGTGGGCATACTGGCCGAGGAAGACATAGCCAACAGGCTTGCAACAGGCAGGGAGAGGAAACTCAAGTCCACGCAGATACACGTTTCAGCAGCGATGACTAAAGACCTGGTGGTCATCCCCCTGAAGGCCGACTTCAGGGACGCTGCGAGGATCATGCTCGAATACGGTTTTTCTTCCCTTCCCGTGGTGGAGGACGAAGAAATCGTGGGCTTGATAACGAAGACCGATCTGGTGATAAAACTCCTCTATTCAGACAAGATTGTGGGGGATTTCTATACAAAGAAGCCGGTGCTGGTGAATCCAGCGGATACCATAGTATCCGCTAGAAAGCTGATGCTGGAGCATGGAATACACCGTCTATTGGTGACGGATAAGGGCATGTTGGTTGGGATACTGACGGAGAGGGATATAGCGAGGGGCTTTAAGACCTTCAGGAAGGCGCTTGATAAAGGCACTCACCAGGACATAAAGGGCCTGAGGGTGGAGCATCTTATGACCCGCAATCCCGTAACGGTAACGCCTGAAACAACGGTCGGAGAGGCAGCGACCTTGATGCTTGAGAAGAGGATATCAGGTTTACCCGTGATAACCAAGGAATTTGGGGTCCTAACGAAGACGGATCTGGTGAGGGGGATCGCAGACAGTAAACTACCCTGAGACCTCCTCCGCAACACCCTGCCCTACAAGGATCCTTGCTGTGGCCTTTGGGAGTTTCACCTCCTCATCCTCTCTGAAGGGCCCGTAGTGTTTCATGTCTGAGCCGATTATGGCTGGTATTGATGCAATAATCCTAACAGCGACCTTGTCGTAGTCTTCCACCTCCCTCTTCTCTTCAGTTTTTTCCTCCCTACCCCCTATGCCCAGGATTCTTTCCCTGTGCCTTGATAGGGTGGAAGTGAATTCTCCATATACCTCCTTTTCGGGTGGTGTCATGTTCATCGGAGGGGTGGCATCTCCCCTCCTCAATACCAGTCTCATGATCTTGCCTATCCTCATCAGGTATATCTCTTCTGCGAGCTTCGATGTTGATTCCCTGTATTCGGGGTCTACCTTGGAGAGTAGCTCGGATAGCTCTGAATAGAAGTTGTTAGGGACCTTATGCAGGGCAGCTGACGTCTTCTCCGACCTGTATATGCCCTGGAGCTCGCTGTAGTTTAATGCCATCATAATCCTTAATTATATTAGTCATAGGCGTATATAGGGAGGATTTTATGGCATCCATTTGCTGCATCAGCGACTGCCACCTGGGTTTCAGGCACAGGCTGAAGAAGCAGAGGCTCAAAGACTACGAGAAGGCCTTCAATGAGGCACTGGATAAGGCATTAGCCCGTGATCCCTCATTGTTCATCTTCGGCGGGGACCTTTTCCATCACACGAGACCCGATCCGAAGAGCATGCAGGTTGCAGTCAGAAGGCTGATGGAGGTGGCTGATTCAACACCCTGTATCCTGTGTATCGGGAACCATGAGATAGAGACCTACATAGGCAGCAGCTATACCCCGATACTCTCTGATATACACGAAAACATACATGTGTTGACCTCTGAAAGCCCTCACCTAGTCTTCGACATCGATGGAAAGAGGGTTGGTGTCCATGGCTTCCAATACACCAGAGACAAGAGGATGGCTGAGGAGAAACTTGGGGAGATCTCGTCCGAGGTCTCAGGCAACGACTACGACATACTGTGCATCCATCAGGCGATAGAACACTACCTTGAGCCCCATGAGATCTCTCTGGCGGCGTTGAGGGGCGTTGCAGAAAAATACGACCTCATACTATCAGGGCATTTTCACAGGCACCAGCCCATAGAGGAGGTCTCAGACACCACATCGGCATTCTATATCGGCAGCACCGAGAGGATAAGCTTCAACGAGTCGATGAACGTAAACGGTTTTCTTTTTTTCGAAAACTTCCGCTTCGATAGGCCTGAATTCATTCCAGTGGAGTCCTCTCCGATGAGGGTCGTCAGGGAATCCGCTGGGAGGAAGAAGCCATCTGAGATAAACAAGATGGTTGAAGACATCATAGAAGAAAACCGGGACTGCAAGTGTCTCCGAGTTTCCCTGTCTGCTGAGGTGGACGGCGACTACTTTGATGTCTTCCATGACTGGGACAGCCGTTATCCTGACTACACCATCCTTGATGTATCGATCATGCCGACCGCATCGAACGAGCTGTTAAGCCTCAAGATCCTGGACCTCAACGAAGACAGCATCTTCGACGAATACTTCGAGAAGATGGGATTGTCTAATAGGGAGGAGCTGAAGGAGCTGTGCAAGGAGATGTACAAAAAGCATGGAAATAATTTTATATCCTGAAGTAGAATAACTTAACTCATGCATAAGATGATCAGTGTAGAAAGGGATTTTGACGTCCTCCTCGGAGGGGGCCTGCAGCCGAAGACCATAACGCATATCTACGGGGTGCCGGCTTCGGGGAAGACAAACTTTGCCTTGATGGCGACAACGGCCGCTCTCGGTAAGGGGAAGGTGATATACATGGACTGCGAAGGCGGCTTCTCCACTGAGAGATTGAAGCAGATTTGCGGAAAAAAACTCAAGGACGTTCTAAGCAATGTGCTGCTCTTCGAGCCCACTGACTTCGACGAACAGAAGCTTGCCATAAAGAAGCTATCGGATATTGTCTCGGGTTCAGATGTCAGCCTCATCATCGTCGACTCCATATCGGTACTGTATAGGCTGCAGGAGGAGAAGGATACCCGGGAACTGGGTAGACTGATAGCTCAGCTTCTGCGGATCGCCAGAAGGCATGACATACCTGTCCTTATAACCAACCAAGTCTACACCGACATCGACTCAGGCAGGATTGTGCCCGTCGGCGGGGACCTGACACGCTATTGGTCTAAGATCATCTTGGAGTTCATCAAGGAGGAGGGAACAGACCTCAGGACGGTGATACTTAGGAAGCATAAATTCCTCCCGGAGGGGATGAAGCTGAGGTTCAGGATAAACAACAGCGGGATAGAATCCCTAGGCGTTCAGTATCCGACAAACGTAGTAGTACTTAAAGGCGGTGACTAAATTGAAGGTCGAGAAGGCTAAGATTGTTGAGAAACCATGGGGCAGCGAGCTATGGTATGCTGCGGAAAAGGAATATGCTGGAAAGGTTCTTGAGATGAAGAAAGGATGTAGGTCCAGCCTCCACTACCACGAAAAGAAAAAGGAGACCATGTGCGTGATAGCGGGCGAGGTCAGGATCGAGAGGGAAAACGGCGAAGCATTCACCTTGAAGATGGGTCAATGCATCACCATAAATCCGGGAGAGAAACACAGGATAATCCCCCTCCAGGATTCAAGGATCCTTGAATCCAGCACCCCTGAACTGGATGACGTGGTCAGGGTGGAAGACGACTACAGGAGACGAAAATGACCACCATTGTTGTCGGTGGACACTTCGGCGACGAAGGCAAGGGCAAGATCATATCCTATCTGGCTTTGAAGGATAGACCCGACATAATCGCGCGGGCGGGTGTTGGACCGAATGCGGGGCACACCGTCTACTGGGAGGGAAGGGAATACGGTCTGAGGATGATACCATGCGGCTTCGTTAATGAGGCCTCAAGGCTCCTGGTAGGAGCCGGCGTCCTCGTCGACCCTAAGAGGTTCCAGGAGGAGGTCAAGATGACCGGTACTGAAGGCAGGATCTTCGTCGACAGCAGATGCGCGGTCATAGAACAGAGACACAAAGAGGAGGATGCTGGAGACAAATTCCTGCACACAAAGGTCGGCACCACAGGGAGCGGCTGCGGTCCGGCTAATGCTGAACGCGCTCACCGCACGATAAAGCTTGCCAGGGACTTTCCCGAACTGAGGGAGTACCTGGCTGATGTGCCGTTGGAGGTTAATTCAGCTATTGATTCAGGTAAGGAGGTTCTCGTGGAAGCTAGTCAGGGCTTCGGGCTTTCCCTATTCTATGGAACCTACCCCTATGTCACGTCAAAGGACACCTCAGCGGGCATGGCCGCAGTCGACGTAGGCATCGGGCCGACGAAGGTAGACGACGTGCTTGTGATCTATAAGGCGTATACTACTCGCGTCGGCGAAGGCCCCCAAAATACCCTGATAACTGAAGAAAACATATCCCAATACCCCCTCTGGCAGGAGGTCTTGGGGGCGGCTGAGAAGAAGGGCATCAAGGGATCTTCCGTGAATGATGTCCTTGCGAAGTACCTGGGGGAGAAGGGGACAGTGACCCAGAGACAGAGACGCATAGGCGACTTCGATCTTGAACTAGCAAAGTATTCTGCAATGGTCAACGGAGCCACACAGATCGGCATCACCTGTTTGGACAAGATCTTCCCTGAATGTAATGGCGTGAGAGAATACCATAAACTATCCCATAGGGCGAGGGATTATGTGAGGGGGATCGAAGATGGAGTAGGTATAAAAGCCACCCTCATCTCTACTGGACCGAATCCTGGAGACATAGTCGACCTCAGGGTATAATGAAAATCTCTGTTATCGGAGGCGGGCCTGCTGGCAGCCTCGCAGCCTTAAGCTGTGTTAGAGAGCATAGTGTTGAGATCTACGAGGAGCATCTGACTCAGCCAGTACAGTGTGCCGGTTTGGTGAGCAAGTCTGGTCTTCAGCGGCTTAACATATCCCCTAGTAAGGATTTCATACTCAACGGCGTGTCATCTGCCCGGATCTTCTCCCCTTCAGGTGAGTCCTTTCTCGTGGATGGTAGAGAGATAAAGGCCTACGTCTTGGACAGAAGAAAGTTCGACCGCTTCCTCTTGGATTCGGCAGTAGATGCCGGCGCAGTTCTCGTGAACGAGGGCGTGAGGGATCTCAATAGCATAGAAGCTGACAGGGTGGTTCTGGCTACTGGCACAAACTACCAAATCCAGCATAGACTTGGCTTGGATAAGCCCACTAGGTTCCTCGTGGGGGTGCAGTATGAATTGGAGGTGGAATCTGATCCAGACGTTGTGGAACTGCACTTCAATGTACCTGGTTTTTTTTCATGGGTCATTCCTGTCAGGGATTATGCTCGCGTAGGCTGCTGTTCTATGCTGAATCCAACCCCTCACCTGGACCGCTTCCTGAAGGGGCTTTCTGCGGCTGGCAGGGTAAGGGATCCTAGGATATTAGCCCGGAATTATGGTGTCATACCCCTCCATGAGCCCAATCTGAGGACGGACTATGGGAGGATCATTACCGTGGGCGATGCCGCAGGTCAGGTGAAGGCTTCCTCTGGTGGGGGTATCGTCATGGGCGGTATCGCAGCAGGTTTTTCCAGTCTCCCAGATTATGAGCGCAGTTGGAGGTCAGCTATCGGCTGGGAGCTTCGCCTTCATCTTTGGATCCATAACCTCCTCTCCAGGCTTTCGGACAATAGCAAGGATCGCTTATTCTCCCTAATATCAGAACATAAGCAACTCTTGGAGAACGGAGGCGACATGGATTCCGCCTCAAAAACAGTCCACTCATTATTCTGCAGTCCAACATTCACTGCAAGATTCCTCTTACAGCTACCCTCTCACCTGCTGGACATGCTCTGATCAGGATCTCTTCAGCTTAACAGGCCCTCTATTATAAGCTCAACTGCTTCGTCTTCTGTGAGGCCCCTTGCCATCAATGTCTCCAACTGTTTAGTGTCCACGCTCCCTATCGATGCCTCGTGTGTTATGTGCGCCTTGGGGTGGCTTACCTGCACTATTGGTATAGCGGTCGCTATCCCGTTGTCCTGTATGATCTCCTTGCAGTCTACGTGGCCTCTGGCGTAGGCTGCTGTGGCATTCAGTTTATTGTGGACTTCGGCCTTCGCGTTCTCCCTTACCGCCACCCTGGAGGTCAGCACACCCCTCGCATGCTCCCCCACCAGGTGCCCTACCTCACTTATCCTTATTATGTCGTTGCCTCTCCCACTTACCTTGGAGGTCATCTCCATCACGCTCTCTTCCCTGCAGACTGTCTCATAGTCTATCTCTATCAGCCCAACCCTCCCACTTAATAGCTCGAATTCGGTCTTGAATCTTGAGTTTTTCCCGAGCTCGACCCTGGCTTTGGGGTAGACCTTTGTCCCCCCGTATTCTCCGTGTATGTGCTTCTCCAGGTAGGTGTATTTCGCGTTCTCTCCTACTGTTATCCTCGCATCCATTATATGCGTCACATCAACTGCGTTGGGAAAGATGCAGTGTGCCAGAAACAATACCTCAGCATTCTCCTGTATCTCCACCTCAGTTTTTATCCTCTGGACTGCTTTTTCATGCGTCACCCCAAAACATAGGTGCACGGGTTTTTCTATCACCGTGCCTTCTCTGACCGTGATCCTTGCATCGATCCCGTCCTCAAGCTCTCGTGCATCTATCTCCAGGCCGGGGATAAGCCTTTTATCGAGTATCTTATTCAGATTGATCACTATGTGCCCTACATTTGGGTCCTCTAAGGCCTTGTCCAGCTTACTCAGCCTATATAGTTCCTCTACACCATCCATTCTAGGCTCCACCGTTCAGATCTGGTATGTTCTCGTGGGTGCAGGGTATGCATTTTTTCTCGAAGTATTTCCGTATCTTCTCGATTTTGCCTTGCTCCACTATCTTTCCACAACACATAAGGAATGCGTGTTCTGCCTGATTCAATACCTCCAGGCTGTGCGTGATCAATACAACGGTTGACCCGTTTTCCTTCAGTAGCTTTATGGCATCAAATATGTTTCTGAGGGAGGCCACGTCTATCCCAGAGTCCGGTTCGTCCAGCATCACAAGCTTCGGTTTCAAAGCAAGAATCGATGCCAATTCTATCT
Organism: Candidatus Altarchaeota archaeon; assembly: GCA_016931955.1. Classification (GTDB taxonomy): domain Archaea; phylum Altiarchaeota; class Altiarchaeia; order IMC4; family QMZM01; genus JAUWTD01. The sequence goes on along the minus strand of JAFGDV010000012.1, from coordinate 81,624 downwards.
TCTTCCTCTCGCCTCCGCTCAGGGTTCTGTCTACCGCCCTCTTGAGGTAGAGGTTCGGGTTCAACCCCGCCTTCCCCAATACCTCCCTGATCTTTTTGTGGCTTTTGTCTTCTACCGCGGCGGTGACGAATTTTTCTATTGAGAGCCCTTCGTAGCGGGCGGGCTCCTGCCATCCGAGCGTCATACCCCTCCTAGCCCTCTCATCTATTCTGAGATCCTTTATCGACTCTCCCTGGAATAGGATATCCCCTGAGATGTTCCTGTATCCTCCAAGCCCCATTATCGTGTAAGCCAGCGTTGACTTCCCCGCGCCGTTGGGGCCTACTATTGCATGCACGTGTCCCTCCCATAGGTCGATGTTCACGTCATCCAGTATCTTTTTCCCATTGAATTCTATGCCCAGATTCCTTGTTTCTAGTATCCCCATCCTGTAACTATTTTGTAGTGTTTGTCTAAAAGATTGGCTTTCTCCCTGAGTTTTTCCAATACTTCGTCGTGTGTGTTCCCCGAGGCGTAGATGCTGCATACGGGCTCGTTTATCCTGATGGTTGAATCTTTCTGTGGTATGTCCTTCACCCCGTCTATCCTCCTTAGATCCTCGACCCTCAGCCTTTCCCTCGCATACAGTATCCCTTTACCATAGCATCCTCCAGCCTTTCCATGTATGTCAGTGTTTCCCTCCAAGGCCTTCAGGTGTTCTCTTACCATGTTTATTCCCCTGTATTTTTCGACGCATTCAAGTGTGTCCTGGAGTCTGGTGTTCACTTCCATGAAGTACAGTCCATCCTCTGATATTATGTAGTCGACTCCATTCGAACCTATCAACCCTAGTCTATCTATTATCCCTGCTGATTTTTCCGCTATTTTTTCGTCATACATTGAATCCAGTGGCACGATGTTCCCGCAGTATGCCATCTCTTTGGCGAATAACCAGTCTATCCCCACCAGTTGTCTGTTAACTGAGAGCGTCGTCGTTTTTTCGGCGTCGGCCATGACCGATGCGCTTACCTCCACCCCCTTGATGTATTCCTGGATCAGGGCCTCATCCTCTATCCTGAGGTCTTTAAGCCCTTCCATGTCTTCCAGACCCCTTATGAGCCTCGGCTGAATCCCCACACCCTTGACCACCGCAGGCGTCTTAATCTCTCCCAGTTTTTTTTCTATTTCTCTGGTAGATCTTGCGGTCTCCGTCTTCGGATGCCTTATACCCTCCTCGTCCAGGGCCTTCTTCAGCGTCCTCCAGTTTTTTGCCTTCTTCACCTGCCCTGAGTTGTTCCCAAGAACAGTGAAGTGTTTTTCGAGTTTTTCTATGAGCCTTGGATTGCAGCCTATGTCTGAAGTCGTTATCAGTGAACTGACTTCTCCCCCGAGTTTTTCTATGGCTGCGTCCACCAGCTTGTCTGAGGTGTACTCTACCTCGAGGTTGGGCTTTAATGGCTCGCTCTGCAGTGAATAACGTCTCTCCGCTTTGACGTCCACGTCGTCGAAGTAGTCTACCAGATAAACCTTTAATCCAAGACTTCGGGCGCTGTCTGCCGCCGCCCTCGAGTTTATCCCCACAATGCCTATCTCGTCCATGTATTTATATTCCAGTCTACAATTAAGTTACATGGATGATGTAACCGATGCCATAAAATCAGGATACAACCTCTACAAGGAGAACTATAACAGGGTCTTGTCTGCCTTTATTGCGTTGTTTGTCTTCATCTTCCTCGTTTCCATACTGTCGATGGGCCTGAATTTCGCATTCAACCTCGTGGAGCGGCCATGCGAGTTCACACCCTCGGGGGCTGATTTCCTCTCCTCACTAGTATCCCTGATGGTCTGCGAGTACACGAAGCCTTCCTTCTTCGTCAGGACGGCGTTGGGCTGGCTTTCTAGCATCGTCGTCATCCTCATAACGTTGTCAGTCATAAAGCCCCTGGAGGAGACCGCATCGAAGAAGAATGTTTCTGAGTGGACCTCCCATCTAGGGACTCAGTTTTCCAATGCGGTGAAGCTCTTCTTCTTCGAGCTTTTTGTTGGCATCATCACCATCCTGCCTATATTGTTGTTTTTTTTGCTCTGGGTCCCCGGGACGGCGTCTGTGCTCTCTTCAGCCTCAGAGGAGCAGTTACGCGTATTTATGGACAACATCATGCAGGGTCTGTTGGTCTTCGTCGTCGGTGTCTTTATCGTGGTCCTAATAGAGACGGTCCTTGTCCTGCTATTCACCTTCGTCCGCATCGAACTTGTTTTATCGAATAGGGGCCTTATGGATGCCGTCAGGAATTCGGTGGAGATAGTCAAGAACAATGCCGGTAAGGTCTTCGTCTTCCATCTTATATGGCTCCTCATCAGCTTGGTGCTTGCAGTCCTGGCATTTTTCACCTGCTGTCTGGCATTCATCGTCGGCCCAGCCATCTCCTATCTCCTGATCCTCCCAGTCCGCCTGTTTTCTGAGATCCTTCTCTGGCGGAGTCTTGTATCCCCTAAACAGATAACCGTGAAGCCTGAATCGGTTGAATCCTCTAGGATTGTCTATTGAGTAGTCTTATGGACTTAACCCTCTTGTTTGCGGCCTACTTTGTCTTGCTCTTGTTGGTCGGCTTGTTCTTCAGGAGCGTCGGCAGTGAGCGATCCTTTATCTTAGCGGACACCCAGCTTTCCTTTCCCCTCCTGGTTGCGACCGTCGTCTCGACCTTCTATGGAGCCTCTGCTTTGATAGGCGGTGTAAGCATCGCCAACCAGACAGGCTTGGGAGTCCTCTGGTTCATCCTTCCCTTCTATTCAGGAAATATTTTCCTGATGTGGCTTCTTCCAAGGATCAAGGGCGACAGGTTCACCTTGCCGGACTTCCTCGGCGGCTTCTATGATAATAGAGTAGTTGTCTCATCTTCTCTCTTACTGGCTGTTCTCTGTCTTGTTCCTGAGTCCATCATCGCGGGCGGCAGATTGCTGGAGCTCACGACGTCCCTATCCTTCAATTCTTCGATGCTGTTGTTTTCAGTCGTCGTAGTCTTCTACACCCTCCTCGGAGGCATGCGTTCAGTCGTCGTATCCGATTTCCTGCAGCTGGGTTTTATGTTACTCTCTCTACTCATCCTCCTACCTTACCTCCTCTCCGCTGGCCCTGGATCTCTGCCGCATGAATTCCTGAACCCGGTCTCCTTGATGGACCCTCAGGAGATCCTTGTCTGGTGTGTCCTCCTGTTTTTTCTGCCCATCACTTCTTCTCCAATCTATCAGAGGATCTTCGCCTCAGCCCCGTCAGTCGACTTGAGGAAGGCGATCCTCCTCTCTATCGTGGTCTGGATGCTGATAGACTCAGTGGTTGTATTATCCGGTCTCGTATCGATCCAATACGGCTTAGACGACCCAGACCAGGCGATCTTTGCCGTTGGCTCCAATCTCTTACCCCCAATCCTCCAGGCGGTCTTCTATATTGGATTGCTCTCCGCGATAATGAGCACAGCGGACTCCTTCCTGCATGCGGGCGCCAGCAGCCTCTCCCATGACCTCTTCCGCAGGTTCTCTGATGACGACAGATTTCTTGTACCCTTCAGCCGGCTTATGGTTTTCTCCCTCGGCTTTCTAAGTCTCTTACTTGCTTTGTACCTCCAGAGGATCATTCCCGCATTGATATTCCTCTCCACTGTGTGGACTTCAGGCATCCTCGTCCCCATTCTCTCAGCCTTGTTCTCTATCAGGTTGTCTTCTTCCGCAGCTTTTTCCTCCATACTGTGCGGCTCCCTTGCCGCAGTCTTTTGGCATTTTCTCCCCCTAGCGGCAGTCGATCCATTATTCATCGGCCTGTCTTGTTCCCTTATTTCAGCGTCCGTCGTGAATAAGTTTACATGATGGTTGATGCCTTGATGCTCTTGGGCAAGAGTAAAAGGATCAGAGACAAACCATTCATCCCCTTCAGAGGCAAGCCCCTGTTCTCCTTCGGCTACGATATCCTTTCTTCCCTTTTTGATAAGACCTTCCTCGTCTGCGCCCGCGGCCTGGAATCCAGGTTATCGGATTATCCCCATATTATCCCCGAAGACTACGATGCGGGCCCCCTGGGCGCTATCTATGCCGGCGTCCAAGCCTCCAATGCAGATTTCCTCTTCGTCGCAGGATGTGACATGCCCTTCCTCAACACTGAACTGATCCGTTTCCTCTACTCCCTCCTCGAAGGCGACGGCGTGGTCCCCCTGAATCCCGCGGGTTTATTGGAGCCACTGCATGCCTTCTACCGGAGGGAGAAGGTCCTCGACGTCCTCAAAACTATTGAACTGAATCAGAGGATAACCTCGTTGATCGACCGAATGGATGTCCTTAAGGTGAGACCAGAGCGTCTGTTAAAATATGATCCTCAGCTTCTTTCCTTCAGGAGCATCAACACATTGGATGATGTTAGCTGGTTTTATTCTGTCTACACTAAATAATTTAACGATGGCTTCTCCCAGATTCAAGCTGCCGAAGGAGGGATACAAGCAGAGGATCAGTGTCGTGTCCATAGGAGCCACTAGGCGGGATGGCGGGACCAGAGACAAGTCCTATAGGATCGGCGGAGAAAACACGCCAGCCTTCCACTACTTTGACGGCTTCAAGGCATGTCATCCAGTGATCTCGGAGGACGTCTTTGATATCCCGATCCATCTTCCTGGGAACGTGAGGCATTGCTTCGGCGACGCCATGGAGGACCCCCGCGATTGGGCGAGGCTGCGCGTCAAAAAATACGCTGCCAAGATGATAACACTTCACTTGGTGAGCACTGACCCGAAGGTGGGGAATACATCCATAGCAGAGGCCTGTAAAACGATAGAGGATGTATTGCAGGCGGTCAAGGTTCCATTGATAATAGGCGGCTCCGGCAACCCAGACAAGGATCCGGAACTGCTTTCCAAGGCTGCTGAGGTATGCTCCGGCGAATCCGTTGTCTTGTCCTCGGTCGGCCCCGACATGAATTACAGGCAGGTTGCGGAAGCCGCGGTTAAACATGATCAATCCCTTGTCTCTCTCATATCGATGAACCCTGACGAGATGCGCCGCTTCAACAGGAACCTGATGAAGCTGGGCGTTAAGCCTTCGAACATCATAATGGATCTATTTACTGGCGGCATAGGCTATGGTGTTGAATACTCCATCTCTGCGATGGAGCGTTGCCGGCTTCTGGGTCTCCAGGGCGATCCCTTCCTTTCACTGCCTATCGCGTCCGCAACCTCCAATGCCTGGAGTGCCAGGGAGGCGTGGATGCACAACGAAGAATGGGGTCCAAGGGAGCTGCGGGGTCCCCTGTGGGAGTCCTCTACCGCCTCCATGGCCTTGCTGTCCGGCGCCGACCTGTTCATGATGCTGCACCCCTTCGCAGTCGACTGCTTGGAGTCTCTATTCGATGCCTTGTTCAAGCCCGGGGATCTTTACAGCACCCACTCGCCCTATTCCATGTGGGTGGAGGGATGAACGTGAAAAGGCTGACAGCTCTTCAATTGTACGGGCATCTTCCGAAGACGGACTGCGGCAGATGTGGTTTTAAGACCTGCATGTCTTATGCCTTGAAGCTCCTGGAGCGAGAAGCCAAGCCCTCTGATTGCCCTCTACTATCAGATGAGCAATGGAACACATTAAATAAACTCTTGATGCCGCCTGTCCAAGCTTCATCCTTCTCTAATCTATCAGTCGGCGGCGAAGAGGTCCTCTATCGTCACGAGTTCAGGTTCTTCAATCCCCCGCCTTTCTTCATGGACGTCAGCGACCTTATGCCTGAGGAGGAAATACTGGATAGAATAAAATTGGTCAAGGATTTTTCTGTGGAGCGGGCTGGCATGAGATTGTCCTTGGACGGTGTCTCGGTCAGGTCTGCATCTAATAAAGATTACCGCTTTAGGAAGGCCCTTGAACTGGTATCGGAGAACTTCTCTGGTCCATTGATTCTCTGCTCCTTTAAACCTGAGGTCCTCAGGGATGGCTTGGAGCTTGTGGGCTCTCGCAGGCCTCTGCTCTACGCAGCCGACAGCGAGAACTGGTCTGCTGTGTTGAAGCTTGCCCGCAAATACGATACAGCCTTCGTCGTCTATTCTCCCACGGTGGAGGGTCTCTCCTCCCTCTCCAAGAGGATCATCTCTGAGGGTTTCAGCAACCTGATCCTCGATCCTGGGATCGATGTAAGGGATGATGGTCTTGCCCGTACCGTCAACAAGTTCACCCTCCTGAGGAAGGCTGCCTTAGACGGCGTTGGAGAACTTGGGTTCCCTCTAATGGCGTCTACGGCCTCCGTCTGGATGAGGGGTTGCGGTGACGAATCGAAGCCCTACCTAGAATCCACGATTGCATCCCTCCTACTGCACCGCTTCGCCAGCCTCTTCATCGTGCACTCCATCGAGCGGTGGTCTCTCCTACCTCTCCTAATCCTTAGGTCGAACATCTACGGTGATCCTCGCGTCGAGCCTACAGTGGAGCCTAAGCTCTATGAGATCGGTGAACCCAACGAGTTCTCTCCTGTCTTGCTGTCCACTAACTTCACCCTCACCTACTTCAGCGTCTCAGACGATCTTAGGAGGTCGGGTGTTTCCTGTTTTCTATTAATAATAGACTCCGGCGGCCTCGCAGCGACGGTCGCCGTCGCAGCCGACAAGTTATCTGTGGAAGCCATCAGCAGGGCGTTGGAGAAAAGCCGTCTCTCCGAGCGCGTCAATCACAAAAAATTGATCATTCCCGGGGTGATGGAGTCCCTGAAGGAGGAACTGGAGCGCCGAACTGGCTGGGATGTCATCGTTGGTCCGCAGGATTCCTCTCAGTTGGGTGTTTTCCTGGGGAAAGAATGGAGTACATTGTAACCTTTCAACCGGATGGCAGGGTTGTCAGGATCGGGGAAGACAGGTCCCTCCTTGATGCAGCCATGGAAGCAGGCATATGCTTGTCCGCCCTCTGCTATGGCAAAGGCAGATGCGGCAGATGCGGTGTCAGAATCGAGGAGGGCAGGGTCAGGTCCTTGAAGCCTAAATCAGGTGACCTGCACCTGGCATGCCAGACCTTTCCAGCGTCTGACTTGATCGTCTTCGTCCCGCCTGAGAGCCGCTTGGGTGAGCATCAGATCCTTTCCGAGTCTCCTAGTCTGGAATTGTCTGAATTGTCGGGCTTCGACGTCGGCGTGGCGGTCGACGTCGGCACGACTACTGTATTCGCCTACCTCGTCGACCTCTCGACCAAGAAGCCTGTGGCCTATGCCTCTGAATACAACAGGCAGGTAACCTACGGCGGCGACGTATTGACTCGCTTGAAATACGCTGAGCACATAGGCGTGGAATCCCTTAACAGATCAATCATCGATACAGTCAACTCAGTCATCGCTTCCCTCATCGAGGGCAGAGAGCATGTGCGGGTAAAGCACATTGTCACTGCAGGCAACACCATCATGACCTACATCCTATTGGACCGGGATCCTCGTATTGTCTTGGAGGACCCTGAACTTTCAGAGTTTAGATTACCTCGCCGCCTGGATGCGGAGAAACTCAGGTTGAATTGCTCTGGCAGCCTCTATTCTATGCCGGGCATCGCCGGCTTCGTTGGCGGGGATGTGGTAGCTGACATCCTTGTCAGCGGCTTGCATAAATCAGAGAAGCCTTCCATGCTGGTCGACGTGGGTACCAACGGCGAAGTCGTCTTAGGCTGCAGTGAATGGCTTCTTGCATGTTCTACCTCAGCCGGCCCGGCCTTTGAGGGGGGCGAGGTCAGCTGCGGCATGCCTGCTGTTATGGGAGTCATTGAGCGCATCGACGTAGACGAAGACCTTAACGTGGTCTACTCTACCGTAGGCAATGAGAAGCCTGCCGGCGTATGCGGCTCCGGTTTGATCAGTTTACTTGCTGGCCTATTCAGGAGGGATGTAATAGACCACCAGGGCAGGTTCTCCGACATGCCCTCTGATAGGTTGCGGTCCGGAGCCAACGGCCTCGAATTCGTAGTCGTCTTCGGAGACGAAACCGTCAACGGCAGGGATATTTCCTTGAACGAGAAGGACGTCCGCAATATCCTGTTGGGTAAGGCCGCCATCTATGCCGGCGCCAGAACCCTTTCCAGGGTGGGCGTTGACTTCAATGATCTGCAGAAGATCTACATAGCAGGCGGCTTTGGCTACCACATCGACTTGGAGAAGGCGATAACCATTGGCTTGCTTCCTGATATCCCAAGGGAGAGGTTCGAGTTCATCGGCAACGGCTCCCTCAGGGGCGCATATATGGCGTTGGTCGACGACGAGGTGAAGAAGGGGGCGGAATCCCTCGCCAAAAAGGTCACATACTTTAATCTCTCAGAATCTAAAGATTTTAATGAGGAGTATCTTAACGCATTGTATCTTCCTCACAAGGATGGGACCCTTTTCCCCTCCGTTGGAAAATGAACCTAAACAAGCGCGCTTATGGGATCCTTGAATCCCTTAAGGTGGATCCATCCCTTATGTTGGAGCTTGATTTTGGCTCAGTCTCTGTCTTAGACGTCGGCTTGAATTCTGTGCCTGACTTGGATACCGCTTTGTGGGTGGCTGAGGCTTCTCTTGCAGGATTGGGTCAGGTTATGATAGACGACGTCGTCCAGGTCAGGATCGACGAGGCCCCTGCCGTCGCAACCCTTGGATCTCAGATGGCGGGCTGGCGTGTCAAGTCCGGGGATTTTTCCGCCATGGGCTCGGGCCCTGCCCGCATCCTAGCGGACAAGCCTCCGGGTCTTCTGCCTAGGATCAACTACTTTGAGTCCTCTGATGTTGCCGCCCTCTTGCTTGAGACCAGTTCTTTCCCCCCTAGGCCTCTTCTTGAATCCATCCTGAGGGATACTGGCGCCTCTGACCTTCTCATCGGTGTTTTTCGTCCTAATTCCTTGACTGGCTTGGTCAATGTTCTTTCCCGCGTCGTCGAGGTCGCTGTCTTCCGTCTCCTTAACCTGGGCTTTGACGTCAACAACATCGTCTCCGCTCAGGGTTCCGTTCCCATGGTGGAATTGAGCGAAGACTGCATGTTCGAGGCCAATGACGCCATCATCTATAAGGGTAACGTCTTTCTTCAGGTAAGTGACTGGGTTCCTTCCTTGACTGAGAGGTCCGTCTCCAAGAATTCCTCTGCTTTCGGCAGGTCTTTCTGCGACATCTTCCAGCAGGCTGACCGCGACTTCTATAATATTCCGGCGGATATCTTCGCCCCCGCTGAATTAACTGTCAAGGACAAGAATGGAGTGATGTATTCCTCTAAGTGATACAGTATTATATCAGGCTGCATAATCCTTAATCACCTTCTCCTCAAGGTCTTTTTGGCTGCAGGCAATATTCTCTCTGAAAGGGGTTTCACCCAACTAAAGAAATGGTCTGGAGAGCTTTTTTTCTAAACCAGCTTTTCCACAATCTCCGAGTAATTCACCGCCATTATATGGCATCTCCTTGGCTTATAGTTTCTAAGTCCAATATCCTAATATGGTAACCCTTGGTGACATTAGGACTGCTTTGTCTAAGCATAGGGCTGAGCTTTCGAGGAGGTTTATGGTTAAGAGTATCGGTGTTTTTGGGTCTTATGTCAGGGGTGAGCAGGATGAGTCAAGTGATGTTGACTTCCTCGTCGAATTCGAGGAGCCGGTGAGTCTTCTCAGGATTGTTGGCTTGGAGAATTTCTTGGGTGATGTTCTCGGCGTTAAGGCTGATGTTGTTCCTAAAAAGGATCTTCGCGCTGAGTTGCGGGATAGAGTCCTAGAGGAGGCGGTTTATGTATGAAAAGGAACGTGTCAATCTATCTGAAGGATATGTTGGAGAACATGGAGCTTGCCGAGGAATTCATCAGAGATATGTCTTATGACGTGTTTTTAGGGGATGAGAAGACTCAATAAGCCGTCATCCGATGTGTCGAGGTCATAGGCGAAGCGGCAAAAAACGTGCCTTCTCCTGTGAAGGATAAGCATCCTGAAGTGCCTTGGCGGGATATAGCGGGTATGAGGGATAAGGCTATCCATTTCTACTTTGGGATGGACCCTAAGAGGGTGTGGCTTGTCGTGAAGGAGGACATACCAGTGGTCAGACCCATCATCAAAAAGATCCTTATGGAAAAAACTTAGACGACCAGCTTCTCCACAATCTCCGAGTAATTCACCGCCATTATATGGCATCCCCTCGCATCAGTCTTCTTTATCCCTTTTATTAGTCCGGAAAAGAATCTTTCATTGACTTTATCGTATTCCTCCCGAGCCCCCCCAGCCTCCTTTATCTCCTTCAGTTCCTTCAACAGTTTTTCGGGTACCTTGACTCCGGGCACGTTCTTGTCGAAGTACTCCGCTACCCCGTATGATCTCAGCGGGAACACCCCGATCAGTATCGGTATCTCCACGTTCTTCGTTGCCTCCAGGAAATTCTCTACTATCTCCATCTCATACACTACCTGAGTCTGCACGAATTCCGCCCCCACTTTTTCTTTCTTCTCCAGCTTCAGTATCTCCGGTTCTAATGGTATAGCGTTGGGGTTCGCTGCGACTCCGATAAAGAATTCCGTCCTAGGTTCTATTCGGTTCCCCTTTATATCTCTTCCCTCGTTCATCTCCTTGATCATATGCACTAGCCGGCACGCATCTAAATCAAATACAGGCTTCGCCTCAGGCATATCCCCCAACGTAGTGTAGTCTCCAGTCAACGCCAGCACATTCTTTATCCCCAGCGCCGCCGCCCCCAGCAGCTCTGAAGTCAGCGCTAATCGATTCCTGTCTCTGCAAGTCAGCTGATATATGGCCTCCATCCCGGCCTTCTCCTGTATCATATACGACGCCGCCAGGCTGCTTATGTACGCATAAGCTTGCGGGTTGTCTGTTACATTACATGCCGTAACATACTTCTTCAGTTTCCTGGCTTCCTCTACTATCTCCTTTAACTCTGAAATCTTCCCGGGTTCTAGTTCTCCCGTATAAGTGAATTTTTTCTTTAATTCTCTTCTCAGCGTCATCTCATGCACAGCTCCTTGAGTATTTTTTCTTTCCCCCTCTTCTTGAGTTCCTCATATACCTGCACCCACACGCACCCTAATCCTGGGTTTACTTCGCATTTTCCCTTTAGTTGTCCGCCGCATGGTCCGTTGAGCATCTTTTTGGGGCATCTTCTCTTATCTGGTATTCCTTCCTCCTTATCCAGTGCGCATTTCATCTTCTCTTAAAGTATTCTGTCGATATGGGATTAAAAGCTTTTCTCTCTATCCTCGTTGGGATGCATTCATCGGAGCCCCTACTATATCCCCTATTTCCCCTCACCTCCTTTATATCTTGCCTTTTCCAGGGCACTACCTTGCTCTCTTCTGGGCTCTTCTCTTTCTGCCTCAAGCAGCCATCTATGAAATAACCTCTTTATTCCAGCAGCCACTTCCATAGTGGTATGTATTCTATTCTCCCTTTTTCTTCGCGGTCCCATGTTATCACTTTACATCTATGTTGTCCATTATTTATAAATTTTGGTCAACAAAGATACTCTCTGGTCTGTTTTTCTTTCGATCTCATGTCTCCAGCAGCCACTTCCAGACTGGTGTGATCCGTATTGTTTTGTCGTCTTTTTTTCTTGTCTCTTCTTGTTCGAAGGTGAGGATGGTTCCATCTTGTAGGTTGTGGGTTCTCATGGCTTCAAGTAGGCCGTTTATTTCTCGGTCTTCGTTTTCGTCGTTTAGTGTGTGGGTTACTTGTATGGCTGATGTGATCTTGTTTTTTTCTTGTGTGAGGAAGTCGCATTCGTGTTTGTCTTTGTGGTAGTAGACTTGTTTGTTTCTGCGTTTTAGTTCTATGTAGACTTGGTTTTCCATCAGTTTTCCGGTGTCTTCTGCGAATTTGAAGCTGACTGTGTTGAGTAGTCCGTTGTCTATGCAGTAGATCTTTTTTATCGCACCCATCCGTTTTGTGATGGAGTACTCGTGTTTCATGTTCTGGAAGAATAGGTATGCGTCTTCGAAGTGGCTGATGTGTTCTATTATGGTGTTTTTGCTTGCTGTGAATCCGAGGGATTTGAGTTTGTTTGCTAGCCTGTTGTAGGACATCTCTTTTGATGTGGATTCGAATAGTAGTTTTGCGAGTATGCGCAGTTTTTTGACGTCTTTGATGTTGTGTCTTTCTACCACATCCTTGAATATCATTGATTCGTAGTAGCTTTGGAGTATCTGTTCTCTGGGTGCTTGGTTGAGTGCTATTGTGGGGTAGCCTCCGTTTGTCAGGTATTCATTGTATTGTTTTTTTACTTCGATTCTGTCTCTGCTTTCTGTTAGTGTTTTTAGGTTGTATGGGGTGTTTTTCCATGTGAGGTATTCTTTGAAGCTTAGGGGGTATACTTCGTGGTTTAGTATTCTGCCGCGTAGTTTTGTTGTGACTTCTCGGCTTAGCATCTTGGAGGATGAGCCTGTGAGTATTAGTTTCACGTTTTTTTGGGTGTCGTGTATTCTCCTTATCCATGCGTCCCAGTCTTTGACGTTCTGTATTTCGTCGAGGAAGAGGTAGGTGTTGTGTTCTGGGTTGGTGTCTGTTAGTTCTTGGAATGTGTTCATCAGTTTTTCGAGGTCTGCTGCTTTAGCCCCTATGAGTTTTTCGTCTTCGAAGTTCACGTATAGGATGTTTTCTCGGGGGGTTCCTTTGTCTATTAGGTGGTTCATTAGCTGGTAGCAGAGGTATGTTTTGCCTGCTCTTCTTGGGCCTGTTATTGTGGTGATGAAGTCTGTTGTGGGGTCGATGTTCACTTCTCTGGGTTGTGTCTTCGGTGGTGTGTATTCTTTCCATTGTATTATGATTTTTCTGTGCTCCATCTTATTCGGTGAACAAATTCCTCATATTTTGTATACTATAGTGAACATAAGTATATAAATACGCATATCACCCTACCCCTACCTCCCTATTGAAGTTAAAGGTTATACCATGAGATCTTTAATCAAGATTAATCGAGAAGCCTCCTCCTCAAGGGGTCTTCCATGGGATCAACTCCTCTATCTCAGCAACGAGTTCATCTTCTCTGTTAGCTTTAAGCAGTTGGTTTCCCAGTTTTCTATGAGTTTTCTGCCGTCTTTGCATACGAGGCTTTTGAATCCTTGTGCTTCGAGGCTTTTTTCTGTGAATCTCCCGATATTCGTTGCCGAGGATTTTATCGTGGTCTCTGGTTGTTGCCCTTTCTTCTCCAGTATCCTCTCCAGTTTCTCGAGTATCTGTTTTTTCTCGTATTTTTGCATGAACAGAGTCATCAGGTCGTATACGTCTTTGAATCGTTCTCTCCCCGTTTCTTTTGTTGTTGCAAGTATTTTGTCGGCGATTAGGTCGTTCAGGCTTGAGCTTGGGTAGGTGAATCCTTTCATTTTTTGGTGTTCGAGTATGAAGAATCTTGGTTTTTTGTCTATCGTCTTTATTGCGGGCATCCAGGCGTGTTTGTAGTTTACCTGGATTTTCATGTTTTTTGCCTGAACCTCTAGTTCGCCTGCTTTGACGTATTCTCCAAGGCGGGAGGGCATTCTCCTGTTGAATGTTATAACACCGGATATTTCGTCTTTTAGCTGGTAGTCGAATGTTCCATAGCTTATTCTTTCGCCGTATTTTTTTATCTGTGTGGCGTTTCCTTTGTTTAGCAGTTTTTTGTTTAGTTTTTTTATCTGCTCCCTTATGGTGGCTGGGTTGGCTATCCTTGAATTGAAGTCTAGGTCGTTTGATGCTCTCTGCAGGCCTGCTGGGATGTAGCATTGTACGCAGGTTCCTCCTTTGAATATGGGTGGTTTTTCGAGTTTTTTCAGCTGATAGAGTGTGTCTATGTGCCAGAATGTTGTCTCTATCAGTCCTGAAGGTATGCCTGTCTGTAGTTGTATTTTTCTGAAGACGTCTTGGGTTATCTGTTCTCTCCCCCAGGTTTCTATTATGCCTAGGATCCCTTCTTTTTCTTCTGTCGTGTATGTTGTCTTCATCCTAATACCGTGTTTATCGCCTGTTTGACTTCTTTGATCTCTTCTGTGTTGGGTTCTGCGTTGAATAGTCTTTTTTTGAGGTGGTGGTTGAAGCTGCCCATGACTTTAACTAGTTCTTTTTTTATGTTGAGTTCTCCTGCTATTTTCAGTAGTTGTTTTTCGTCTATTGTGTTTTCTATTTTGTTTTGTAGCAGGGCCAGGCAGCTTCCGTATCTGGTGAAGTATTTGTTTTCTGGGGTGAAGCATTCTACTATACCCCTCTCCGTGCTTGCTATCCACACTTCCTGGTTTTGTATTTCTTCTCTTGTCACGTCTTCCGGGATTTTCTGGCATTTTAGGAATACTGCCTTAATCAACCCTTTTTTCTCTTTTTGTATGTCTATTTCCCTTAGTTTGTCGTATGTTTTGATTTTCTTTATTTTTTTTTCGTATTCTGTGTCCAGTACCTTGTATACGTGTTTCTCTGGTGTGTAGTCGATTGGTGTGATTTTTTTTGTGGCTGCTGTGTAGAATCCGATATAGTAGTCGTCTTCTAGTATTTGGTCTATTGTCTGGAGGAGGTTTTTTATGAGGTTTTTTTTGTAGTCTATTGCTGCGAGTGCCGTGTTTTTGATGTCCTGGTATAGTGGGTGTTCTGGGTTTAGCTCTAGTTTTTTCCAGCCTTTCTTGGTTTCTTTGACTATGCCTAGGGTTATTAGTTCCTCTGTCTGCTCGTATACTCCCCTGGTGCCGCATCCTGTCAGCTCTATTAGTTCTTTTCTGGTCTTTGGTTTTCCTGCTGTTGCGAGCTCTTCCAGTATCCTGGTCTTTGTTTTTGTCCCGTAGATCAGTTCTAGCATGTTATGTTATGTGTTTTTCACCTATAAATACTATTTTTAGTAAAATATCATTTTTTTTACTATTTTTAGTACATTACCGTGTATGTTCCGTAAAATGCGTGGGGCTTTCTTCTCCTTTGTCCTCGACGACTACTGGGGTATCAACTCCTCTATCCTAGCAGCCCCTCCCATTATCCCTCAGTGATCTTTTATTATCGTATCCAAATACTGCAGTCTATTACAATATCTATGCATAACTATTGCATCCGTGGGTAGATTATCCCCACCTCATAACAGCAAACTTATTTATTTCCGTATCTGTTTATATCCTTTATCATGCATAGGACTTCTTTCCCTCCCTTGGAGAACTCCAGGGTCTCAGTCGTCGTACCCACCTATAATGAACGCGAGAACTTATCCAAGCTTATTCCTGCCTTCTTCAAGGTTTTTTCCCGCAACGACCTCCGCGGTGAACTGATCATCGTAGACGACAACAGCCCAGATGGCTCCGCCGAAGTCGTCCGTTCTCTTCAAAGCCCTTACCCCGATCTTAAAATCATCGTCCGCTCCGGCAAATTAGGTCTTTCCTCTGCCGTCCTCGCCGGCTTCTCTCAGGCTTCGGGCGGCATATTTGGCGTCATGGACGCCGACTTCTCTCATCCCCTAGACGCTATTCCTGCTTTGGTGGCTCCTATTTTGCGGGGCGAAGCCGATGTCTCCGTCGGCAGCCGCTATGTCCGTGGCGGTTGTATCCAGAATTGGCCTCTTCGTCGTCGTCTAACCTCTCGGGGTGCTGTCCTCTTGGCTCGCCCCCTCACCTCTGTCAGGGATCCGGTCTCTGGTTTCTTCTTCTTCCGCAGAGAAGTTATTGACGGCGTCGTCCTTAACCCGGTCGGCTTCAAGATCCTCTTAGAAATACTGGTTCGCGGCCGCTATTCCCGAGTCAAGGAGGTCCCGATCACTTTCATTGACCGAGAGGGCGGTAAGAGCAAGCTTAATCTCGGAGAACACTTATCCTATGTCAGGCATTGTCTCCGCCTGTATCTGAAGTAGTTTTTTTTTCTTCTTCTGTGATGCAGGCTGGTTTTTTCCTGGATCTTTTTTTATTCGTAGTGTTCGAATGCTTTCCCTGGTTTTTTTTTGGGGATAGATTATAAGCTGATTCGTTGTTGTTTCCTATTATTTCTTTCAGGTCTTAGGGTTCAGTCACTTGGTTTCTGAATTGTATAACCATGATCATG
The DNA here is from genome assembly GCA_016931955.1 of Candidatus Altarchaeota archaeon. Taxonomy (GTDB): domain Archaea; phylum Altiarchaeota; class Altiarchaeia; order IMC4; family QMZM01; genus JAUWTD01. Next base: position 65,667 of record JAFGDV010000012.1, on the reverse strand, counting down.
CTAATAGTGATCTTTTTATATGTTCAGGCGGGAAAGAAGCAGGCTGTTGTCTCAGTCTTTTTTTTTTAGGCGGCGGGTATTGCTAGTAGGAATAGCCATGCTGGTATTAGTTGGATTTCTTTTCCGTTGATTTTTTGTTTTTGGAGGAGGTCTTTGGTTATCATGTATCCTTTGTCTGTTTTGTATTTGTCCATGAATTTGAGTAGTCCTCGCATGTCTTCTTTTTTTATCTTGTTTTTGTATTTTACCTCTATTGGTAGTGTCTTTTTTTTGGTGTCTAGTATTATGTCTACTTCTTCTTTTTCTCTCCAGTAGTGTAGGTTGTGGTTTTCTTTTTTGGCGTATGCGTAGAGGTGTTTTTCGATTGTGGATTCTATTAGTGGGCCTGTGTTGGCTTCGGTTAGGTCGGTGGTTTTTGTTATGGCGTTCTGTAGTCCGCAGTCCATTATGAAGTATTTTCTGTTGGCTCGGAGGCTTTTTTCGATGCTTTTTGTGTGGAGTCGTAGTTCGCCTATGAGGTAGGATTCCTGGAGGTAGCGTGTGTAGTTTATTATGGCTTCTGTGCTTATGCCGAGGTTTTGGGAGAGGGAGGTGTATGAGAATGTTTTGCTGGTGTTGTATGTGAGGTGGACGAAGAGGTCTTCGAGTTTTGTGGGTGTTCTGACGTCGTAGAGTCCTGTGATGTCTCTGTATATAACTTTTCTTAGGACGTCTGATATTAGTTTTTCCTGCCATAGGTGTATTTCTCCTGTTTTTATGGACTCGGGCAGTCCTCCGTATAGGAGGTATTTTGAGAACATGATCCGTGCTTCTTCTTCGTGTTTTAGCAGCTGGAATCTTTTGTCTGCGTCTATTGTTTCGAGGCTGAGTTTGTTGTAGTGTTCTGTGAGCTGGTTTTTTCCTGTGAGGGCGAGGTAGCTTCTGAAGCTTAGGGGGAGTAGTAGTATTTCGATGATTCGTCCGACGAGGCTTTCTTTTGACTTCTGTGATAGGTGGGCTGAGGATGAGCTTGTTATCGTGAATTTTATTGGGTATCTTTGGTCGTAGTATTTTTTCAGCCATTGTTCCCAGTTTGTGTGGAAGTGTATTTCGTCTATGAAGACGTGGACTTGTGTGTTTCTTTTTTCTTCGAGGAGGATTTCTCTGTAGTAGGTTTCCAGTATTTCTTGTAGGAGGTTTTGTGTGTGGGGTCTTAGTGATGGGTCGTCCATGGATATGTAGAGTATCTTGTTGGGTTCGGTTTCTTGGAGGAGGTGGTGTATGAGCTGGTATTGGAGGGTTGTTTTTCCGGTTCTGCGTGGTCCGGTTATTGCGGTTATTCTTTCTTCTTTGAGGAGTTTTTCTGCTGTCTTGTATTCTTCTCTTTTGGTTTTTTTTAGGAGTGCTGTGGGTACTTTCCCGGTCTTCCACCATTCGTTTTGGGCTTTCAGGGAGTCGATGATTGTCATCTTTTATCTTATTTTTGTTTTCTGGGTTTAAATATTGTTGGTTGTATCTGATGGAATACTATGTTTTTTGTCATCTGTACCTTATAATGTCTGAGGATTCTGTGGCAAGGGGTCTGGGGCAGTTGAGGGTCTGCGGCCATCTCCATCTCCTTCGTCGACCGCATGGGGGCGGTAAGAGCAAGCTCGGCCTTTAGTTTTTTTCTTCTTCTGTGATGTAGACTATATGTTTCAGTTTTTCCAGTTCTTTTTTTATTCGTAGTGTTTGAATGCTTTCCCTGGTTTTTTGGGGAGATAATCAATAGCGTCGTTCTTAATCTTGTGGCTTTTTAGATTCTGTGCACAGTTTTTGTGCATAAAATTTTATTTTGTGCACGTTTTTAGTGCATAAACTTTATAAGGATGTTCTTCCTAATAGATAATACGATGGACGAAAGACACAGTAGACTGCTTTTCAGGCAGAACCCGTGGTGGGAGAAAAAAGACTTCACTACTCCAGAGTTTGAGAGAGACCTCATGGGAGACCTACTCAAATACTGTCAAAATAGGCAGATTCTGGCAGTCGTGGGTCTGCGGCGCGTAGGCAAGACTGTCTTACTCAAGCAGATGATAAAGAAGCTTCTGGTGAAGACCGAAGAAAAGAACGTCTGCTATATCTCCTTCGACGACATAGACTTCCAGAGGTATGAGGTGGCATGGGATCTAATCAACTACTTTCTGGAGTTTTCTGATGGGAAAGGTATGAGGTATCTTTTCCTCGACGAGGTGCAGAAGCTTCCTAACTTCCCTGATCTCCTTAAGACTGTCTATGACACCGAAGAGAACCTGAAGATTTTTGTCTCCGGGTCATCGTCTCTTGAGCTGAGGAAATACAGGGAAACGCTTGCCGGCAGGATACTATCCTTTCATCTGCCAGTACTTTCCTTCAGGGAGTTTGTGAGATACTTTGGTCTTAGGGACGAGATAGCCTTGAACGAAAACATGATACGAGAATATGACCTGCATTTCGCTGCGAATAGGGCTAGATACATGGAACTGTTCATCCAATACTTGGAGAGGGGCGCCTTCCCTGAGCTGTTTGACGAAGACGACGAAGAATACATTAAAAAGTATATTCGGGAGTCGGTGATAGAGAAAACCGTCGAAGACATAAGTCGGGCTAGCAGGGGGAATGAGAACGTGGTCTACGAATTGCTCAGGCTGCTGGCTGCGGCGAACGCCCAACTCTTTGAGTTGGTGAACATAGCAGGCAACCTCAGGATTAACCGAAATCAGGCGGCAGAGTATGTAAGCCTACTAGAGAAATCTTTTCTGATTAAGGTGGCCTACAACTACTCTGTCAACGTATCTAAGCAGGTGCGTGCAAGCAAGAAACAGTTCATAGTCCACCCATCTATTGTGTTGGCGTTATTGGATCAACCCTTTAGCATGCTTGAAGGTGGTGGGATAGCAGGTCATCTCATAGAGTCTCAGATAGTGGGTAGTCTGCAGAAGATATCTTTCTGGCGTACGCCGCAGAAGGATGAGGTGGATATTGTATTAGCGGACAAAAGGCTGCTGCCTGTCGAAGTCAAGTATCAGACCTACATTAACAAGAAAGACATTCGTAGCCTAACTAAATTCTGCGAAAAATACGGTGTAGGTGAGGCGGTTTTGGTGACGAGGAATCAGCTGAGGAGAGGGGGAACAGATAGTATAGTAATATATTATATTCCGGCGTGGCTTTTCTCTTTATTGGGGTTGCCTTAGGTTTTCCCCTATTCGGGGTGTTTTTTTTGGGTTTGGTGCCTAATTTGTTGGGTTAGGCACTACATTCTCCTCAGTCGCCGGGACAAAACCCGTCGGCTGCAGCAGCCACTTCCATAGTGGGATATACTCTATTCTCCCTGTTTCTTCGTGGTCCCAGGTTATTATTTTGAGGTTTTTGCATCTGAGTTCTTTCCCGGCTTTTATCAATGCTTTTTCTTCCCTCTCCTTTGTTTTTGGGTCTTCGATGTCGTAGCATGCCTGGATTAGTTCCTTTACTTTTAGGCCTTCTTTGACTGCGAAGTCGACTTCTCTTTTTTGGTAGTCTCTCCAGTGGTATATTTCTAGGAGGGGGTTTTGTGTTTTTTTTCTCTGTAGTTCTATTGCGATGAGGTTTTCCATTAGTCTGCCGGTGTTTTCTGATGCCTTGAATCCTATTGCTTTTATGAGGCCTGTGTCTATGGCGTAGATTTTTTTGGGCAGTCGTGTTTGTTCTTTTATTTTGTGTGTGTATTGTAGGCTCTGGGTTATCAGGTATGATTCTTCTGCGTAGTAGAGGTAGTTTTTTATTGTGTGTTGGCTTTTTATGTCGAATATGTTTTTTATTTTTTTGTAGGTTATTGGGCTTGCGTAGTTTGAGATGGTGTAGGAGATTATCTCTCTTAGCGTGTTTGCGTATTTTATGTTGTATCTGCTTATGATGTCTTGGTTTATGATGGAGTTGTAGAGGTCTTTTAGGTATCTTGTGTTGTCTTTGATTTTGTATGTTTCGGGGAATCCGCCTTTTTCTATGTAGTCTCTTAGGTGTTTTTTGATTTTTCCGATGCCTTCTGCGATTTGTAGGTCTTCTTTTTGGGGGCTGATTTTGTGGTAGCTTAGGTATTCTCTGAAGGAGAAGGGGTATAGTTCAAGTGTGATGTGTCTTCCTGTTAGGTGTGTTGCAAGTTCTTTGCTTAGTAGTTTTGCGTTGCTTCCGGTTACTATGAGGTTGAGGCCTTGTCTTTGTAGTCTGTTTGCGTATAGCTCCCATCCAGGTATGTTCTGTATTTCGTCTAGGAGGAGGTATTTGAAGTTTCCGTATACTTCATATAGTGTTTCTAGGATTGTGTCGAGGTCTTTTGTCGTGATCTTGTAGAGTCTTTCGTCGTCGAAGTTGATGTAGGCGTGTTCTTTGTCTTGGAGTGTTTGTAGGGCGAGGGTTGATTTTCCGCATCTTCTGACGCCTGTGGTGATCTTGATGAGGTTGTTTTTTAGTTGTTTTTCTGTTTCTTTTTGTAGTTCTCTTTCTATGATTTTTTCTTGTTTTAGTATTTTTTTTGTTTCTTTTTTTTGTGATATTATTGTTGCTCTGAGGGTGTTTTTGTCCATGTTATATATAGTGGTTGTTGTATTTAAATATTGCAGTCTATTGCAATATTTATGCATAAATATTGCATTTGTGGGTGAATTTTCTTTTAAAACTTTGCCCTTGTAACGGCAAATTTTGTTTATTCGTCGACCGCGTGGGCGGCAAATGTAAATTAAACCTCGGAGTATCTGGGTTAGTCTCTATTCTAGCAGCCACTTCCATAGTGGTATGTACTTGATTTCTTCTTGTGTTTTTTGGGTGTTTTTTGTGATTATTATGAGTTCTTGTGTTTTTTTGTGTTTTTGTTTGAATTCTTTGAGCGACTTTATTTCTCTTTCGTCCACTTCATCTGTGTATGTGACGTTTATGGCGGTTAGTGTGTGGTCGGGGTTTTTTGTTATGAAGTCTACTTCGTTTTTGTCTTTCCAGTAGTATATGTCGTCTTTGTTTTGTCTTAGGTGGAGGTAGGCTAGGTTTTCGGCTAGTTTTCCGTCGTCTTTTGTGAACTTGAAGCTTACTGCGTTTCGGAGGCCGTTGTCTATGCAGTATGCTTTTGAGGGGCGTGTCTTCTGTTCTTTGAGGGAGTAGGAGAAGTGTTCGACTGTGAAGAAGAGGAATGCTTCGGCGTAGTATGTGATGTAGTCTTTTATTGATTCGTAGGATAGTCCGAGCGTGTTTCTGATGTTTCTGAGGGATAGTGGGGAGGTGATGTTGGATGCGAGGTATAGTGCAAGGTCTCTTGTTTTGCGGCTGTTTAGTTCGTGGCGGTCTACGATGTCTTTGTATATTATGTCGTCGAAGTATTGTGTTAGGAGCAGTCTCTTGAAGTCTTCTTCTTTGAAGAACGCGTCTGGGAAGCCTCCTTCTTCCATGTATTCGTTCATCGCCTTCTGGATTTCGTGTCTCTGTTTCTCTAGGAGGATGTCTTTTTCCAGTGCTTCGGCGTCTAAGTTGATGCCTTTGAAGGTGAGGTATTCTTGGAAGCTTAGGGGGAATACTTCGAAGGTGAGGTTTCTGCCTGTGAGTAGTGTTGAGTATTCTTTTTTCAGGAGGTATGAGCATGATCCTGAGATTGTGAATTTGCAGTCTGTGCCGAGGTCGTAGTGTCTTTTGACCCATTTTTCCCAGTTTTCTCTTCGGTGTATTTCGTCTAGGAAGATGTGTGCCTTCTGGTCGGGGTTGATTCCGCTTCTGTATGCTTCGTATATGTCGTCTAGTGTGTCGTTTGTGAGTCTTGGGTCTTCTAGGTTGACGAATAGTATCTGTTTTGGGGGTGTTTTTTCTTTGAGTAGGTTGTCTATGGTCTGGTACATTAGTGTGCTTTTTCCTGAGCGTCTGACTCCGGTTATTATTGTGACTTCTTTTTGTGTGATTGATTTTAGGAGTAGTCTGTATTTGGGTCTGTCGCGTCCTCGGAGGTTTTGTGGTACTTTTTTGGTCTGCCACCAGGGGTTGGCTTCGGCTAATTTACGTAGTTCCATGTTACATTATAACGTAACATATGTTTAAAAATGCTACACCAGAAAGTAACAACTCCGTTATCAGATGTTTCGGTGGGCTTTTAGTGTCTCAGGCGGCTGTATCCCTATCCTCTTAGAGATCCTGGTCTGCGGCTATTTCCATCCCCTTCGTCGACCGCATGGGGGCGGTAAGAGCAAGCTCGATCTCGTAGAACACGTATCCTATGTCAGATTGTATGCTTCATTGTTCAGTTGATTTGTTGTTGTTTGCTCCTATTATGTATTTTAGTTCTTCCAGTTCTTTCCAGAATATTTTGGTGTCTTTTTCCATTAGTTCTTCGTAGTGTCCGAACATGTGTTCGAATGCTTTCCTCAGTTTTCTTACTTGTTGTAGTTCTATTAGTATCAGTATTAGTGCTAGTATCATTCCCATGTTTCCTAGCACTAGCAGCCATATTAGGTCTATGTCTATGTTTAGGTAGGGTATGTACATTTTATTTTCTTATTATTTTTTTGGTGATGCTTCCTAATAAAGCGAGGTTTATTATCAGTAACGGTATTGCCAGTATCGTGGTCATGTCTTCGGGTATTGTTTCTTTTTCTGTGGTCGGCGTTATTTGTTTGGTTTTCAGTGTTTTTCCGTCTACTCTGAGGTTGGCTTGTACTTGGTAGTTTCCTGCCTGTATCTGTGTTATGTGTTCTTCTTCGCTTATGTAGTCCCAGTATACTGTTTTGTTTTCTCTTGTGATTATTAATTCTATCACTGCGTCGGTGTAATTGGTCTGCGTTATAATATATGTTGTGTTGTCTACTGTTGTGGCTCTCAGCGTCAGCGGGGTTGGCTTTACTTGTATCTTTGTTTGTTCTTCTTCTCTTAGGGTTCCATTGTATGCTTCTACTTTTATCATGTATTCTCCTTCTTCTCGTGGCGCGGTTAGTTGGAATTCCACTGTCTTTTTCTCTGTCAGATCTAAGTCGGTTGTCTTTATCTGGCTGCCTACTTTCACGTTCAGTTCTTTTAGTGTGGTGTCTCCTGTATTCTCTACTGTCACTCCTACTGTGTAGTGGTCTCCTGCTTCCACTTCACTGGGATGATTTAACCCTATCATGAATTTCTCCTGTAATATGTTCCCTGTCTTGCATGCCTTGCAGGGTCCTCCGCAGTCTATTCCTTGTTCTCCCTGGTTCTTTATTCTGTCATAGCAGCTTGCCGCTGTCGCTCCGATGGCGCATTCTCCGCAGGGTCCTCCGCAGTCTACTCCGGTCTCGCCTTGGTTCAGTATCCCGTCCATGCAACTAGGACATGCCTTGCAGGGTCCTCCGCAGTCTATTCCGGTTTCTCCCTGGTTCATTATCCCGTCGAAGCAGTTCGCCCCTATTCCTCCTGTCCCGATGGCTCCTCCGGATCCTCCTGTTCCTCCTCCTGGTCCGCCTCCGGGTGCGCAGGTGCAGTCTAGCGGGCATGTTCCGCATGTTTCTCCTCCGTCGCAGTATCCGTCTCCGCAGTAGGGGCACACACTTCTACATATTGAATGGCAGCATTCATTTGACGTGCACTCCTTATCTGCACTGCATGGTGCTCCGTCTCCTTTTTTGTCTTTGCACTCATCTCCTGTGTTGCAGTATTGTCCTATGCCGCAGTCTCCGTCTGCCAGGCATTCTACTATCGTAAAATATCGTTTCTCGGATGACCCCATGTGTCCTTGTGTGTCATTGCACCAGAACTTTATGCTGTACTCTATCTTCGCGAGTTCTGTGAGCAGTGTTGTCCAGCTTTTTCCTGCTCCTGTCATTGTTTTGTTGGGGTTTCCTTCTAGTGAGTATGCGCACCAGTCTCCGTCTTCGTCTAAGCTGATCTCCGCCGTCAGCGCTCCTTGCGCGTATTTTGTGTTCTGTGGTGTAATGATCGTGATGAATGGCGGGTATACGTCTGTTGTCGCCTTCAGTGTCATCCGTGTGTTGTCTGTTATATTCTCTTGGAATGTCAGTACTCCCAGTGCGTCTGTCTTTTTTGTTTGACTGTATGCTCCGTTTACTGTGACGTTGTAGTCCGTGTCCGCCACCAATCCTGTTACCTTGATCGTGTGCGGATACTGTAAATTTGTCGCCACCTTGGTCTGCTTGAATTCGTTGACTTCTAGTTTCTCGACTTTCCCCGTCGTCGTGGATCCGCTCGTTAACAAATCGCTAGTCCTATTATACACTTCTATCCCCCACACGTTGTCACCGGTCACATTCACCGAAAGATAATTGTAGTAGTCGAATACGTCGTCGTTGTTGTCGAAGAAAACGCTGTCGTGTGTGACGTTGATGAATCTGTTTCGGTAGTTGTTCCCTGAGAAGTAGATGTTGTAGCTGTTCACATTGGTCATCCTGATGTCTCTGAATGTGCTGTCGTTGAAGTATTTCATCCGGATGCCTGTGTTGATGTTGTCTATGCTTATGTCCTCATATGTGACGTTTTTAACATAGTATTCGCTTCCCCCAGTCCCTCCTGTGGCGTGTTTTGTGGTTATCGCTGTCTGGTCTGTGGGAGACCCAACTATTGTGATGTCCTCTATTGTTGAGTTTTCTCCTGTGTAGGCTATCAGGTAGCCTACTATGTCTGCCCCGAAAACAAATGTGTATGTCATGTTGTAGAAGTGGTTGTTGTAGTTTGGGCTTCCTGCGACTGCGGTGCTTCCTACAAATGCTTTCTTACCTGTGACGTCTACATCATGTATTGTTATGTTGCGGTTGCCGTAGTTGCAGCCTATTCCGCCGTTTGTTATATTCAGATTGTATATCTCAAAGTCATGGTTTCCTGAATTTAACTCTACTGCTGTTGGCGGTCCTGAAATGTTCATGTTGTATATCAAGACATCACTTGCTCCGTTGTTGCTGAAACCATAGTTGGGTGTGCCGCTTGCGGTGTTGTCGTATATCTTAACTTTCTCAGTGTAATCAAGTGTCCCCATACGGTATGTGTTACCATACCAGGTGTTTCCTGTTATTTCCAAGTATTCTGTTTCACTGTCTCCATCATAGAGGAAGACATAGGGGAATGTGCTTATGTTCTCAAATTTGTTGTTTTTCAAGTAGCGAATTGTTCTATTATCCCCTCTTGTGCTATCTGCTGTAGAAATGAAACAGTTAACTGATTTATTGCATGTGCAGTTGTCCACCCACATCTGCCCCTCCATAGGGTAGATGCCATAGCGACTATTTAATATGTTCAAGGGATGCATCCCTATGCCATTGAAGGTTGTTCTATTCAATATTATCCTACAGTCTGCATTTCCAACATCATTCCATACATTGATCCATGTGTTAGTCCAACCGCCTGGGTTGTCTTCAATATCCGTTCCACCAACTGGTTCGTTGCTTTGATAAAGGCAGTCCACAAGAGTCAGGTTGCCTCCGTCTTCAAGTGCCGTGCCTCTTGTTGTTTCGTTGGCTTTACCAGTGTTGTTGAATGTGAAAAACACATTGGTTGCGTTAAGCCAGCCTCCTGTGTTGATGAGTATGTTTCCGTTTAATGTAATCGATGTGTCCTTGCAATCAATCTTAGAATCTATAATCCAGTCTCCTGTTCCAGAATATCCACATTGTGCGTTAGCTAGGCTGACTGTTATTAGTATGCCTATTATCAAGTAGAGTGTTTTTCGCATGTTCTCTTGTTTTAAATTATTTTTATTTTCGTGCATAAATACCTGGAGCGTGTGTGATATATGCTAATATATGGATTGAATTGCTTAAATATAAACATTGTATGAAAATAATTATATATAATATAAAATGTACGGATAAGAAGGCAATTGATTCAAACCCGATTAGTTATTATCTCTCTCCATATAACTATATACAATTTATTTTGTGGTGATACAGAACATGTCTAAACAACTTATGAAGCAATCTGGTATCATGTTTATAGCCACAGTAATAGCCAATCTCTTCGCTTACATCTATCACATCTATATGGCAAGGGCTTTAGGGCCTGCTGACTATGGTATCTTGGGTTCCATGTTGGCGTTGCTTATGATCTTTGCAGTTCCGTCTGGGACAATAACTACCGTTATAACCAAATTCGTTTCCGAGTTTAAGGCTAAAGAACAGTATGGGAAGATCAATTCTCTTATGTTTTCAGCTATAAAAAAGCTCTCTAGGTATGGTTTTTTAGGCTTTTTTATTGTCTTATTGTTGAGTTGGTTTATTGCTGATTTCATGAAGTTGCCCTCTATCACACCGGTAGTCATTGTTGGTTTTTCTATTGTGTTCGCTGTTGTTTTACCTGTTAATCGGGGGGTTCTTCGTGGCATACAAGACTTTAATCAACTGGGTTTGAATTTTTCTCTGGAGTCTGTAGCAAGATTGGTTTTGGGAGTAGTCCTTGTTTTTTTTGGTTTGGGTGTTAATGGGGCTCTTCTTGCTTATGGTTTGGGTTATCTTTTTGCTTTTTTGATAGCTTTCATCCCCCTAAAGTTTTTGTTTGATCGATCAGATAACAGTATAGATATATCAGCCATATACAAATATACGTGGCCTGTTCTTTTAACTCTCTTTTGTATGACTGTTATGGTTGAGGCTCCAACCGTGTTTGTTAAACACTTTTTTAGTTCTCAGGAGACTGGTTTTTATAATGTTGCTTTGACGATGGCGCGATTGATTCTTTTTGTGACTTCGTCTGTTTGTATGGTTATGTTTCCTAAGGTCTCTGAGGTTTATGCGAAAGGCGAGGAAACGAAAGGGATATTAAGCGCAAGCATTTTTTATGTTTTAACTACGTCAATTCTTGTAGCGGCAGTCTTTTGGTTTTTCCCGAGATTTATTATAGGGGTTTTATTCAGCCCAGAATACCTTAACTCAGTTCCTTTATTACAACTCTTGGGTGTTGCAATGCTACCCATAGGCGTAAATACGCTTCTAGTGAACTACAACCTAGCATTAAAGAAAACAGGATTTATCCCCTATCTATTGGCAATAACAACATTTGAGATAGTGTTTATTCTTTTATATCATCTAACATTGGATAACATAATCTGGATTTTGTTTGGCGTTAATATATTATTCTTTTTAACACAGTTAGTTTTGTTAAGAAGAAATTGAGAATTTACGCTGTAGTGATAAGACAAAAGAGTTATGTGACAACACACATTTGTATTTGTAACCGTAGCTATCCTATTCTTTTAAAGAATTGTAAATCTCTAGCAATCTTTTTTTCATAATATCCCAATTGTATTTTTTTTCATGGGCGTTTTCCCCATTTTTTCCCAATTCTTTGCAAAGTTTGGGATCATCTCTGAGTTTAATTATGGCGTTTTTTATACTATTAGTATCTCTATAATCCACAACAAAACCACATCTCTCTTTTTTAACAATATCTGCCATAAATGTTTTGTCGCTGACGATAATTGGTTTACTTAACATCATTGCTTCAAATAATTTGTTGGGGCTGGCGAAGATGTTGTTTTTTATATTTGGGTCATATAATGCAAATAACATGTCTGCTTTTTGTGTATAAGCTAAAATCTCATCATATTTTAATCTACCAATAAAAGTTGAATTATTGCTATTGTTGCATAAATCTTTTATTTTTTCTGAGTCAGCACCATAACCAGCAATAACTAATTGTACATCATCTATACCTTCGACTATTCCTATTATCTCATCTAATCCGCGATCTTTTCCAAATGTACCTCCATAAAATATCAGGAATTTATCGATTTTTTCAGAATTGATAAACATATTGTTATACTCTAAGTCTTTAGGGATATTCATGATTGTTATAATTCTCTTAGACTTCATGCCTTTTATGTGTTTTGTCATGCTGTCATTTGGAACAATGACAAAATCCGCAAATCTCGGAAAGGAGTTTTCTAAAAAAGTGATGATTTTTATAACTATTTCTGGGATTCCTGTGGGAATCATGCCTGAGTAAAAATCAAAAATATCGTAAACTATTCTCCTTTTTTTTATTTTTGCTGCAATTATTGCAGGCAATAATGTGTCAAAATCACAAGCGTGTATTATATCCCATTCTCGTGTCATCAAATAATAAAATTCATAAAACCACCAGATAGGGATATAAAAAAGTAGTTTTAGAGAACCATAACTGGATTTAAGTCGGAACCTGTTTATCGTGTACTCGTTTCTATGTTCTATCCTCTGATGGCTACCCTCTCTATCCCACCCTAGGATGTTGACGTCAAAATTTTCTTCAGCAAGTGCAAGTGCTTGTTTTTCGACTCTAGGCTCCGGATTAACAGGATTTGATCTGACAAATAATACCTTAGTAGTCATTCTATCTATTGGATAAAAATCTTGATAATCCTCACGGTTTTTAATATGTACTCATGCTTTCTATTGCTTCTATTATTTTTTTACATGCGTTTTTTTTGGGTTTATACTTTATTTTTCTTATTTTCTCATGGCTTATACTCAATTTCTTTGAAGCTTTTATTATATTCCTCGTGTCGGTTCCAGCCAATATTATTTTACCCAAGCGAATATATTCGTTATATTCTGTTTCATTTCTCAATACTAAGCATGGAATGTTTAATTCGACTGTTTCTGCTTGAATCCCACCGCTGTCGGTCATTACAAATAGGGCGTTAGATAAGAGCTTTATAAAATCTAGATACCCCAGAGGCTCTGTTATCTTTATCTTTTTAGAAACCTGAATTTTGTTAGAACAAATAACTTTTTTAGTCCTTGGGTGTATTGGGAATACAATATCACTCTCCTTGGAGATTTCATTTAGCGCCTTTATAATGCATTTGATGTTTTCTTTTGAAGTATTTTCTGCTCTGTGCATTGTAACAACAGCGTATTCCCTCTCTTTTAAGCCAAGATCCCTTAGTATCTTTGATTTCTTACTGAGTTTCTTATTCCTAGAAAGCACCTCAGTAATTGTATTTCCACTTAAGAATATTCTTTTTTTATCAATTCCTTCATCAATCAGGTTTCTATAACTCTCTTCGTCTATGCTGAACAACATATCTGAACAGTGATCCGTCAGTATCCTATTTATCTCTTCGGGTGTTTTTCTATTTCTTGATCTGCATCCTGCTTCTATATGGATTACTTTTAAATTCATCTTTGAGCCGACTAGTGCTCCAGCCAATGTAGTATTTGTATCCCCATAAACAATAACTGCGTTTGGTTTTTCTTTTTTAATTATTTTTTCTAATCTAAGGATTATTGTACCTATCTGATACGCACTATTCCCTGAACCAACATGCAGGTTATAATCTGGCTCTCGTAGATCCAATTCCTTGAAAAAAACCTTGTCCATCTCCCAATTATAATGTTGGCCTGTATGGACGACTATATTCTTGAATTTTTTATCAAGCAAGGGTATTAAAGGGCTTAGTTTAATTATTTCAGGCCTAGTCCCCAAAACTGTTATTATTTTCATAATAATGCCCCCATTAAAAACCCAACCCCATAAATAAAATGCTGTAGGGGTAATAGTAGCATGGTTAGTATAAACCCAGTTATACCTATCCTATTGTAGACTTGCAATGATGATATCAATAAAGCAATGGAATATATGCCAATCCCTAGTAGATATATCCAAATAATCAGTGGAAAATAAAGTATTAGAGGGTATGCTAATATCAAAGCAATTATCGCCAAAGGAGGTAAAAAGGCATAAAATCTTATGATTTTTTTATGTTTTCTCGTTACCCCCCCCATAGCCTTCCCATATGTCCATATATGCCCAATGAAATTCACTATTTTACTTCGTCTGTGATGCCATACAATAGCGTTTGGCAGATACAAAAATTTATATCCTAGTCGCCTCAACCTAAAATGCAGTTCAGCGTCTTCGCCAATTTTGAGTTCATCATCATATCTCTCCTTTGCTAAAATCTCTTTTTTGTAGAGTATATTGCAAGTGGGGATTGATTCAACATAACGGGGCTCATCAATCTTATATGATTGTGCCGAGCCACCAGAACCTAAATACGTTTCCTGCATGTGTCCAATCGTTCTGGCAAGAAGAGAATCAGTCTCAAATACAAGATTCGGACCACCCACAGAAACCACTTCATCTGGGCATTTCCTGATTTCATCAACCAAAGTTTTCAACCAGTTAACATCGACCTCACAGTCCCCATCAGTGAACGCCACATAATCCCCTCTCGCATTTTCAACGCCAAGATTCCTCCCAGGTGGACAAAATCTAGCTTTATTGATTACAAGCTTAATTGGGTACTTCTTAACAATTTCTTGTGTTCTGTCAGTTGACATGCCATCAACCACAACAACTTCATATCGATTTTTTGGATAGTTTAATCTCAACAGAGATTCAATACATCCTTGGATATATTTTTCTTCATTATAGACTACAACAACTACTGAAACTAAAGGATACATCTTCTTTGAATTATTCCTTTATTCTGAGAGAACTTACGATTGTGTGAATTATGATCCCCGAAAAAATAGAGAGGATTCCGGTAAGCACAAGAATGGCCGTTATTACAGCACTTCCAGTAGCAAGCTGATGTACTTCATTGTATCTTTGAAAAACCCAAAAACCTAAACCGACGCCGGATGTTAAGCATAATATGCCTATTAAGCCAAAGAACTCAAGCGGACGTTTCTCTTCAATATAACTCAAAACTGTACCCAAAACACTAGCTCCATGAGATAATGGATGTTGAGAAGGCTTACTTACATCATACCTGACAGAGATTGGAACCTCTTCTATCTTCAAATCAAGCTTTTGGGCGTTCATTAATATCTCCGAGCCGATACCCATGCCTGATTCATTTAACCTCAAGCTGTTGATTGCTTTTCGTGAATAAGCTCTGAAACCACTCTGCGTATCAGAAACCTTTCTTGAGGATAGATTTGTCATCCTATTCAGAAACTTTATGCCGAATTTCCTGTATCCCGGAATACGGCTTGACTTACCCAAAAATCTCGACCCAATAACGATGTCAGCTTCTCCATTGATTATAGATTTTACCACCTTTGTTATCTCACTGGGATTATGCTGACCATCGCCATCCAATGTGACCATAACATCAGCATTATATTTTTTCGCCACATCAAAACAAGTTTTAATAGCTGCGCCATAGCCCATATTTTCGTCATGCCTAGCAACCTCAGCGCCAGCAAGTTCAGCGATCGCGGAAGTCTTATCACTGCTACCATCATCTACTATAACCACCTTATCCACATAGTTCTTGGCAGTTAGTACAACGCTACCGATGGTTGCCTCCTCGTTGTATGCTGGGACAATAGCAATTATTTTTTGGTTTTTATATGTCATTTGTTTATTTAAATTATAAAGTTATGGGATAATGTATGATAATATATGCGCAGTTTTTATATATTAATGAACTATCTATATATAGCATAGATATTCTAATAACTGGGGATGGATAACGTGATTAGTAAACTTAAAAGATTCCTTTTTAAAAATAAGGCTCTTCTCCTAGTTTTGGTACTTGGCTTGTTGTTTAGGTCATATGAGATAACAGAGAGTTTTGTAGGACATCATGATTTAATGGGCGCTCAATTGGGTGTGGTGGAGAGAAATCACCTAAGATATGGTTTTTTAGAAACTAAATTTGGGGCGGTAACCAACGTAATTGATGGTAAACTTATATACTATTCTAATTACCCCCAATTTGGTGTTATACTCCTGTCATTATTCCATATGATTCTAGGTGTTAACGAGTGGACCATTCGTTTACCCTATATACTCTTTGGGTTAGCTAATATAATCCTCCTTTATGCTATTGTCTCTAAAATTTGGGATAAAAATACTGCTCTTATATCAACAATTTTCTTAGCGGTTGTTCCTGAAGCAGTATATTTTGATCGGTTTGGTTTCCCCATAGGTTTATTTTTTCAGTTTTTATTTATCTATTTATTTATCAAATGGATAGAGGATAATGAGAAAAAATATTTTTATTATCTTATCCTGATTACCCTATTTGGTGGACTTGATTCCCACTATTTCCTACCTTTTGTGTTTTTATTCTTTTTGGTCTCGATTCTGTTTAGGTCTAAAGTTAATATCAAACTATTCTCTTTGATACCCATAGTTGCATTTATTGCATTTTTGATTAATATGCTACATATAAATCTCTTATCTGGTAATGTAGCTCATCTATCAAGTGCAGTAGATAAATACTTAGGATTAGAATTACTATTATCCCCTAGTTTTTACCGAGTTTTTCTTGACCGATTTATGAGTCAAGTCGGGTTTATTGTTCTTACACTATCATTCATCTGGTTTTGGAATGCTTTAACAAAGAAATTTGAGTTTGATGATAAAGAAAAATTATTCAAAAATTCAATCATTCTAATATTATTTGCCTATGGCTTGATGTTTTTTGTCTTGATGCCCGGAGCCGTATATGAACACGATTACTTCTTGTACTCCCTAGTTCCGCCTTTCATCATTTCTGCGGCATTAGGGCTTCAGATGCTGCCAAAAAATGTCCATTTCCCTATTCTCGTTCTGTTCGTGATTTTTTCGGTATATGGAGTAATTGGTATGCATGGTAATAGTGCGTATCATGGAGAGATAAGGGATGTAGCTAGGTATATAAATGTTGTATCAAATCCAGATGATCTGGTTCTAGCAACCACCTTTGAACGAGAAGATTTTTTGAAATACTACTCTGATAGATCTGTACTAGTTACAATTAATCTAACAGAATTTAACGAAATCTTAGTAGAGAATAAACCCCCAATAGTCCTACTCAGCGATTTTGAGTTCGATGAGGTTCAGCAAGCAGAAGATCTACTCTTAGAGAAAGACTATTATCAGCTGAATGATTCTAGAATCCCGGAAGGAATGTATGTTTGGAAAAAGCGTGATTGAAGGGAGCTATGATCTGACTCCTCTAAGAGCAGAAACAACCTCCATAGCATCTGAAACAGCCCTTCCTCTCGTTAGAACATATACTGTGGAGACATAAACTATCGCTCCAACAAGGACTGAAGTAACTAAAGATAAAAGAGTCATACCTAGGCTTGTTTTAATTAGGTAAACAATCAAGACCATGACCAAAGAAGACAACAAATGCACTACAGAAATCGCAGATAAAGAACTGAACTTGATCTCCAAAGCCTTACATACCCTGAATAGCAGCCACAGCATTATAAGGAGAATAGAGGATGTCACAACCACACTTGCTCCAACAATACCAAACTGGAGAGTGAACGGATAAATCAGTAAGAGAATAATCAAGAATTGAGCACTATAGGCTTTAAAAGGAATATCAGGTTTACCTAAAGCCTTAAAAACCTCACCAGTAGTCCCAGCCAAAGAACGAAACAAACCAAAAAAACACAGTATCTGGATAGCGGGAATGGCAGGAATCCATTTCTCGCTTAAAACAATCGTGACAAACTCAGGCGCTAGGATGAAGATACCAGAAGATATGGGGAAAACAAGCAATGAAACAAGATTAAAAACCTTGAGATAACCCCTCCTAAGCTTTGGGATATCATCCTGTATCCTAGAATAAGTGGGAAAAAGCACCTGATTTATAGTCTGCATGACGGTATTCGCCGGAAGATTACAGATAGAATATGCCATCGTATAAATTCCAAGCATAGACATGCCAATAACCTTCCCAATTACAGCATTATCAATATTCTGAATCAAAAAAATCGCAAGCGTCACACCCAACATGAACTTCCCATACCCTATCAATTCTTTAGCAATCTTTTTGTCAAATACCCATCTAGGCCTCCAGGAAGTCAAAAACCAGACAGCAACGGCTCCAGCAGACCCGCCAATTAAGCCACCGTAGATAAGACTCCAGACACCAAAGCCAACAAAAGCCATGTATAACATAGTGGATATACCCACAACAGTTGATATAAGCTCAACAGCAACATACCTTCTGAACTTTATCCTCTTTTCAAGCAAAGTCATTGGAACAAATCCAACGGCGTATAGAAGAAATGTGAGAGCTGATATTCTAATAATGTCCACAACTACCTCTTCTCCAAAAAAATCAGCTACAAAAGGAGCCAACATGAAAGCAATAAGATATAAGAAGATGCTTACCACCCAGATAATCAAGAAAGAGGTATCTGCTGTTGCACTTTCATCCTCTTTTTTATAAATTAGAGCAGAGTTTATACCGATATCCCTAAACAAGCCTATGCCGTTTACAACCAGAGATGCGATAGCGACCAAACCAAAATCCGCTGGTACAAGGAGCCTAGCCAAGATTATTTTACTTACAAAACTGGCACCTCTCTGAAAGAGAGTCTTACCGAATATTAAAATGCTACTCCTTATAGCTTTTCTTTTAAGTGTCATAGGGATCTATTTATTTTGTCTTCTTAGCATATATATCCTACTACCATAAATCTCTAAGTGCTATTATGGAATTACCAACTGTCTCAGTAATTGTGCCAGTACACAACGCAGAGAGGATAGTGGGAGAATGCATAGAATCTATACTGGATCTAAACTACCCAAAAGAAAAGACGGAAGTCATAGTGGTGGATAACAACTCCACAGACTCCACGAAAGAAGTGATACAGAAATATCCTGTGAGATACCTATTCGAAAGCAGAAAAGGGCAATTCTATGCGAGAAACCTAGCAGTAAAAAACGCCAAAGGAGAGATACTGGCATTCACAGACGGAGACTGCGAAGTAGACAAGAACTGGCTTAAAAACTTGATGAGGAACTTCACAGACGACAAGATCGCAGGCGTCGGTGGAAAAGTTGTAGCATACAACCCACAAACGGTGGTAGAAAAATACTCGGCCAAATACGTTCTAATACAAGAATGGAATGTCAAGGAAAAATACCCCTACATCGTCACAGCTAATGCTGCCTACAGACGGAAAATAATAGAGGAATTGGGCTACTTTGACGGAGCACAGTACTCTGGGGGGGATGTAGACATGGGTTGGAGGGTGACAAAAGCAGGGTATAAGTTGATTTATGAACCTGATGCAGTCGTCTTACATAAACATCGAACCTCATTGTATGAACTATATCGGCAGTTTTACAGATATGGGAGATGGTATGTAAGATACTTTAAAAAACACAGAGACATGCTAGGGAAGAACCACACCATTGACTGGGGAATCTATAAAGTCATGTTTAAAGCTCTTTTCCTCCGCCTTCCATGGAGAATCCTAAATGCGCCTTTCCACAAAGGGGACAAAGCATTGTATGTGGGGATACCAATCTGCCAGTTTGTACAATGGTTTGCCTACAAACTAGGTAGAATACGAGGAAGCATAGAGCGTAGAATAATCTGTTTGTGAAAACATGGAAAAAAAGATTTTTGTAACAACAAGCTGGGATGACGGACACATCCTAGATAAACAATTGTCAGAGCTACTGGACAAATTCTCGCTTAAGGGGACATTCTATGTTCCAAAGATTGAAGCAATAGATACCCTGAATGAGGGAGACAGGTCACAGCTGGTTGAGGAGAGTATAAAAACAGGTTCCCTTACGAAAGAAGATTTGTTAGACTTAGATGGGAAACATGAGATTGGTGCACACACACTAAATCATCCCTATTTATCTCAACTGTCTATAAAAGATGTGAGAGAGGAGATAAAGGGATCAAAAGAGTATCTAGAAGATATTCTAGGACACGAAGTTAAGATGTTCTGTTACCCTTATGGCGATTTCAGCAATGAAACTAAAGCGATAGTCAAGGATGCAGGTTTCTTAGGAGCTAGAACAGTTGAGATGGGTATTACAGATCCCCCAAAGGATCCATTCGAGTTCGCGACAACAGTACAGGTCTATCCGCGACCAAGAAATATAAAATTACATAAGACGTATTCTTTGCCCCAGAAGTCAATTTTCAGCTGGGAGTCGCGTGCAAAGCGACTCTTTGAGAAAGTTCTCAAGAAAGGCGGAATATTCCATGTATGGGGGCATTCATGGGAAGTCGAGAAATTGGAAATGTGGGATAGACTGGAAAAGATATTTGAGCACGTAGCCGATAAACCCGATGTAAAATATTTGACTAATGGAGAATGCTTAGAGGCGTTAGGTTTTAAACAACATAGCCTTTAGCTTACCAAAGGCTACACCAAACTGTCTGAAAGAAAAAAGCAAATTGACTTCTCTTTCATCACCTGAGGAACAAAGACTTTTGATCAAGTAAAAAAGTGAAGACTTCAAGTCATTTAATGCGCTCCTAAAACCAGAATGGAAAGACATTTTATCCCATTTCTGCCTGAATACGTAGTCGCCTTTGCCATACCACATACCCCATTTAAAGAATCCCAGAAGGCTTCCTTTTCTCCACCTGTGATAGACTATTGCCTCTTTATTCAATACAACATTGAATCCTGATTTGTAGAGTCTATAGCCAAGGTCTTTGTCTTCAGAAGTTTCCAATCTCTCATCAAAACCACCAACCTTGTTTAACACATCCAGCCGTATGGCGCAATTACGTGTGTCTATGAACTTACAGCGCCCATCTACAACTGAGCTATACAGAAAATTCAACTGCTGTTTTTCCATAAACTTCCCAAGATAGGAGTCGTCGTATGAATAATCAATCCCCTGAGAACCATCATATTCCCCTAGGGGTTTAATCAAGTTCTCAAGCCAATTCTCAGTGGGTACACAATCACTGTCAATAAATGCAATCACGTTACCATTAGCTTCCTTTATTGCGATATTTCTATTAGCTCCAGGATTCCTAAGCTGAGAAGAACACAATTTTACGTTCAATGGATAATTACTTATCTTATCATCCATTCCCCAATTGCCGTCTTCCAGAACTAGGATAACCTCAAATTCATCCTTAAACTTCTGCTTTGACAAAGCATTAAACAGATCATCCAGATATTTCGCATGCTCGGCAGAGCAAGGGATTATTATAGATACGTTCATTTCTCTGAAAGTGAAGTATAAACCTCCAAGATTTTATCCAAATGATCGTTCGCTTTTAAATCTTTTTCAGCTATCCTCCTTGCGTTTTCCCCCATTTTCTTAGCAAGATTCCAGTCAGACAACAATCGAAGTATTTTTTCAGTCAATTCGTCAGGGTTTCTAACGCTAACCAGAAAACCAGTTTCCCCCTCAACTACAAGCTCAGGAATACCACCAATGTTACTGGCTACAACAGGCCGACCTGAAGCCATAGCCTCCCTGATAACGTAGGGACTATTCTCCATGCAAACAGAGGGGAAAACCACCAAGTTTGCTTTCTGATAAAATGTTGCAAGCTCCTCTTTAGGAATTTTCCCATGAAAAACCACCTTCTCAAGAAAACCCAACTCGTTGGCCTTTTTTGTCATACCTTCCTTTTCGCGACCTTCTCCAACTATGTGTAGGACAGCCGAAGGTATTTTATTGGATACGCTAGAAAATGCATTCATCAAGGGATATACTCCCTTATGCTGCTCCAACATACCAACAAATAATACATTACCCCTCTCAATTTTTGTTTGATCAACATCACAATTTTGAATATCTATGAAGTTTTTTATGTGGGCCACGTTCGCGTATCCATCATCTCCCAAAAGTTTTTCGAATGCTCTGCTTGGAGAGATAATCAGCTTTATCCTGTTTTTGATGAGATATTTTTTGATAATCTTCGGCAGAAAATTGTATAAGTAACCTTTAAGGCTAACACAACCACTCCATACGCATTTCACCCCAAATCCTCCTCCGCACACTTCTCCAGAAGGCTTGATACATAAACCAGTCAGACACAGGATTCCTACGTCGTGGACAGTATATACCACGGGGATTCCTGAACTGGTTGCTGCAAGAAGCAACGTTATAGGACATTTCTGAATATTCTGCAGATGGATTACGTCAGGTTTTATCTCCTTTATCCAATTCTTGAGGGCTTTGTATATGCCCCAATCGAGATAGTAATAGGATAAGTGCTTTGCTAATCTGTTCTTTCTTTTTTCTTTGTAGACGAAGATATCCTCTGTTCTTGCTTCAACATTCTTGTCGATTGAGAAAAAGTAAACACTATGTCCTCTACCCTTTAGTAGCTTCATGAGTTGGAATAGATATGTTTCAGCCCCACCTAGATGTTTGTGGTTGTCGTGGATGAACAGAATCCTCATTTTATTATTTAACCTATGTGGTATGTTGTATATATGTAATATAGATACTTTAACAAATGCTAATAGATGACAATATACAATATTAGTTATAACATATAGGCATATCACGATAGGATGAAAGTTATGATGTCCTCTAGGTGGGTTTTCCCCTTCCATGGATATGGGGGGATGGAAAGATACGTCTATTTCCTTGCGAAACACATAGCAGAACAAGGAGTTGACGTCGAAGTAATCTCTTCACCAGAAAAAGAAGGCAGAAAAAAGACAGAAAATCTTGATGGTGTAAAATATCGTTTTATCTCTCCAAGAGTTCAATACGGTCGAGGATTCAGATTCTATAGAACATACCACCACTTCAACATAAATCTGTCCAAATACCTGAAAAAGAAAGAATTTGATATACTGCACGCCTACGAGATAACATCATTTCCCTACATACTGTCAAAAAACAGGAAACCAATAGTAGTCCAAGCATTTGGTAACGAATGGTATAAAGCGAAGGGCTTTAAAAACAGGTTTTTCTTGACGCCAGTTAACTATCCACTAAAAATTTGTATGAACAGATCAGAAGCCATAGCCTCTGAAGGAGAATTACAAGCTAGAGAAATAGCAGAACTTTTCGATGTCGAAAGAAAGAAGATATTCAACATACCTGATGGCGTTGATCTTTCCCAAATAGAAGAATACGTATCTAAAGCTTCTGTGACGAGAGAGGACTTAGGGCTTAAAGATGATGACTTTATCATCATAAATGTGAATAGGATAGAAAAAGTGAAGGGGGTATACTATCTAATAGAGGCTCTTGATAAGATTAGAAAAGAGATAGAAAACGTTAAACTGATACTTGTCGGAACCGGAACTGATGAAGAAAGAGTCTACTCACTGATAAAAAAACTTGGTCTGGGAGACATAATAAAACATTTTAGAAATGTCGACGATGAACTCCTCTTTAACTACTATAAACTTGCAGATTTGTCGGTGACACCCACTCTCTATGAAGGGCTTCCGCTCGTTATTCTAGAGGCGATGAGCGTTGAACTTCCAGTAATAGCGACCAACACGTCTGAGAACCCGCAGGTAGTCAAAGATGGCGTTAATGGGTTGTTGGTGCCCACAGCAGACTGTAATGCAATATCAGAAGCCGTGATAACGGTTTACGAGAAAAATCTTCTAAAGAAGATGGGTGAAGAGTCCAAGAAAATCATAAAAGACTATGACTGGGGAATAATAGCCAAAAAAGCCATAAAAGAATATGAAAAATTAGTCTAAGATAATGGAGACCTATAAAATCCTGATGTTCGTAGCAGGCACACCAACTGAAAGTGGCGTCGGAGGTGGAGAGATTGTTCTGTGGAAAACGATGGAAGAACTTGCAAAAAGAGGTCACACTCTGGATGTGGTTCTACCCAAGCAATCGTATATTGCTCTACCTAAGATAGACGGCATAATATTCTATTCAGCATCTAAGTTCACTGGATTCAGGCCATTAGATGTGCGTTCAGCAGTCTCTTGGTGGAGAAAATCGATTAATATCAGAAACATTGACATAATACATGGCGCAAAACCTGAGATGATTCTAACCAATTTCTGGGCGAAATTAAAAAAGAAACCCTTGGTTCATGAAGTACATTATCCACGTCTTTATCCCTACTCTCTTACAGACATAAGAAAAGAGGGAATACTTAACCATAAGGCTATACGATGGTCATTGCATTTGCATCTAGACAAGCAAGCCACAAAATTAAGCACAAAAGCAATTGTTCCGAGTAGATACAGTAAAGAGGAATTGAAGAAGATTTATAAGATTAACGAAAACAAGATAGAAGTCGCATATCCTGGTGTCGATACTTTTGTTTTCAAGGACTTTGGATTAGAACGAGAACAGCGAATAATAACAGTGGGACGATTGGAACCTCAAAAAGGTATAGACACTCTACTTTTTGCGTTCAAGGAAGTCCTAAAAAATCACCCCAACACATTCCTTGATATTGTTGGGCGAGAAGGAGCCAAGAACTACAAAAGTCACCTCAAAAACATATGCGCAAAAGAGGGCTTAACTAGAAAAGTTAATTTCCATGGCTTTCTACAACAAAAGGAGATAGTGCAATTACTAAATAAGGCATCTGTATTTGTCATGCCATCTAGGATAGAGAGCTTTGGTATCGTTCTCGCAGAGGCAATGGCATGTGGTCTGCCGGTTGTATCCGCCCAAGTAGGGGCTATACCCGAGGTAGTGAGGGATGGAGAAACAGGTTTCTTGGTAAGACCTGAAAATCATATAGAGTTAGCTAATAAGATTGATGAGCTGCTTGATGATGATATCCTACCCAAGAAAATGGGTGCTAATGGTGTCAGACGAGTGAACAGTAATTTCACGTGGGCTAAACGTATTGAAGTTATTGAAAAAATCTACTCATCAGTTCTGTGATCTATCCCTAGACTTTATTTTTTTTGCTGGATTTCCAGCAACCACTGTGTATGGTGGTACGTCTTTTGTAACTACAGAACCTGCGCCCACAACTGCTCCATCCCCTATCCTAACTCCGCCTAAGATGATAGAATCTGCACCAATCCACACATCAGACCCGATAAGGATAGGGCCATACACCACACCCTGGTTCTTAATCAATTTACATGGGTCGTCGAATTTATGGTTAATTGTATAAAACTTAACCCGCCCGCCAATCAATGAATTATCGCCTATGACAATTTCCCCACCAACTCGAGCAGCCAAAATACAGTCTTCTCCAAGCAAGACGCCATCCCCAATCTTGATGTACTTAAAATCAAATACTGCATTCTTTCGGATATAGACGCCACTGCCAACATCTTTCAAAAATATTTTTGCGACCAAAACTCTGAGATAACTGCCAATTGTATACGGAATCCACTTAACGCATGCGTAAATTAAATGAGGGAACTCATTAAGAGGGTTCATCTCATTTAGTAATTTGATGATATGCTTCTTCTTTATTTTCATATAACCACTAGAGTGACTATTCTCACATACTGCTTTAACTTATTATCATGTGCCTCTTTCCCTTATAATCCTGGCCGGATTACCCACGACAACAGCGTATGCTGGAATATCCTTTGAAACTACTGATCCCGCCCCAACTATCGTTCCATCGCCTATCTTAACACCACCTAAGATGATAGAATCTGCACCAATCCACACATCTCTACCAACAATTATCGGCTTTCTATTAGCTCCCTGATTTTTGATTAATTCGTCTCTTGAATCGAATTTAAAACTCATAGGGTAGAACTTGACTCTAGAAGATATTATTGTATAGTTCCCTATCTCAATTTTTCCCCCTCTAATGGATGTAAACACACAACCTTCATCAATCGAAACATAATCCCCTATTTTAATGTTTTTGACGTCGAGAAAAGTATTTTTTCTTATGACAACCCCTTTGCCAAAATCCTTATTGAAAGTTCGGGCTACAAGATATCGAAGTTTATTGCCGATAATACTTGGTATCGGTTTAACTAAAAAATACAGGATATGTGCTAAACTATTAACTCTTTTTTCCATGAATGCACTCACCTAATATATTATTGTATAAATCATATATCTGTTTAGCAATAACCTCATTTTTGAATTCTTTGGCTTTCTCACGACCTTTCGTACCCATGGTCTCTCTTAGATTTTTATCGTTTAATAGTACAGTAATCCTTTCAGCAAGTTGTTTTGAGTTTCCGTATTCAACTAAAAAACCATTTTCATTATTATCAACTACATCAGGTATTCCCCCAATACCTGAAGCCACAACAGGCTTTCCAGCTGCCATGGCCTCCACAAGAACTAAACCCAAAGATTCTTCTTGGGAGGGGAGAACAAATACTGAACATTCACTATATCTCATCTTAAGCCCCTCTTTATCTAAGGAGCCAAGAAACCTTATGTTCTCCGTTAGGTCATTTGTATCCACATATCCCCTAAGTCTATTATAATACCCTTTTTTTCGAACTCTACCTACGACATGTAGCCTTATTGTGGGGATGATCTCTTTCATGATTTTCACAGACTTGAAGAGGTATAATAAACCTTTTCTTGGTTCTATACCACCAACGAATAATAGTTCACCTTTTTTTTCGTTATTTTTTATCTCAAAAAAATCTCGATTAATTCCTACAGGTATTATATAAATCTTGTTTTTTCTACATAATGGTTCGATTTTTCCACTAGCATAATGCGATACGACGATTATATCCTTTATCTTTTTTAGTACGTGTCTCTCAATTATTGTTTCTATGATCCATTTAGGATACTTTGAAAGCCCATTAAACGTCTTTATCTCCTCAGAACTTATTCCATGGACTGTCATGATTGTTGGAAATTTCTTAGATAATGAGCTCGCTGGGAATCCATACGAGACGGTACAATGGGCATGGACAATATCTGGATTGATTTCCTTTGTTTTCTTGATTATCCTCTTCCGATCTGTTGTAAGGGCAGATAACAATCTAAAGGGCCCTTTTGAGGCTATATAATGTACTGTGATGTTATCCTTCACAATTGTTTTATCGTCCTCCAGTTCTGGTGATATAGTAATGACGTGTACGTATAAATCTGCATAGTGTCTAAAGTGCTCAGTTAATGCGTATATGTGGGCATGTGCGCCTCCCTGAATGTTTTTGGCATCTAGAGGATAAGGTCCAAGAAGAGCTAGTTTCATGTTGGTTAAATATATCTATTCTTTTGATAATAGAATAAGGGTATTAGACAATAATATATCCCTATAGGCTATAAAACCCTTAGTATGCCATAATGGAAAAAATAAAGGAAGTCTCAAGTAAACCTCCAGCAATAGTAATTGAATTAGGCCTTAATGGTCTAGGCGTCTTGCGAAGTCTTAGTGAACAAAAAGTCCCTGTTATCGGTGTTACATGGGATAAAAGAGCTGTGGGGCTATACTCCCGATTCGGAAGGAAATTAATATCACCAAATCCATTAGTTTCGGAAGAAGTTTTTATAAACTTTTTGTTATCCCTTGGTTTAGAAGATAAAAGAGCGGTATTATTTCCCACAGGGGACATAAGTGTTGTTGTTCTTTCTAAACATCAGATGCGGTTAGAAAAATATTTTGATTTTGTTATTGGTAAGCCTAAAGTTATTGAACAACTTGTGAATAAAGCTGACTTCTATAAATCTTTAGCTAAAAGTTCTGTGCCCCACCCAAAAACCTATTTTCCGAGAGATGATCAGGATCTTAAGAAAATCAGTGAGGAGATTGATTATCCTTGTATAATCAAACCAAGTCATTCAGCGAGTTTTGTAGAAGAGTTTGGTGTAAAAGTCTTCGAAGCATACTCCCAAGAGGAACTCTTAGACGGATATGTGAAGGCACGTCGAAAGGGTTATGAAGTACTATTACAAGAGATAGTGCCGGGTGGTGATGATATGATGTATCTAGCCCATTTATATATGAACAAAAATTTTAAACCATTAGCAACTTTCACTTTTAAAAGAATACGCCAATGGCCTCATCGTTTTGGTAATGGTGCTTTGTGTGAGAGTATCTGGGTTCCAGAGATATCAGAATTTGCAACTTCCTTTTTGAGTGCGATTGGGTATAATGGAATCGCTGATGTGGAATTTAAGAAGGATGCTGCTAGCGGCGAATTCAAGCTTATTGAAGTAAATCCCCGAACTGGCTGGCAGAACAGGTTATCGACGAAGTGTGGTCTTAATGTGCCTTACATAGCATATATTGACATAACTGGGAAGGATAATCCTCCTATAAATTCTCAAGAAGATCGTGTTAAATGGATTTATTTGATTAATGATTTCAAATCAGCCTACAAACTGCTATGTGAAAAAAAGTTAACTTGGAGGGGTTGGTTGCACTCCATCAGAGGAAAAAAGATATTTGCTGTGTTGGCTTTAGATGACCCATTACCCTTTTTTGTGTCCATATACAACCTAACAACTACTTTGTTTACCAGAGTATGTAACAAAGTTTTCAACCGCTTCTGAAGCAGTAAGAAATTTGTAGCCTACGTTGTATTCTCTTGATAGTTTGTCAATAATCTCTAAATTGCGTTTGAAATTTGAGATGGAAAATAATCCCCTTAACGGTAGAAGTTCATCTGGGTGAAAATATGAGCACATAAAACTAGGAGCCTTTTTTTCCTTAGCTCTTTTGAAAACCATTCTAGCTCCAGGTTCAAAAAATGCAGGATCCTTGGTTATCCGCATAACACTCTTCCGCAGTCTGTAATCAAAAGAAAAATTTTTTATTGATTTTAGCACATATAAATATAGTGGAATCTCAAATACTGTAACTGGAAATTCTAAAATACTTAGCGAATCTTCACAGTTAATAGCGGGTCTCCTGTAGTCAGATGTGGAAGGTCTATATGGATCTTCTTGTGTTATATTCCAATCATACGTATTTTGTAAGAGTTTACTTTTTTTATGAACATATTCCAAGTTTCTAAGCCCGGGCAAAGCCGAAAAGTCAGCTTTAAGACCTAACTTGTCACATTTAATCATTGTAGAATTAGAGTGAAAATCCCACCCCATCCTAACAATATGTAAATCAAAATACTTATTTAATCCTTTATAACCCTCACCTAAACATATATCAATCCATTCTAAATCATCGGTTTCTTGATGCCAAATATCAAACTTCTCATCCCATCTCCATAAGTGAGGATGCCAACCAATCTCATCACCTCTATCCTTAAATTCTACCAACACATCCATTAACACCTTAATTGGACCTACAGACTCTCCATAGAGAGTTTTCATCTGGTCATCTGATCTAAGAAACCAAGTAATTTTAGGTTTTTCTTTATTGATTGAATCAAATACTTTTGTTAGTTTAGGCACCCCGTCGGTTACTCCTCGCCAAGTAGGTTCTATCCTCTTGTTGATATGCACTCCACCATAACGAGATCTATCCGGATCTGTATCGCATAACGTAACAATTGATACTGTAGTATCCATATTAATCTAACTTTCCATCAATCTGTACAAATCCCATATCCCCTGAAAGCCATTATCATAAATTTTGTCTTCATTCCGGTCTATACGCATAATAAAAGGTGAAGGATATAACCGTTCAGCTCCTGTTGTTTCTTGAGGAATGTTCTCGTTTTTCATAAAGTACCTCAGCTTATCATCTGAAATTAGATTTAGCATACGTTGACTTTCATATGGTTGATTTGTTAGTTCATACATCCCACCAATTTCTGTATTTTGGAGGATAGTTTTTGTTTGCCGAGCAAAGAGGGCATCATTAGTCAATATAGAGGTTCCATACCCATTCATCTTGTCAAGAAAATAGCTGACATGTATTGTTCTCTCCTGTAGCCATCCTGTATTACCTGCTCTATCTCTCTTTGACAATACCCAGTGATAAAGCATAAAGTTGGAGAAAACCAATGATATAGCTACACAAACAATAAAGAATGAAGTTATTAGTTTTCTATGTTTTCTTAGCTTCGATGCAAATGCCATTAAACCATAACCTGTTAGTATCGAAAATAACGGTAATAAAAAGATTGTCATATACTCTCCATAAACAAGTAAAAAAGAACTTGAGATTAACGCTAAAAACAGGAAGAGATAATTCTTGTTTTTATTGACAGACGCTAGCATCGTGAGAAAACCAATAATTGCAAAAGGTGAGAGTATACCCTCACTACTGCCATAGTCTATGCACATATTCAAAAAGATTATATAACTAGAACTCCCTTCAAAGAACAAACCCTGTTCGTAACCTCCCCTCAATTTCTCAAAAAATGCAAGACCTGAGAAGAACTGAACAAGTATAAGTGATAGAAGCATAACAACTAAGATTAAAGGCAAAAACAAATACAGAAAATCCAAGATTCTCTGCGTTCTATTGGACAAGTAATGGATATTCTCATTGAAAGCGTATGTCACATAAAAAACAAATAAGAGAGTTATAAAGAGTAATATATTGAGTGAAAACATATGCAAGAAATAGTTTAAGACGAAGGCCGATACTATGGTGACAACAATTAATATAAGAAATAATGCTACTGGGAGATGTAAATGAAATCGTTTCTTTAATGATTTTGTTCTGTCTACAACTTTGAAATAAAAATGGGCTGCTATAAAAGCCATTATAATGGAATAAACTAAGACAAAAGAATGATGTATGGGAATAAACAACATGAAGAGAAATGTTGTAAGAACTATGTATATGCTTCTCTTAGTATTCTGCAGTCTAAGAAGACACCAGATTAATAAAGGCAAAATCGCCATATTAAGGCCTCTTGTAGACACTGTAAACATGGTGATAGATAGATAGATAGGGGATAATGAGAAGAGGAATGTTATAAGTAATCTTATTTTTGTATTCTTAGTTAGCTCTTTTGCCATGAGGTAGGCGGACAGAGTTCCAACTATGCCCAAGAATACAGAGAATATCAAAATTATTCCCTCTATATCCAACCTTGTGACTTTGGATAAAATCGCTAAATTTAAAGAACTTATAACTGGCAGAGAAGATGAATCCTTCGAGAAAAGTTCCCAGAAATAAAACGTCCATTTTACTTGTTTATCATCAATAATACTCTTCGCCATGTCATGGTAAACAAAAGAGTCGGATCCTACCTCATGTGGAACTACTGGTAACCTAATTGCTACGTTTAATAAGACAAGCATTAGTAAAATTAAATGTTCTTTACCTAACTTGGGTAACTCTGTTTTGTGTTGCATTCTTAGTTATCTGACTCATATAATGATATTATGCTTTGTCTTATCCCCTCCCATGTATGCTCCTCAGATTTTTGTCGTCCATTGATAACAACTCTATTTACTATTTCTTGATTTTCTAGGAGGGATATGATACTTTTTGCCATCCCTTGATAGTCGTCTGGTTCCACTAAAAAGCCATTTACGCGGTCTTCTATTATCGATGGTATGCCGCCCACATTAGTTGAAACAACAGGTAAACCAGAAGCCATTGCTTCTAAGAGAACCATACCAAAACTCTCGAAAATTGAACAGTTGAGGAATATATCTGATTCTTTGTAGATACCTGCTATCTTATTGTGGTCTATCACGCCTAAAAAGCAAACACTATCGTTGAGACCTAATTCTTTTACAAGGGCTCTAAGCTTATTTTCTTGTGAACCTGACCCAACTATTTTAAGCTCTGCATCAGGGAAATTGTTCTTTACTATACCAAATGCCATAATGCCCATCTTAATATTGTATACCTGCTCTAAGTGTTTCACGATTAACAGTTTTGGCCTTATCTGCTTTCTTTTACAGTAAGGAAAATTCTCAATATCAAGTATATTTGGGACAACATCCACATTAATTCCACGCTCATCAAAAACGCTTTTGAGGTACTGTGATGGGACAGTTATCTTCTTTGCGATAAATAAAATTGGTTTGCATACAAACATGAATCTATCGAGAAAATCACTTACTTCTCCGCCATGGTATGTTATGACGATTTTTTTCCTAAGTAGCTTACCTGCTAGGACACCCATGGCCACAGGGAGGAAACCAAACCACGAACAACCATGTATATGTAACACATCACATTCGCGAGACTTTAGTATTGTATATATCAAAACAAAGGGCTTTAAAAATAAGTTAGATCTTGTTGATATCAGAGTTACTTCGAAATTTTCTAATCTCAGATTTTTGTTGAGTAAGTCAACTTGACTGGATATCCCTCCTGCACTTCCATAGTTTGCGATTAGCCCAATTTTGACTTTTGGATGGTGTAGCTTTGCCATAATCAATCAAAATTTTAATGGTACTTTGGATATTACGAATCTCCGTTTCCCTGATTTCGCCAATGGAATTTCATCAACTATATCAACTAATACCTCTGCATTCTCTCCCATCAGTTCCAAGAGCTTTGATTTTATGTGCTCTATGTCTACCTCAGTAAACCTATCATTTTTAACTATTTTAACCCTCAATCTATCAATTTTATCTTGAATTACTTGAAATTGAGTAACACCTTCAATATACTCAAAGAGTATTGTGAAAAAATGTACGACTATGAGGTCCCCTTTTGGTGTAACTATAATATCAGTATCTCTACCTTCTATCCCTTCCATCATACTAAGTCCTCGCCCACATGGACATTCGCTCTTTTTAGGTCGACCAACATCATTGATTCCGTATCTTATAAACGGCATAGCGTAATTGCATAAACTAGTCAAGGTTATCTCACCAAGTTCTCCATAGTCAACCGCTTCACCATTACTTAAAACTTCTGTGATTACATGTTCATCACATATATGGTAACCATCATGTTTTTCACACTCGAAAGAAACAACAATATTCTCACCACCATAACCATCAAAAACTTTACAATGGAATTTAGATTCTATCATATTTCTATATTTCGGGAAAAGCATATCGCCGGTTGTTGTAATAGCATCCATGTGAAGATTTGTGATGCCTGCATCTTCCATATACTTGGACATTATATATAGCGATGAGGGATATCCCCTGATAATCTTTGATTTAGACATCCTTATCTGATCTATCTTCTTATATACCGTATTTTCGTTTATGTCTGAGGCATACATATAAGTGCAGTTCATCAGTTTGTCTTGTAAAAGTTTTAACTTTGACATGCGAGGATTAAGGCTTACTTTTACATAAGGTTCTCCTAACTCATAACCAGCCCAACTCCAACAACGGAAGGTTTGAGCCCAACCATCACTATACGAATTTTTGTCTATGAAATACTTCATCGGTTCTCCTGTGGATCCACTACTGTGTCGTTCAACAAAAAAAGTTTTTGCTATATTAGTAGCAAGCATATCTTTTAGGTTCTTCCTTATAATCTCCTTTGTCAATCTTGGGAGTTTGGATAAATCTTCTTTTGTCTTTATATCTGTAGGTGACAGTTTAGTCTCTCTGAACAATCTCCTATAATATGGCACGTTATCATAAGCATGATGTATTAATGATCTAAGCCGTTCGTTTTGTAGCTTCTCAAGTTTTGATTTATCCCACCATTGTGTTTCTTGTAGAAATTTTAGACGTTTCTGTATGTCTGTTCTGCACATATTTTCCATTAATGGGAAAACTAACCGTTTAAATAAGCTAGGGTATATGTCCATTCTCAGTATTCAAATATTCTTGTGTACTTTTAGGGTATCTATCAATTAACTCGACTATGAAATGTGTTACATCTATCTTTTCTTCAATAAGTTTTTTTCTTTTCTCTTTCCATTCATTCTTTAAGTTTTTGTCTTCTAGGAGTTCTAATGCTTTTTGCAGTGCATTTATCTGCCCTTCTTTTGGATTTGGGAATATATGGACAAGACCATATCTCTCGCTTTCTTCTGAGATATAGCCAAGAGGAAGAGGATTTACATACAGTGAAGGTGTCCCTAATATTGCTGCTTCAGAAGCCATTGTAGCACCTTCTCCGATATACATTGTGGCATAGTAAAGCAGATCATGAATCTTTTCGGAATTTATCATAATCCTATACTTTTCAAGGTCTTGGGTGAGTGTAGCCTCTGATGTTATAAAAACCCGGCCATAGGACTCAAGTTTCTTCACGTAATCCTTGATTGTTGCCATATCAAAACCTTTACGTCCGATATCATGACTTGCTTTCCATGAAACAAACCTTAAAATGATAAATCTCTCACCCCTCGCTAAACCTAGTTCATCTAATACTTTTGCATTTGGTCTAAAGTAGTCTGGGTGAAGATATGCGAGTTCATGGTAGCCATTATACCTAATTTGTTTTTGACCGAAGTCTTTTTTGAAACATGTTGGTGTACAAATTACTGTCGCAAAAGGGTTTGTCAACCAATGAACTAGTTTTGCATGTTCAGTATCCGTAAATAAGATGGAGGGTTTATTGATGAGTTTTCCCACTTGAGCGGCATACATTGATCCTAAACCGGTAAGTATGTCGGGTCTAAATTGCTTTGCTATCCTATACATGTTATAATCCATTTTGAGCATTCCAATAGCTTTATTAATCAAACCCGTACGGTTTTTTCCGAGATTTGTATACTGAAATCCATAGGCTGTAAGAAGGTCTAACGAGATCTCTTTCTCCCTCGCAGTGATTTTTACTTCATGACCTTTTTTCTCCAACTCCCAGATTACGTTCTTAAAAAAGTGAACGTGTGCAGGATGACCTATATCAACTAAAACTTTCATCATATGAATATCCTCCTATATACCCCATATCCTATCTTTGCGATATTTAAGCGTATTGGATGATAGACTTTATTGTATCTGCCAAGATTGACGAGTTCACCTCCAAACCGCCTCTTGAACTCACGTGGACCATATTCCTCATTAGGTTTTCCTGCTCCGCAGAAATCAAAAATTTTATATCCGTTATCTTTTGACCATTTTATGGCATGCCATTCGGATAAATCATTAGCGTGTAGTGGAAAACTCTTCTCCAACGATCCGTTATACCAGTCGTAGACAGTATTTCCATAAGTAAGAAGAACACGACTTGCTATTGCTTCTCCCTCATACATGATCAAAAAGGCCTTGAATTGACCTAAAGGACATAGTACATCAAAGGTGGATTCAAACAAGGATATGTTTGCAAGAGGGATTCTAGCCCTTCTGTAGGTCTCTTCCAAGAGATTATAAACGATTTTAATGTCTCTCTTATCTGCCACCTCTTTGACTGTGATGCCAATACTCTGAGCTCTTTTAATCCCTCTCCTCTTAGAATTATGAATTTTCCCCCATATATCCTCCTCAGATTTGGTCAAATCTAAAAGAAAATTTAAATGATCATCATAGGTGTATCCAACTTCTGCGAGGATTGAAAATTCAGGTATTTCGTGCAGCATCCGTATCTCCGTAAACATAGCCTTCTGTGATACAATCTCATCATATCTCGACATTAACTTACATAGATTGTTGGTTCTGTCTTCTGTGTAGGATAATGGTCCACCATGAATCACAGCCCTTGTAGCTACTGACTTAAGAATCCCACCTTTTTCTTTTGACAAAAAAGCGAGAACAGAGGCTAGGATATTATCATTTTCATCAACAGCGAAAAGGCATACAGGTTCCATGTTTTTTGTTCTAAGAAAAACTTCAAACATCTTGGGACTCTGGAAGAGGTTACCATAAGGATTTTCTCCAACGAACTTAGACCATTTCTCCCTATTGACTGATGATTTAATCTCTATTGTCGATTGCATTTTAGACATAACTTAAAAAGATTCTTTGTTGATTGTGATCCTAGCTCCCAAAGCCATGGGAGGAAGGAATCATTCCACCTCTTAGGGTGAGTGTTGATGCAGATACTCCTAAGTTTTTTCGTTTGTATTATCCTAATAAGGTCATCTGTGCAACCTAACTCTCTAGAATAAGGGTTTTTTATTCTTACAAGATCCTTTATGTTGTATCTACCATCCCATGTTCTACTGGTATCTGTAAAATATGGGATCTTTGAGTAGTCCAAACTTAAATAGGCTTCACCTATTATACCATAATCCCTGAAGTCTATATCATCCCAAAGAGAGCAATTAATCCAAGGAGTATAAGGGTTACCATGCATAGCAATTGTTTTGATGTCGCAAATTTTACGGAATTTTTCAAGTTCCTTTTCAAATAGCCGTATTGCCCTCTTCTTATTTCCTTTTGTCTTGTCTAAGACTTCATAGTGATAGCCGATTTCATGCCCCATGCTCTGTATATCTTCTATAATATCTGGCTTGAATATCCCAGGAATCATCCTAAAATAGTACGTAGAACTTACACCCACATCCTTTTCCAATTTAGCTATCCCAAGGGCCTTATTGGCACTGATGTCGATATCATGCCGGAGAATTACACATCTCTGTGGTTGCTCTAAGATGTAGTCTGCAACAGTCACCACTGTATAACCTTCCTTTACCGCATTACAGAGTTCTAAATATTTTCTAATAGTAAAATCTCGCTGCATTTTAATCCAAAAGAGGTTTTCCTATTCCGTAGTATCCAAACCCCTCCATCCTATTTCGGTCAAAAATATTTTTACAATCAACAACAACTGGAGAATTCATCGTTTCTTTGAATTTTTGCATATCTATTTTCTTGAATTCAGTATGGTCTGTAACAAAAATGGCACAATCAACACCACTTAATGCATCACTCAATGTTTTCTCTGATTTAAAAACTCCAAAATCTGTCTTTATTGATTTGGCAAAAGGGTCATAGACTTTCACATGGCTTCCTTGATTCACTAGTTCTTCTATTATGCCCTCAGTTGGTGATTCTCTTGTGTCATCAATGTCCCTCTTATAAGCCAAGCCCATAACCGCTATCTTTGAATCAAAGAGTCTTTTTCCAACAGCCTTTAGCCCTCTAGTGACAAGATTAACTGCATGCACCTTCATGTAATCATTGAGTTCACCACTCAGTTCGATAAAGCGAGGATTATAGCCAACCTGTCTTGCTTTGTAGGATAAATAATATGGATCCAAGGGGATGCAATGACCTCCGATACCTGGGCCAGGGTAAAAAGGCATAAAGCCAAATGGTTTAGTTGAAGCAGCATTTATAGCCTCCCAAGTATCTATTCCCATTTTCTCAAATATCAAGGCTATCTCATTCACAAGAGCGATGTTTACCCCCCTAAAGATGTTCTCAAAGATTTTTATTGCTTCAGCAGTCCTACAATCCTTAACTTTAATGACGCCTGCTTCAACTATGGTACTATACAAACTGAATGCTATCTCCGTAGACTCGGAATCATATCCGCCAACCACCTTTGGAGTGTTTTCTATTCGGTACTTCTTGTTCCCAGGATCAACCCTCTCAGGAGAAAAAGCCACCCTAAAATCCCTACCAACCTTCAAACTACTTTTCTCCAAAAGGGGAATTACGACCTCCTCAGTAGTTCCTGGATAGGTTGTGCTCTCAAGGATTACAAAATGATTCTCCCTTAAGATGGAGGATATCATACGGGTGGCGTCCTTTATGTAACTTAGGTCAGGTTTTTTCTTCTTATCTAATGGCGTTGGAACACAGATTATGAGAAAATCACAACTAACTAAGTCTTTTTTATCCTTTGTCGGATAAAAAGTCTTTTTAAGAACCCTCTTGACTTCTTCATCTTTGATGTCTACTATATGGGATTCACCTCTTGAAAGAGATTCAATCCTCTCAGAGGATACGTCGTAGCCATAAACCTTGAATTTATTAGCGAAAGCAATTGATAACGGAAGTCCAACATAACCTAAACCTATCACACCTATCTTTACTGTTTTATCCATTATTTTATCAGTTAGTTGTTTCAATTTCAATCCCTCGCGACTTTCTATCTTTAAGGAATTCCGATATGAAGAAATACCAGAAAACGATCATCCAAATTGTGAACAAGATCCAACCAATATGGGTGTGAGCAAACATGACCTGCTCATAAGAGCCAGTATAATAACCCACAAAACAGACAAATACAATCCTCACAATGTTGAGGAAATAGGTGACTGCAAAGCCGATGGAGAAAAACAAGATCCACTCCCTGAAAATATAAGGAAAGACTATGAGAACCAAGAACATGGCAATGACGAACGCCCCAAGAGACCAAATACCAGAACAAGAATTATCAATGCCGATATTCATGAAAACACCGTTCACCGACTTAAAAGACAAAACATTATTCACATCCCTCGTTTGGACCTCAACAAACAAACCAAAAACAAAAGAAACAACAAGGAAAGTAAGTTTAACCAAAGGCTCGATTAAAGAAACCATCAATGGTCGGATGAAACGAGAAGCCAAAGAAACAACAATAGGTACTCCTGTAGGAATTATGAGGCCTCGGAAACCCAAGACAGCGAAGAAAATAATACTGAGACCAGAGAGGAGAAGAGAGACCTCAGGCATACGAAAAGAATCCATGGAAAAAGCAAGAACACAAGCGCTAAGTCCAAACAACACACAGACAATCTTCAAAGGTATAGATAGACCTAAAGAAGGCTGATACCGAGCCTTATAGAGGACGATGACGCCCACAGCAACCCAGACAAATGGGAAATATGACATGCCAACCTCTAGGAAAACGAGGGAACCAATAAGGCAAAGCATAACCACCGCAAACCACGCCTTCGAGATTTTGTATTGATCCATCTTACTAAGGTACTAATACAAAGGCAAGCACGCCGAACAAAGTCGTCAACAAATACATAAACCACATAGCCTGATGCTCAGTCACCCTAAAATAATAAGGCAAAACCCACTTCAAAGTCCAAGGATTAG
Source organism: Candidatus Altarchaeota archaeon (assembly GCA_016931955.1). Lineage (GTDB taxonomy): Archaea > Altiarchaeota > Altiarchaeia > IMC4 > QMZM01 > JAUWTD01. Next base: position 27,426 of record JAFGDV010000012.1, on the reverse strand, counting down.
GCACCCACAAAGAACCATCCTCTTGGACTCTACCGAATTTCACGTCACCTAAGTTCTTGATCTTCCAGACAACATACATCAAAAAATTGACGATATGGGGGATCAAGAGAACAAAACCAAAAGCCTCCAATCTGTTCACGACGATCAAGCCGCCGACGGCGGAACCCACCATCAAGCTGCCAACATTACCCCAGAGAATCTTGGCTGGATAGAAGTCATAATACTGGAAGGCGATCAAGGAACCGAAGAGAGGCAGGATATAGTAGAGACTTTCCACGCCGTTAGAGAGGTAGGCCTTAGCGGCGATAAAGATGAGGAGGTTAGTGGAGAGGCCCACGGAGAGACCATTGAAGCCGGAGTGCATGTTCACCAAGTTGGCGACGACCATCACATAAAGGGGGCAGATGAGGTAAGCATACAAGGTGCTCAATTCGACCTCCATGAAGCCAAGAGACAGCGTAGTATCCTTACAGAGGATAGCGATGGGTAGGGAAAGGAGGAAGGGAATGTATATCTTGGAGGGCCTGCCCACATTGAGTAGATCGTCTGCTAGACCGAATAAGGCGAAAGAGGTGACGATGAAGTAAAAAATGAGTATCTTGTCCATGGGCACAAGGAGTTGTGCAGCCATCAAAGAAGCCAAGGTGCCGGCTAAGATGGTGAGACCGCCCACGTTGGGAATCAACGGCTTGCCCTTCTTGTACATGTCCATGACGACGAAGCCCATCGTAGTGGCTTTATGGATAAAGCGCGGGGTGTACAAAAAAGTGACAAAGAAGCCGACAAAAAACATTATGGATGAGATTATTAGGGGATCCATTTTAATTCAAGGTGGAATTATTGAATAATGTTTAAAATGATATTATATATATGGATTATTATATATAAAAATAGCGCAGCAATACAAAAAAAGGAATAAAAGAAAAATAGAAAAAGAAAGAAAAAGGTTTTACGCAGACTTCTTCCTAGCAACATAAATCAAACCAGGAACCAAGAGAGCGATCAAACCAACAGCTAACACAGACTCAGGAACAACCGTGAAGCCGATACAGAAGTTTGTGTCTACAGCATCTCTAGAGGTGGGGTCGTAGGCTCCATCCCAACTTCCATAATCACCACCTACATTTTTACAATCCACTATTATATCAAACTTCCCGGTTTGTAATGGTGGGCTCCACACTAATGTATTTAATAAATTACCTCCATTAGTGGTCACAATTTCTATTGGGCCAACAACCTTTTTGTCCATTGGTATTGTATCCCCGATGTACACATCATATGTTCCTGTTGAGCCTGGGGGTATACCACCCACATCTTTTGTTTCCCAATTACCGTTTTTCATTATATATATCCTACAAGTTTCTTCTGCTTGGAACCCACTACCTATTGCATATATGTTATCATCACCATCAAAGAGGTCTTTCCAATTACCATCAGCGTCTGTAGAATAAACATAAGCTGCGTTAACTACTGAAATAGTTGTTATCAAGGTCAATAGAACCATCATAACCTTCATCATTTTCATTTTTTTGTTTTGCGTCACCTCAAACTTGTTTCAAATAAATAACGTACTTTCTCGCCTAAATAAGATACAAATATATGGGATTTCGCCTTTAAAAAGCAAACCAATGTATAAAAAAACCAAAAAAACAACGCACACTATACCACACCACCCACAGACAAAACGCCATACACAAAAATATTACGAACCAAAGCTTAAAAAGCAAAACAAAAAAACCCCTTATAAAGAACAGAATACAAATATAAACACCATGAAAACAAACAAAAACAAAGAAAAGATAACGACAATAATAACAATGCTGTTGATAATGATGGCCACCGTAAACGCCTACACAGAAATAGGATGCGGAGTATGCAACTGCGGAGACGGCACAACAACAAATGGAGGAAGCAACACAGACGCCTGCATCGACTGCACAGCAGCCCTAAACGACAATATAAACTGCAACAGCCAAGTAAACTACGTAGGAACAATAACAGTAAACAACTACGTAGGAACATGCATCAACAGCCCAGCAGGCTTCAACAACAAAATATTCGACTGCCAAGGAAACACAATAGACGGAGACAACACCGGCAACGACTTCGGCATAATACTAGACGGAAAAACAGGAAACACCATAAGAAACTGCAAAATAACCGGATTCCGAGAAGGAATAGACATAAGAGGAACAGGAGGAGACAACAACCAACTCATAAACAACACGGCAAACGAAAACACACTACACGGAATATACATAGGCACACACGGCAACACACTAACAGGTAACACAGCAAACAACAACCAACGCATTGGAGTATACATAGTACATGTGCTCAACAACGTACTGAACGAGAACACATTCTGCAACAACAACCAAGAAGGAGGAAGCTTCGAAGACATAGTCAGCCTAGACGTGACAACAGGAGACAACAACAGATGCGACACCACAGACAACTACGACGATGAAGGCACGACAGGATGCACCTACACCTGCAGCCAACAACAGGTGCCGGAATTCAACACCATAGGAATAATACTGATAATATTGACGACACCCGGAATAGCCTACCTGATAACAAGAAAAAGGTGAAGAATATCTGGCTAGGGGGGATCCAAATCCCCTGATTTATATTCTATAATGTATAAGTATTTATATAGGTTTGTACATAATAATGTATGAGATGGACGACTTGGTACTGAACTACGTCATAGGCAAACTCACAGAAACACCAAAACTCGTAAAAGACGGCATCAAAAGAGAAGACAAACCACTAAAACACAGAACAATCTACAACAGACTACAACAACACGCAGACAACTACCTAGACGGAAAAGACACAGAAAACAGACTAATAATGATGCCCGGACTAAGAGGAACAGGCAAAACAACACTACTACTACAACTATACGACCACCTGACAAAAGACAAAAAAATAGACCCAGAAAAAATACTATACTTCACAGCCGACGAAATGAAAAACTACGTCGGCAGCACAATATTCAATGCGATAGACACATACATACAAAAAATCCACAGAACCTCACCAGTAAACCTCAAAGAGCCATTATTCATATTCGTGGACGAAGCCCACTACGACAAAGAATGGTCCACAGCAGGAAAAATCTTCTACGACAAAACAAAGAAAATATTCACGGTATACACAGGATCATCCGCGCTAGACCTAGAACTAAACGTCGACGCCGCAAGAAGAATAACCAAGATAAGAATATACCCAATGAACTACACAGAACACATAACCCTAAAATACGGCATAGACCTGCCGAAAACAACGGAGACAATAATGGAATTAATCCACAACCCAGACGAAAAAACACTAAAAAAAGCTTCCGAACTAAAGCACGAAATCACGATAAAGACCCTGAAAACAGGCGAAGACCCCCAGAGAGAATGGGAAAACTACCTATGCTACGGCGGCCTACCCTACGCCATCCCCCTCGAAGAAGCCGCAGTCCACGAGAAAACATTCGACATGATCGAAAGAGTGATAGAAAAAGACCTAACCACGATACAAAACTTCACAACAGAAACACGAAACACAATCTCGCTGATACTCACTTTCCTAGCACTCCAAAAACCAGGCGGAACATCAGACGCCAAACTCGCCGCAAGATTAAAGAAATCACCAACCCTCATAAGAAACATACTAGACGTCCTGGAAAAAACACACCTCATATTCAGCGTCAAACCCTACGGCAGCGCAGGCAAAATAGTCAGAAAACCCTGGAAATACTACTTCCTATCACCCTCCATCAATGCAGCAATACGATTCAAACTCGGAACATACAACCTGAAAAACAGAGACATGATAGGACTCCTCGCAGAAAACCTCGTCGCATCAACCCTATTCCGCACAAAAAAAGCAGGAATATCCTACGACCCGGAAAAAGAAGGCGTGGACTTCCTAATCCAAAAAGAAAACCAGATAATACCAGTAGAAGTAGGCTCAGGCGACAAAAACACCAAACAGATAAGAAAAGCAATCAAGAGATACAAATCCCCCCACGGCATAATAATCTACAACACAGACCAGATAAAACTGGAAGAAAACATACTACACATGCCCATAATATTCTTCTCACACGCCTGAAAAAAACCCACCAAGGATACACCAACAGCAGCAGCCTAACAAAAAAAAAAGACATCATCCAGCCGCCTGACAATAATCAACTTCCTCTGAGCCCCACCACCGACATACAAAGAGATAAAATAAGGGATCTTAAGAGTTATCGCCTCAGCCAATAAAGTCATATCCTAGATTCCAAGATAAGCCCCAAAAGTCTTTAACCTGCTCGGAGTCTCCAACTCAATAGGAGCGAGAAGCATGCGGTCTGCTCAGTATGGCTCATCTCAATCCTAAGTTCCATTATGCACACCCCACCTAAAACAAGGGAACTACGCATATAAATACTAAAAATTTAGGTAAGCCCACCAAAACATATGACACAAAATTTAACTCTATTAATTTATCGAGGAAAGGAAAAATTATTGAGATAAATAATACACGAAAGTTTAAAAATTCATGTAATACAATATGAGAAATACAGGAAAACATACTACAACCAAAACAATACGACGACGGGAAATAGACATGATGAAGTGGGGACAAGGCTTTCCACGGGTTAGACAATAAGCGAAGCCCAACAAGTCTGCGTTACGCTTAATAATCCCCCCAATGCTAATGGTTACTTATGGCAGACAAAAAAGCCAAATTTATGAGGATATATGCCAACGTCCCAGAAGCCATCCGCGGAAAAGACATAATAGTCGTCATAAAAAACAAACCCTACACATGGAATACAGCCATGATCGAAATCAAAAACGATTCTGAGCTTGGTAAGCAGATTATCGACAAGTTGGCGAAAATGAAGATAATATGAAAGACAAAAAGAAACTCGACAAAGAAGTCAAAGAACTAGTACTATGGCGCCTAGAAACCAGCGTACCCAGCCACTTCAAGCTATCAGTAGGAGAGAAAGGCGTCTACACCAAAGAAGAGCTTAAAAAACACATACAAGCAGAAGACGAAGTCGGCAGAAACTTCGTCGACATGCAACTCAAATTCATCCGCGCAGTAGCCAGCGGAGAATTCTCCAAGACACTAGCAGAAACATGACGCCAGCAAAGTCATTAAGTCAGCCAAAAAAAAGAACACCAAAGTCTTAGACCTGGAGAGACCACGCCTCACACAAAAAAATTTCTCAAATATAGTCTCAGAGAAAAATCCGCCGCTGATCTTCTTCAACGCCCACGGAGATGAAAAACACATATACGGCGACAAAATCAGAGGCATAGAAGAAGTTTTGGTGGAAGAAGACGTAAACCATAACATCCTAAGCAAAAAGATAGTCTACGCCCGAGCCTGCTACGCAGCAGCCTCCCTGGGAAAAGCATGCACCCTAAAAGGCGGATGCTTCATAGGCTACAATACCCCCTTCAGTTTCTGGATAGATGAGAGACGATCAGCGACGCCGTTGAAAGACGAGACAGCCAAACTCTTCCTTGAACCCTCCAATCTAGTCGTTGTTTCCCTACTCAAAGGCAACAGCGCACAACAGGCCTCAGAGAAGTCCAAAAATATGGTGAGGAAAAACATTCTAAAACTCATGAAAAACGAAACAGAGCCGGGAGCACTGGCTTCCATCATGGCACTCTGGAGCAACCACGAAGGCCAGACAATCCTAGGCGACAAAGACATGAAACTGGCCAAATAATTATCCACCCCACCCACCTCACCAACAATCCCTGAACTGACCCCCATCCAAGAATAAAAACGACTCCTGGGACAGCATATTTGATGAAAATCAGGGGATAGTTACGATTTCTGTATATTTAAGTTACAAAAACAGTAACAACCACCCACACATGCAGACAAACAACAAAGACGACGCCGGAAAACCATTTTAAATCTGGAAAACAAAATACCTTTACCAAAAAAATGAACAGAAAAAAAATAGCAGAAGATTTCGCATACACAGTCAAGAAAAAAAACCCAGAAATAAAAAAAATCATACTCTACGGCTCCGTAGCAAGCGGAAAAGACAAGGAAAAGTCAGACATAGACATGATGCTAATCTCAGAAAGCAGCAAAAGAAAAATAAAGAAAAAAATAATGGAAGACGTAGTCAAAACCCTCCTAGAAAAATCAGTCTACATCTCAGCAAAAATCATCACACAAAAAGACTACAAAAAAATCAGAAAAACACACTTCATCTCCGAAATAGAAAAAAATGGTGTTCTAATTGGATGAAAAAGACATGTTAATGGAAAAAGCAAGAGAAAAACTCGAAGCAGCAAAAGACTTACTGGAAGACAAACACTACTCTGATGCTTTAAGCAGGGCATACTACTCAATGTTCTTCGCAGCAAGAGCTCTACTATCTACAAAAGACATCTATCCAAAAACACATAGAGGAGTTATACCCAAAATCGCCGAAGAATACGTTAAAACAGGAGAACTAAGCCAAGACACCTTCAGGGATTTTGCAACAACACAAGAAGAAAGAGAGAAAGCAGACTATGGAATCATATCAGACATCTCAAAAGCCGATGCAGAAGAAGCTATAACAGCAGCCGAAAAGCTTATTGAGGACATTAAAAAGCTTCTCTAAAAACAAGCACAACTGATTCCCTCCAAAAAAAACAGTGCAAGACAACAACACGGAGCATCCACACTGACGAATAAAGAGCCAGAATACAACACCACAGAGACAAACAACAAAGACGACGCCGGGAATAGCGTACCTGAGGAAGAGAAAAAGACCCGCGTAAATCAAAATCAGGGAATAGTTACGATTTCTGTAACTTGATATTTAAGTTACAAAAACAGTAATTATGTTACAAGTTACAAAAAATGAAAATCACCGAACGCTACACCCTACTATACCTGAGACTCGGGGAAAAAGAATTCACAACAAAAGACATAAGCAGAATACTGAATACAACCGAAAACAACGCAAAAGTAGTCGCCACCAGAATGCAGAAAAAAGGAATGATAACAAAAACAGCCAAAGGAAGATACAAACTAAACAAACCAGAAGAATACCTGATAAAAAACACCTACGGAAAAGACATCATAGGCTTCATGGAAAAAACATACAACCAAGGATACTATATCACAGGACCATCAGCACTATCATACTACGGACTCGCATCCAGCAGAGAATACTACCTCACAGTAGAAGACGATAAACAGATAAAAGCCTACAACAAAACAATGGAAGCCGAGATAAAAACAATAAAGAGGCAGATAAAAAAAGAAAACTACAGAAGAACAGTCTTCGAAGACAGAGAAGCCAACATAGCCACACCCGAAACAGCGATAACAGAAACCCTACTAATGGAGCCAGAAATAATACAGTTCTACGCCATACCAGCCATATGCGACTACATAGAAAGAGGATTCAACCAGAAGCAACTCACAGAAGCAGCCCAAGAAACAGGAACACTAGAATACCTGAAAAAGATACTCACAGTCCTATCAGAGAAAGGCTACAAGGTAAAGACAACACAAAAAAAACCGACAGAAGAAGAACGAAAATTCATAGAAGGAGGAATAAATGCATGAACTAAAACAGCTGCTGAACGAAGAAAACATAAAAAGAATATCAGAGAAAACAGGCCACCCCCGACTACAAACCGAGTTCCTGATATGGCTCATGGACACAGCAAACCTCCTCCGCAGACAAAAAATCGTCTTAAAAGGAGGCACAGCAGTCCAACAGTTCATAAAAGAAACAAACAGGAGGATATCAATGGACTTAGACTACGACCTCGAAGAAGAGAAAACAATAGAAGAAACACGAACAGAGATGGAGGAACTAGGGCTAAGAGGAGGCAAATACAACAGATTCACAGGAGCCCTGACCTACTACAGAATAGCTCCGACAATATACAAAACAGAGACACGATTCGAAGGCGAAAAAATCAACGCCCACCTAATCAAAGTACAAGTCAACACAAAGACAGTCCTAAGAAAACCAGATGAAACAGACTTCAACACGCTCCCAGGCATATTAGACGACTACGCATTCAAACAGAAGATAACTCCAATAGAGATGCTACTCGCCAACAAGATTGTGATCTCTGCCAGATCAGATAAGGTCCACGTAGGCCGAGCCCACTACAAAGACCTATTCGACGTGATAGCACTCATAAACTATCCGAAAAAGAGGATCGATTACAGCCAGGTACCCACAGAGATTAGAAGAGACCTTCGGAGGAGAGGAAGCAGCCACAAAACAGAGGAAGTGATCACTTCCTGCCAAACCAACCTACTAAAGCTGAGAGAAGACAGAATAAAAGGCTTCATATCCTCCTACAGAGTAAGCAGAGACATGGCAGACAACATAGAAGAACTAATAGACAAAACAAAAAACACCCTACAGAAACTCTAAAACACACTCCCGCCACAATCACCTACAGCTGCAGACAAAAACAGGTGCCAGAATACAACACCACAGAGACAACAATACTAATACTGCTGACGACGCCGACAGTAGCGTACCTGATAACAAGACGCAGATAAAAGAGAAAGAGTTTTCTTCCTTAGACAGCCAACAGATCCTATGCTACCCCCAACAAACAAAAAACGTTGAAATATGCGGGTTCCTTTGGAGAATAAACACATACAGTCAGCTCGATACAGATGGATGCATGGGGGTATTTATATACTATAACATACTATAGTTTACTATGGCAACTACGATCCAGATAAGCAACAAACTACAGGAAACACTAAACAAAAGAAAACTCTCCGACAGAGAAACCTACGAAGAAGTAATCCAAAACCTGATCGAAGACACAACAGAACTGAACGCCGAAACAAAAAAAGAACTAGAAGAAGCCCGCGCCGAAATAAAAGCAGGGAAAATCCACACACTCAACCAAATAAAAGCAGAGATGAAATAAATGTACGACGTCTTCTTCTCAGACACAGCCAAAAAACAATACAAAAAACTCGGACGAGAACAGCAGGAAAGAATAATCTCGGCAATAGAAAGAATCAGAATACGACCCGAAGCCCACGTCACCAAACTAGTGGGAGACCCCGGCTACAAACTAAGAGTCGGAGACCACCGAATCCTAATGGACATAGAAAAAGACAAACTCCTAATCCTAGTCCTAAAGATAGGGCACAGAAAAAACATCTACAAATAACCCCTCAAAAGAGTTCACAGACACCACCCCCCAACTATAGTCCCCCACACCCTACAACACAATATTGTTCGCCTCCTAAAACCCAGCAGAGAACAGAGACACCACAAAACGCTATACAAAGAACAACAATACATAACAGCTGCAGACAACATAGAAGAACTAATAGACAAAACAAAAAACACCCTACAGAAACTCTAAAACACACTCCCGCCAAGATCACCTACAACTGCAGCCAACAACAAAGAAGACGAAGGGAAATAGACATGATGAACAGAGATAATAGTAGGCTCGCACTCATACAGACAAAAAAATCAAAATCTCAGACGACCCACCCTATAAAGCCAGACAAGACAGGAAACAAAGATCAGGAAAAGAGAGGCCAGGAGAGAATGAAGAAGGTCGATGGGAAAATATTCGACTCCGAGAGAAAGATTCAGGATTAAGACGAATAAGGGAGTCATGGTGACGCTGAAGGCCAGAGAAAGAGTGATCCTTTCAATCAAGTCGATCTCTTCCTTGGGGAAGATGGCATAAGACACTGCGAAGCCGGGGACAAAGAGATAAAAGAAAAGACCCAAGACAACCCGAACAAGAGATAAGACATCCATTTTAATCGAAAGAGAATTAATAATATACTAAAATGCAGACAAAAAAAGCAATCACGATAATGCTGCTGATACTGACGATGCAGGCGACAGCACAGGAAAACCTCAGTTTAGAGGGATTCGGGATAATATGGACGCACACAGCAGAAAACTGGAATACAGGGGCGCCGGCAACAGCAGACATAGACAACGACACAATAACGGAGATAATATACGGAAGCCGAGACGGAAAAATATATGTGGTAGACGCGCTAGGAAGAGAAGAATGGAGCTACAAGACAGGGGGAAGCATATCCTCAACTCCATTACTGATAGACCTAAACAACGACACACTAAAGGACGTGATAGTAGGAGCATGGGATGGAATAGTGTACGCGATAAACAGTAATGGAACACATATGTGGAACTACACGACCAAGGGGAAAATAATGGGAGCAGCGGCGACAGGCGAATTCAAAGGAAAACAACTGATAGCGTTGACGTCAGGAGACGCGAGAATATACCTACTAGACCTAAAAGGAAAACACGTGTGGGAATACAAGACCATGGACAAAATACAGTCAACGCCAAAGATAACAGACATAGACGCAGACAAAGAACCAGAGATAATACTAGGATCAGACGACAACAAAGTATACATAATAAAATACCCGATGCTGTCAATATGGAGCTACCAGACAGGAGGAGACATACTAGCGGTGGAAACAAACGGGAGAGAAATATTCGCAGGATCAGGGGACGGAATAATGCATTCACTAGGGCATAGAAAGACGACTGGAAAAGAATACGACGTCTACGAAGTATACAGGAGATGGAACTACACAACGAAGGGAGGGATAGAGGCGGCTCCGACGATAAACAACATAGACAACAATGGAACAACAGAGGTAATATTCGGGTCAACAGACAAAAACCTGTACATGCTAGACTACAACGGAAAACTCAAAAAGAAGACAACACTAGACGGCGCCATAAAAACGAAACCACAAGTAGAAGACATAGACCTAGACGGCAGAAAAGATATAATAGTGGCCACGACAAAGGGGACAATATATGTGCTGGATTGGAACCTGACCAGGAAATGGAGCCACTGGCTGAACACCTCAATACAGTCAACACCAAAGATAGTGGACCTGAACGGAGACAAAATACCCGAACTACTGATAGGAGCCAACGACAACAAGATGTACCTATTCGGGTACACAAACGACACAGACGAGGACGGAGTCATAGACTACGTGGAGAAGGTGATGGGGACGAACAAGACAAACAAAGACACCGACGGGGATGGATTACCGGATTCAATGGACCCCCACCCACTGGAAACAGAAGACCTCTACACGGACTCAGACGGAGACGGACTAAGCGACTACAACGAGACAATGAGCGGGACAAACCCCTATAACGTAGACACAGACGGCGACGGGATAACAGACATGTACGACCCGCACCCACTCATAAAAGAAGACCTCATATACGATGCCGACGGAGACGGAATACTAGACTATGATGAATTAAGGATAGGCACAGACCCATACAACAACGACACAGACGGCGACGGGATGATAGACTCACTAGACAAATACCCGTTACTGCACAAGGACCTGTTCATAGACTCAGACAAGGACGGACTCAGCAACTACAATGAGACGATGATGGGAACAGACCCATACAAAAACGACACAGACGGAGACAAGCTGATAGACGGAATAGACCCCCACCCACTGCAACCAGAGACCATGTTCATAGACTCAGACAAAGACGGGCTAACAGATTACGAAGAAAGCCAGAAAGGCACGAACCCATACAACAAAGACACAGACGGAGACGGAATAGAAGACCTAATAGACCCAGAACCATTGACACCTAAAAAAGAGGGAGAGCTGCCGATAACAGAGGTGCTAATAGTAATGCTGGTAGTAAGCATAATAGCCGCCACATTGATAATAAAGAAGACCACCGAAGAACACCACCGGATGCCAAAGACCCCAGAAGAAGTCGAAAAATGGTGGGAACAAATACACCAGAAAAAAGAAAAACTACTGCAGGAACACCACAAACTGGCGGAAGTAGAGAAGACAATAGACGACTGGCTCAAGGAAATAGACGGAAAAAAGAAGACCTAGGATGTTTCCAGATCCTCTTGGATCTTCTTGATCTTCTCCTTCAAGTCAGGGAGATCATATTCTATAATATCCCAGATAACGTCCGCATCAACTCCAAAATAGTGATGGATTACTTTATCGCGGGTACCGGCAATCCTGCTCCACTCCACACTAGGATACTTGACCGTGAATTCTGTGGGCAAATTCTTCACAGCTTCCCCGATTATCTCTATTTCCCTAATAACAGCACTCTGCCTCAATCTATCCCCCGAAAATTCACTCTTAGAAAGTCCCCGAGAAAAAGATTCTATGTTCTCAATACTCCCCAATATGTGCTTAATAAAAATCAACGGCTCTTTTTTCATATTATCCTTACCTCCTCCCCCAAGATCCTATCCCTCAAGAGAGGATTAATCCCATTATACGTCAACAAATCCACATCTCTCCCCAACACCTTCTTCAATTCCAATTCAAGCCCAACCAAATCAAATAAACTAAATTTCTTCGCCTTCACCTCGATCAAGATATCGATATCACTACCCCTCTTGAAGTCCCCCCTCGCGAACGAACCAAAAATCCCTGCCCGCACAACCTTGTTACGTTTAAGTACAGGAACTATCCTCCTCCCCAAATCCATTAAACGCTTATCACGTAGCACAACCTTTTCCATCACAACATCTACAATTAACTATTTCTTTTTGGTGGATATAAAACCGCCGCAGGAACACCACAAACTGGCGGAAGTAGAGAAGACAATAGACGACTGGCTCCGAGAAATAGACGGAAAAAAGAAGACCTAGGATGTTTCCAGATCCTCTTGGATCTTCTTGATCTTCTTCTTCAAGTCAGGGAGATCATCCTTCACAATAACCCAAACACGCTCAAGATTAACACCAAAATATCCATGGATAAGCCTATCCCTCGTCCTAGCCATCTCACTCCAAGGCAAACCCGGATGAGTCTTCTTGAAACTATCAGGTATATTCTTCGCAGCTTCACCGATGACCTCCACTCGTCTGAGCACTGCATCCTGAATCCATGTCTCCCCAAGAAATTCCTCCTTGCTTATGTCACCAGTGTATTCCTCAATCTTCTCAATACACTCCAGGATATCCAACAGAAACACACGCACATCCTTTTTCATAGTACCTGCACTTCCTCTTTCAAGATCCTATCCTTCAGCAGAGGATGAACTGTTGAATATTCAACCACATCCACCTTCTGTCCCACCCTTTTCTCTAACTCAATCTCCAACCTCGCAAGATCAAAAAGGCTCTTCCTACCCCTTATTTCAATCAGGATATCAACGTCACTACCCTTCTTAGCCTCCCCACGAGCAAATGAGCCGAACACCCCCGCCCTCACCACACCGTTTCGCTTAAGGACGGGAATAACCTTCCTCTTAAAATTCACCAACCTATCGTTTACTTTGATTTTTTCCATCAAAACACCTACCAAATTAACTATTTCTTTTTGGTGGATATAAAACCGCTGCAGGAACACCACAAACTGGCGGAAGTAGAGAAGACAATAGACGACTGGCTCCGAGAAATAGAAGGAAAGACCTAGGTTTAATACAAAAAAATCAAAGATATAATGATATGAAACCACTTGATGAGATAAAAAACACCCTAAAAGAATACAAAACAGAACTATACAAGAAATACAAGATAAAAAAGATAGAAGTATTCGGCTCCTACGTCCGAAACGAGACCAAAAAAGAAAGCGACATAGACCTACTAGTAGACTTCAAAGAAGACGCCGACCTCATAGACCTGACAGGGCTCGCACTATTCCTCGAAGAAAAACTAAACACAAAAGTCGACATCATACCAAGAAGAGCGCTGAGAAAAGAACTCAAGGAAAGCATATTAAAAGAGGCGACTCCCATATGAAAAGAGACCATATGATCTACTTGAAAGACATACTGGAGGCAGTGGAAAAAATCGAAGAATTCGTAGGTAAATCAGACTTCGAAAAATTCAGAGAAGACGACAAAACCGCAAGCGCCGTAGTGAGGAAGCTAGAAATCATAGGAGAGGCAACAAAACACATCCCCGAAGAAATACGGTGAAAACACCCCGAAATCCCATGGAAAGAAATGGCCGGCATGAGAGACAGACTAATACATTTCTACTCTGGAGTAGACTATAAACTTATCTGGGAAACCATCAAAGAAAGAATGCCGAAAATCAAACCACTACTACAACAAACCATAAAAGAGATCGATTTCTGAGCATAAAACCCTCTGAAAGAACAATAGACGACTGGCTCCGAGAAATAGAAGGAAAAAAGAAAACTTAGGGTTTAAATACGATTGTATTCTAAATAATACATATGTATAAAAAAATAAACATAACCGAAAACCACCTGCAAGTATTGGCTTTATACACGAAAGGCTTCAACAAAGACCACTACATAAGAGAAGTACAGAAGCTCCTGGAGATAAGCCCAAGAACAGCCCAACTAATCCTGGGAGACTTAGAAAAAAAAACAGTCCTAGAATCAAAAACAAAAGGTAAAATAAAAACATACAAAATAAAGAAAACAGAAACCGCAAAAGACTATCTAATATTCACCGAACAATACAAAAAAATAACCTTCCTCAAAGACAAACCAATGATCAGAGAACTACTAACAAAGATAACCCCCTCAATCAATGGAATAGGCATAATATTCGGAAGCTACGCAAAAGGCATCGAAGAAAAAAACTCAGACCTAGACATATTCATTGCAGGAGACTACGACAAAGAAGAAACCAAAAAAGCATCCAGCCTGTACGGGATCGAAACAAGCATCAAAAACTATCCCAAAAAAATATTCCAAGAAAACATGTGGAATGACATCCTCATAAAAGAGGTACTAGACAACCACATAGTCTTCTCAAACACAGAAGAATTCATAAGAACAGTCCTGAAAAATGGATAAAATCAACTGGTGCCTGAAAAAGAAAGAAGGGATAAGCCTAGTCGAACCAAACCCAAACCTTGCAGAAGCATATACAAAAAAAGCAGAAGAATCACTCCAATCAATGAGAATCAATGTAATAAAAGACTGGGAGATAGCAACCGCCTACTATACAATGTACTTTTCATTGTACTCAATTCTCGTCAGAATAGGGATAAAATGCGAAATACACTCATGCACAGTGGAATTCGCAAAACAATACCTCAAAGAGTTCTTCAAAAAAGAAGAAATCGATTTCCTAAAGGATTCACTAAAGGCAAGAATAGACGCACAATACTATGTAAACAGGAACATACCAGACGAACAATATAATGAAATGACTGAAAAAGCACCAGAATTCCTCGTTAAATGCAAATACACACTACAAAAACTCGATGAAAACAAAATAAACGAAATAAGAAACAAATTAGAGAAAAAAATAACAATAGAAGGGAAAAAATAAGGGATGAAGTCTATCCAAGCAACCTTTTGAATTCTTCAATGGATACTCCAGCATCCTTCAGAACGCTTTTTAAAAGTTTCGGATGCAGTATCCTCTTTGAATGATATGGGAGAGTTATCCTCTTACCCTCAGAATTTTTGAATATCATATGGCTGCCAGATTGTCTAGCCACCGTGAAACCAAGTTTTTTAAGAACCTTGCTTACCCGCCTAACATCCAACCTCGGAAGCCTTCCAGTCATGCTCTAACCCTTACGGTTGTTAATGCAATGTTCTGCACAGAAGGGATCTCCTCTTTCGCCTCCAATCGGTCTCTTATATGAAGCCTCATTGCGTCCTTCAAATTCTCAAGAACCTCCTCATAAGTTTCTCCCTGCGTATAGCAACCCTGCAGCAGGGGACATGACGCGAAATATCCGCATTCATCCCTCTCTATTATCACCGGAAATTCGAATATTTTACCCATAATCCTCTTTTTCATCTCATTAATACTCAGTATTTGCTGCTTAAATCTTTGAGGCTTAAAGAAAACGGTTTACGGAGACACCTCCAATCTCTGGATATCCTCAAGTCACCTTATAAACCATCAAATTAATAGACGACTGGCTCCGAGAAATAGAAGGAAAAAACAAACATAAACTGAAGAATAGAATAAAAAAGGAATAGAGGGGATTTATTCCCTCTTTCTGGCAACGTAGATCAAGCCCGGAATCAAGAGAGAAACCAAGGCCACGGCGACCGCGGACTCAGGCACCTGGAAATTCCACGTATACTCTAAGAGCTCGATGATGTCGTTGCCGCATGTCATCGTGATATGCAGGTCACTGATCTGCCCATATATGGGTTCACCCAAGGCAGTCTTAGGCGCTCGGACCTCTACTATGTAGTTGCTGACTGAATTATCAGAGACACCAGCACTTGTATACACAACAGTGGCATTACCGACGTGGTTGTTGCAGCTCGCTATGCCGTCAGGGTAACTCGACGGAAAACTACCTGGAGTAGACCAAGTAGGATTAAGGCAGATCTTGCCCTGGTTTGCTCCGTACAAGTAGATGCCGTACTCGTAGACTCCATTATTGTCCAAGTCAAGAGCCAAGTCGCCTGGATCACAGTGCCTACCATACTGGTCAGTGTAGCCGCTAGAATCCATAGAAGTCACAATGGCGAAATATGCGTAAAAGGCGTCATCGTCAAAGTACAAGGCCTCGATGTCGTAGTGTTCGCCGCCAGCAGGCTGCAGATAATGGCCCCCATGAGCCGCTGACCAAGAATCCACAAGATTAAGCACAGGTTCACTGTACGTAGAAGATGAACTACCAGTCCCCTGAATATGCACGCCAGTAGCAGAATAACCCGTCCAGTCAGGGTAGGCAGGATCGCCCGTGCGGGCTGGGTCGATGTTGTCTTCAACGATCCAGTCACATGTGTCGCTGCCAGGTATCCAGTCAGAGAATGGGGTCACGCCCCAGTCAGACAAGTCACCGTCGATGGTATACGCCGAAGCATATACAGTCAACATAAAGATACTGAAAACAATGCTTAAGATTTTTTTCATAATCAATCACCCCCACTTCCAACAACATAGGTTAGAATAGGACTTAAATATATTACATTTTATATTTAAAAACCAAAAAAGTGGGACAAAATACAAGAAAATCTAGGATAAATCAGTTAAAATATCTTCTCACCCTGTAAGAAAACACCAGAACAGCGATAAAGCCAAAATACAGAGACAAGGCAATACCAAAAGAAGAGACAAAGTTAGGCTCCATGACAAAAGAAGGAAAACGATGCATGGAATCACTAAGAGGATAAAATAGGGGAATGCCGATGCCGAAGGTCATATCAGCCAACAAGTGGCCGAAGACCATGACAAACAAGACCAGGGAATAGAGTTTGATGCCCCGATGCTTGAACAAAAAAGAGACGAAGAAAACAAATAAGACTGGGACGAGGACAAAAAGATTATGGAAGATCTGGGATTGCCATAGATGGTCAACATCTATTAAGGTAGAGAGAAAAGCCAGAACAACGAGGAAAGGAAAACTATACCGGACATTCAAGCCCTTGACAAGGACATAGCCGCCGACCAAGGCAAAGACGAAATGGTAGAGGCTATCCATCAAACACACCTCCCATCGATGCATACTGAATCGACGCAGGCCTCCACAAGGCGGGTCTCATTGTAGACGTCACAGTAAGACTCCACGACGCCAGGGTCAACGCAGGAAAAAGAGACATCATCCTCTAAGACGAATTCGCCGAAACAGTAGGGTTCGCTGACGAAGTCCCTGCCGCAGTCGCTGTCGCGGAAACACCTCGGCTTACAGGGAAGACAAGGCCCTCCACAGTCTATCCACTGCTCGCCTTGATTCCGGACCCCATCATCGCAGGTAGGAGTCCTGCACAAGCCGTTAAGGCAGAAACCCGAGAGACAGTCAGACCTGCTGCGACACCACATACCAACCCGGCAAGGCGGACAAGGCCCTCCGCAGTCGACGTCGGATTCACCCATGTTCAATATGCCGTCACTGCAGTTGACTAAGGGATTAGACACATAGTAGAGACGGCCAGAGGAGGTACCGAAGACCCCCTGTTTTCCGTCAGAAGACAATTCAAGGTCCAGGACGCTGCTACCCGATTCGTAAGACCAGAGGAGGCTGCCGCTTCCGTTGAATAAATAGACGACGCCGCTGCGAGAGCCAGCCAGGACAAAGCCGCCATCATCCGATAAAGACAATGAATAGATGTTCCAGTCCACTAAACGCTTCCAGAGAAGCCTCCCGCCTCTGTCGAAGAAATAGATGAAGTTGTCATCGGTAATATGCCTGCCGCCGGCGCCGACGGCGACAAAGCTGCCATTATATGAGACGTCGACGCTGTAGACGTCATCTCTTACAGAATGATCCCACAGCCTGTTCTTGCCCTCGAAAAGCCGGACACTGGAGAAGTTCTCACTCAACCTATAGCCCTCGACGCGGTGAGAACAGTTATCGGTGAACGAGAACCTACGGATTTGGGAGTCGACGCTATAAATCCAACGATTCTGGGAGCGGTTGAACACAAAAAAGACCTCAGAGCCGCGGGAGACGCCGCAGACGATTCCAGCAGTTGCTGCCTTATCCATGAACGAGGGCATACGGTTCACGCCATTCAAGTCCAACAGGTAGACGTCAGCTCCAGGATAAGGGGAGACAAAGCGGTCCCCGTCAAGGAATCGGACATCCGTGAGAGCGGAAGGGATCCGTTGAGTCCACATGAGGATGCCGTTCTCCAGTAAACTGACGTAACCCTCAAGGCCGTTCGAAGCCACCACAACATGGGAGCCGTCGGAGTCAAAGCTGAGGGAAGAGATGAAGCCCTCCAACTCAGTGATCAGGGAAACATGGGTCCTGTTCTCATAGAGTAAATCACAGGAGACACATGATCCCCCGCAGTCCACGTCGATCTCATCCTGGTTCATGACGCCGTCAAAACAGGAAGGACAAGGCGGACAAGGCCCTCCGCAGTCAATCTCCAATTCGCTCGGACCCCAGATCTTGTCATCGCAGGTCGAGGTCCTGCATAAGCCGCTAAAGCAGAAGCCAGAGAGACAGTCCAGGTGGCTGACACACTTCTGGTCGAGGCTGCACGGTGTACAGGAGCCTCCGCAGTCTATGTCGGATTCATCCAAGTCAGTGACGAGGTTAAAGCAGTGACACGGCAGACAAGGCCCCCCACAGTCCATCATCTGCTCTCCCTGGTTCATGACGCCGTCAAAGCAGGTCGGCTCACTGCAGGCTCTCCTCAGACAGAAACCCGAGAGACAGTCCAAGTGGCTGACGCAGTCCTGGTCGAGGCTGCATGGAACACAGGAGCCTCCGCAGTCTAAGTCGGATTCATCCCCATCCAATAAACCATCAACGCAGGTCACGTTTACGGACACATTGCTCACGTTAAGGACTCTATTCCTTAAGAAGAAGTGGATGTCATAGGATCGGTTACCCCCAGAGAGGACAAGCCGAACGCGTGCAGGCAATCCAAGGCTCAGCGGAACATTAATCTTTTTCTCTCTCTCCAAGTACCTGACCTGGAGAGAATCACCGACTCCAAGCCGGAAAGAGTCCACGTCGACAAGCTGATAACCGAGGAAGACGCTCAGGTTATAGGAGGTGGGCTTATGCTCCCAGCAATCCACAGCATACCTGAAAGAGGTGGAATCGCCTGAGAGATTACCTGAGTAAGAATCCTCGGGAAAATACAAGGCAGTGAACGACTCCTTGCCGCGCATGGTGAAGCCCACCCAGGCCAATGTGATGAAGACTCCAATGACGAGAGCTATTACGAAGGCATCCTCCATGTAGTCCCTGTCAGGCATCCTCCAATAGAGGCGGAAGAAGAACAGAGTCAGGAGGATGATGATGAAAGCACTGACTGGGAACCAGTAACTAACCTCCTTCTCCCGCAGGCCAAGTTTGATCGAGAAAGGCTTATAGCCGGTTTCAATGACATCTATCTCAAGAAAAGCCGCGCCGTCAGCCCTGAAAGAGAGAAGACCGTCAGCGTCAGTGACGTAAGAGGACGTTAGATCATCATGGGTAACCAAGACATCGGCGTAGGCTACCGGGTTAAGGTCGTCTCCAAGGAATCTGAGGGAGACCTCGTCTCCGGAGATCTGGGAATCAAATTCTACGTCGAATAATTCCACGTCGACTGAAATCCTGTGACTGGACTCAATAGAGTCACGGCTACGGGTACTGACCGTGAGCGGGATGGAACCCAACGCCTGCGAAGAAGGGGAAGACAAGACAATGAACACATTCCGGGTCTCATTAATACCAAGGTCGAACCCCTCGGGAAGGGAGATAGACCAGCCAATGGGAGCATCCACTCCAAAGGAGATTTCGCTCTCAGAAAAGTGGCCCAGGTTAGAGACATTGACTGGGATACGGGCTGAACCAGACGGCCTGATTCGCACATCCCCGGCAGAGAAGACGATGTTGTGGTAGCTTCCATGATCGAAGACGGGGAAGGTGCTGGAAGAAGATACGCTGTTACCCTTGCGGTCAAGTGCCTCACAGAGTACAGTGTATTCTCCAGTGGGTGTTCTCTCAGTGACCTGGAAGCTCACTTTGTTAGTCCAGAGGTTGTCTAAGGCAAGGAGGTCGCCGTGGCTTCCGTCATCGAATAAGGCAAAGAAGTTGTCGCCTATCCTGCAGTCTACCCTGTCTGTGCCATAGACTTGTCTGGATCCCGCCTGGACGACGACGAAGCCCCTATCATAGAAGCGATCATATGAGGGTATGGGGAAAATGGATAAGCTGTTATATTCCATGGGCTTCACATAAGCCAATGGTCTGATGAAGCGCTCGAATTCTCGCCTGGCTTCGAGTATGCCGCCCTCCCTGAAGAGGAACCTGACGATGCCGGAGGCGTTATGGCTAGCTCGGAGAACGTAATCGAATGAGTCCTCGCTGCGTTGTTTCCTGAAGCCGACGTCAGAAAAGTTACCCTTACCCATGACCCAGAACACAAACCCTCCCGTGGAGTTGACGACGTCGCGGGCGGCCATATAAAATGAACCATCACCAACGTATCTGCTGAAGCAGTAGTTGCAGCTTTCATTGAATAAGGCGTCAACCCGGTTGCGGACCTGCAGCCTGGAATCACTCCATTCCTCGTCAAAGATGTCTAAGTGTTCCTCGACCTCGAAGAAGGCGTTCTCGGAGTAGAAGGAATAAACCCTGATGAGATTGTATGGGTAAAGATTGGTGCTGCAGTTGATCCTTAACCTGATGGGGCCTGAATCCAGGGTAGAGCAGTTCCAGTTTCCGCCATACGCTGGGAAGCCCTCCCACCCCATTCCTGAGGTGATGCGTTCGCCCCATTCCAGGCCCTGAGCTGCAGTGATGCTCCCATTAAAGTCTTTGTTCTCGTATCGGCTCACGCTGAAGTAGTAGCCCCTCTCCGAGATCTCCCACAAGGCCTTGCTGTTCTCTACTGAGATACCGTACCTGCTATGGGACATGATGAGGTCCTGTGGGGGATAGAACCTTCTCTCGATGGGGTCGTCTGAGAAGTAGACGTAGTAGATCTTGGAGCGTCGACTGAGAACGTTGCCCAGGAAGAGCAGCTCGTCGCCGTTGATCTGGTATGGGATGTCGTTGCCATAGACTTCTTTTTCTTCGTCTGGCAGGGCTTGGGGGTCGACTACTCTAAGGGATGAATAGTTCAGGCCCGTTAGTGATACTATTACTGGTTCCTTTATTCTGTCCACGCCGAGGGACTCGTTCAGGATTACTGGGATACGGGAGTTCCAATAGAAACTGTCTGAGGTGTCTGAGTCGTACCAGAGGGCTGCGTTGGCTGAGGCACTCAATAGGATGAGGATGAGGGAAAGGTTTGCTTTATTCATTTTATAGGGTATATAATTAATACGTAAGTGTAAAAGAATAGGTGTTAGGTGGCGGTCTTGTGTGGCTTGGTTGAGGTATTTTTCATGGAAGATTAACTTTTATGTACAATATTCCTAAATAGTAATATAAAAATAAACAAAATGAAAAAAGCACTGATAACAGGGATAACAGGACAAGACGGCGCCTACCTCGCAGAATTCTTACTAAAAAAGGGCTACAGGGTTTATGGAACATACAGGCGGCTGTCAACGCCAAACTTCTGGCGCCTACAATACCTGAACATATTCGAAAAAATAGACCTAATACCAGCGGATCTGGTAGACGCAGGCTCAGTCATAGAAGCAATATCCATATCAGAACCAGATGAGATATACCACCTAGCGGCGCAGAGCTTCGTCGGCGCATCATTCGAACAACCAATAGGGACAGGGGCTGTGACTGGTTTAGGGGTGACAAGAGTCTTGGAGGCAGTAAGACAACTCGAAATAAAAACAAGGGTATACCAAGCTTCAACAAGCGAACTATACGGGAACGCACAGGAAACACCGCAGACAGAGAAAACACCCTTCAAGCCGCAGAGCCCCTATTCGGCAGCTAAATTATATGGATACTGGATGACAGAGATCTACAGGGAAGCATACGGGATATACGCCTGCAACGGGATACTATTCAACCACGAGTCTCCAATAAGGGGCCTCGAATTCGTCACACGGAAGATCACGAATGCGGTAGCGAAGATCAGCCTAGGAATAGAGAAAAAACTCCCACTAGGAAACCTGGAAGCCAAGAGGGACTGGGGATACGCTCCAGAATACGTGCAATCAATGTGGCTCATGCTACAACAGAAAAAACCAGACGACTACGTTATTGCAACGAACGAAACACACTCAGTTCAAGAATTCGCGGAAAAAGCCTTCGACGTAGTAGGGTTAGACTGGCAGAAACACACCAAAGTAGACAGGAGATTCATGCGCCCATTAGACGTGAACCTCCTCAAGGGAGACTACAGCAAGGCGGAGAAGAAACTAGGCTGGAAGCCTAAGACAAGATTCGAGAAACTCGTCAAGATAATGGTGGAAGAAGACCTTGAAAGATGGCAACGATGGCAGAAAGGCGAACACTTCCCATGGGATGCGCCCCTCTACCCTAATGAGATGAAGATACTCACAAGATCGCTGAAGGTGTAAGATGGAAATCTCGGTAATAGGGGCGGGATACGTGGGACTGATAACTGCTGCGGGATTAGCTGAGAAAGGACACAACGTCCTGGTGATAGACATACAGAAGGAAAAAGTGGATATGATAAACGCCGGAAAAAGCCCACTATACGAGGAAGGACTCGAAGAGATACTCAGGAAGAATTCAGGGAAAAGACTGAAGGCGACAACCGACGGAGAAAAATCCATATTAGACACGGACGTGACATTCATATGCGTGCAGACGCCCGCAGACTTCGAAGGCGCAGTCGACCTGAGGCCGATAAAGAGGGTCGCCGAAAATGTTGGAAAAACACTGAAGAAAAAGAAGACCTACCACGTGGTGGTGGTGAAGAGCACAGTGCCCCCAAGCACCACAGAGAAGACGGTGACCCCGATACTGGAGGAAAACTCAGGGAAAAAAGCAGGCAGAGACTTCGGCGTAGTGATGTCGCCGGAATTCTTGAGAGAAGGGATAGCCATAAAAGACTTCCTGAACCCGGACAGGGTCATCATCGGGGCGACAGAAGAAAAAGCATACAAAACAGTGGAAGAAATATACAGAGGATTCAACTGCCCGATATACCGGACAGACCCAAGAACCGCGGAAATGATCAAGTACGCATCCAACATCTTCCTAGCCACGAAGATATCATTCATCAACGACATAGGCAACATATGCAAGAAATTGGACATCGATACCTACAAGGTCGCGGAAGGACTCAGCATGGACAAGAGGATATCACCGCACTTCCTCAACGCAGGCCTTGGATGGGGGGGCTCATGTTTCCCGAAAGACATCCGCGGCCTAGTGCACAAGGCCAAGGAACTAGGCTATGAACCCAAGCTCGTGGACGGCGTGATAAAGATCAACGAAGAACAGCCCAAGATAATGGTGAGACTGGGGAAGAAAAGACTGGGCACACTGGAGGGTAAGAAAGCAGCCGTCCTAGGGCTGGCATTCAAGCCGAACACAGACGACATAAGAGACAGCCAAGCCCTGCCGGTGATAGAATACCTCCTAAAAGAGGACGCTTGCGTTGTTGTATACGACCCGAAGGCGATGGAGAACGCCAAAAAAACAATCAACGGAAGGATAACCTTTGCTAAAACAGCCCAGGAAGCGCTGAAGGACGCTGACATAGCATTCATCACAACCGCATGGGAAGAATTCCGGGAACTCGACTACTCAGGGATGAAAAAACCCATAATAGTGGATGGAAGAAACCTTCTAAGACACAGAAAAGATATAATCTATGAAGGACTTTGCTGGTAAAATGAAGATAATGGTAACCGGAGGGGCAGGATTCATAGGATCACATATAGTAGACAAGCTTGTGGAGAGGGGCTATGAAGTAGTAGTAGTGGACAACCTATCTACTGGCAGAAAAGAGAATCTAAACCAAAACGCAAGGTTCCATGAACTAGACCTGCGCTCCAAGGAAGACCTGGAAAGGGTCTTCAAGGAAAACAATATCCGGAAGGTAATACATCAGGCGGCGCAGGCCAGCGTCATAAAATCGGTTAGGGAACCCGACTTCGACGCCGAAGTAAACATCATAGGAACGATTAATCTGCTGGAATGCTGCCGCAGGTACGATACAGAAAAGATAGTGTATGCGTCCACTGGAGGAGCCATCTACGGAGAACCAGAACACCTGCCCATGGACGAAGAACACCCCATAAAGCCGCTGAGCCCCTACGGCCTCGGAAAATATGTCTCTGAACTATATATGTCCCTCTACCATAGGCTCTACGGATTAAAGTGCACAGCACTAAGGTACTCAAATGTTTATGGGCCGCGACAGGACCCCCACGGAGAAGCCGGAGTAATAGCCATATTCTCCAAAAAACTGCTGGAAGACAAGCAACCAATAATATTTGGAGACGGAAAACAGACCAGGGACTTCGTCTACGTAAGGGATGTGGTGGAAGCCAACCTCCTTGCACTGGAAGGAGTTAATGGAACATACAACATATGCACTGGAAAACAGACTTCTGTGAACGAGATCTTCGAGATGCTGAGAAACATCACCGGGAAAAAGACCAAGGCAGCATACGAGGAAGAGAGGAAAGGCGAGGTAAGATACTGTTCCCTGAATTACTCAAAAGCCGAGAAAGCGCTGAAGTGGAAGCCGAAGACGGGAATAGAGAAGGGCTTAAAGGAAACAGTGGACTACTTCAAGGGGATATAAGATGTCAGTCATGGTAACCGGGGGGGCGGGGTTCATAGGATCACACCTATGTGAGAGGTTGCTGGAGAAAGGGGAGAAGGTAGTTTGTGTAGACGACTTGAATGACTTCTATTCCCCAAAAATAAAGAAGAAAAACCTGGAGAAATCACTGGAAAACAAAGACTTCAGATTCTATGAAGAAGACATACTCAACAAGGAAGCCATCGAAGAGATAGTAAGAGATGAGGGAATAGAGGAGATAGTGCACTTGGCGGCGAGAGCCGGAGTCAGGCCCTCAATAAAGGAGCCAATACTCTACTCTAAGGTCAACATCGAAGGAACCCTGAATCTGTTGGAGACTGCAAGGGAACTGGGGATAGAGCAATTCATATTCGGTTCCTCTTCTTCAGTTTATGGGATAAACTCGAGGGTTCCTTACAGAGAAGACGATAAAGTGGATAAACCGATCTCGCCTTACGCAGCCTCTAAGAGGGCGGGGGAGTTGTTCTGCTACAACTACAGCCACCTCTACGGTATCCCAATAACATGCTTGAGGTTCTTCACAGTATATGGGCCAAGGCAGCGCCCCGAGATGGCGATACACAAGTTCACGAGGCTGATAGATTCCGGGAAAAAGATACCGATGTACGGCGACGGAACCTCGAAGAGGGACTACACCTACATAGACGACATAATCGATGGAGTGTTGTCTTCCCTGGAGAAAAAATTCAGGTTCGAAGTATTCAATCTAGGAAACTCAGAGACGGTAGAGCTCAAACACATGATCTCATTAATAGAGGAGAATCTGGGAAAGAAGGCAGAAATAGAGCAGCAGCCAGAGCAGCCCGGAGACGTTCCAATAACGTATGCAGACATCACTAAGGCGGAGGAGATGCTGGACTACAAACCCAAGACCTCGATAGAGGAAGGAATCAGGAGGTTCACTGAATGGCGCAGAAGACAATCCCAGTAGCGGAGCCCTCCCTGGGGAAGGAAGAACTGGAAAAAGTGGTGAAGGCACTGGAGTCCGGATGGATCAGCTCCAAAGGAGAATACATCATCGAATTCGAGAAAGGATTCGCAGGATACTGCGGATGCGAATACGGAGTGGCAACATCCAATGGGACTACGGCGCTGCATCTGGCATTATCTGCTCTGGGAGTAAAGAAAGGCGACGAGGTTTTGGTTCCAACTTTGACGTTCATCTCCACGGCGAACGCAGTAGCCTACACTGGAGCAAAACCGGTCTTCGTAGACTCTCATCCAAGATACTGGTGCATGGATCCGGAGAAGTTAAGAAAAAAAATAACCGAGAAGACCAAGGCCGTGATACCAGTACACCTGTACGGGCACCCCTGCGACATGGATCCGATAAAGGAGATAACAGAAGAACATGACCTATGCATCGTAGAGGATGCAGCGGAAGCCCACGGCGCAGAATACAAGGGCAGGAAGGTCGGCTCATTCTCGGATATTTCATGTTTCTCCTTCTACGGGAACAAGATCATAACGACGGGAGAAGGCGGAATGTGTCTCACAGACGACAGAGAATTGATGGAAAAAATGAGGATACTGAGAGACCATGGCATGGATCCAGGAAAAAAATACTGGCACGACGTGATCGGATTCAACTACAGGATGACGAATCTGCAGGCTGCGGTGGGTGTTGCGCAGCTGGAGAAACTCGACAGCTTCGTGGAAAAAAAGAGGGAAATAGCTGCATTATATAATTCACTGCTACAGGATTCTAACGTAAAACTTCCGCCTGAGGAGGATTGGGCGAAGAACGTCTACTGGATGTACTCTATCCTCTCAGAAAAGAGAGACCATCTCATCGAAAAACTGAGAGAGAAGGGAATCGAAAGCAGACCCTTTTTCCCGCCAATACACCAGCAGCCATGCCATCTGAGGAGAGAGAAAATGCCGGTCGCTGAGAGGCTCTCCATGAACGGACTGAATCTGCCGTCTTCGGTGAACTTGACCGAGGAAGAGATAAAAGAGATAGCAGCGGTTATCCTGGGAAAAATAACTTAGATTTATATCCTGAAATAGCTATAACTAATAATGGACGTTTATAAAACCATAAAGGGTCTGGATGTGCGGCTTAAGAAGATAGAAAAAGAAATAGAGGAACTGAAAGAGAGGGAGGATAGTAAACCTTTCCTCCTCGTCCAGGAGAGCTCTCTGAGGGAATTCATCGAAGACGAACCAGACCTCTACACATTGAAGGATCTGAAGGTCAGATATAGACGAAAGGCAAAATTGTTTTGATTCATTACAAACACGCAAGGATACCGTGGACTTTAGTCCACGGAGGAATTGCGTATATCCCGTTACCTTGCGCTTGCACCTCCTTTG
>JAFGDV010000011.1 GCA_016931955.1 Candidatus Altarchaeota archaeon | reverse complement strand
TGCCTGCAGTTTTGCGCTGTCTGAACGTATTTCAGCCACATTGCGTATATCCCGTTACCTTGCGCTTGCACCTCCTTTGTTTTTGACTGTAAGTTCATACCACGCCCTTTAGGGCGTGGTTGTTGATCTTTTGCCCGTGTTTATATTATTGACTGAGTTATTTAATACAACTTATTGCTGTTCTTTCTTTTCGGGGGTGAATAGTTTGTTTATCCTTTCTACTAGGTTGAGAAGGTCCCGGTAGAGTTCCTCTTCCTTGCTCTCTCTTATAAGCCCTTCTGCGGACAGGGACCATGTTATCAGGGACGACTTTTGTTTTTTTATCGCCGTCAGGAAATCGCTCATGAGTATGGCCCTTTCAGATTCTCCATATACTGCATCCTTCCAGGGGATGCTTGCCGCAGTATTGCAGATTTCCGCGATGTCCGCGCCAGAGTAGCCCTCCGTCAACTCAGCAAGCCTCATGAAATCGATATCTTTTGATAGTGGCTTGTTTCGTGTGCAGATCTTAAAGATCTCTGCCCTGGAGACGAGGTCTGGTGGTGGGATGAATATCTGTTTGGTGAGTCTTCCAGCCCTCCTTAGTGCGGGGTCAAGCTCCCATGGGATGTTGGTCGCTGCAATAATCAGCAAACCTTCGCTAAGTCGTTCGACGCCGTCCATGTCCATGAGGAACTGGTTCAACACCTTCCTCTTTGATTCGTCTTGTGAACTCTTGCGGCTGCAGAGGGCATCTATCTCGTCAAAGAATATGATCGCTGGGGTACTATTGTTTGCTTTCTCAAAGACCTCATGGAGCTTTTTTGCCTCCTCCCCCTTCTCATTCATGATGTCGCTAACATTCACATTGAAGAAGGAAACCCCGCACTCTGTTACGGCCGCTTTTGCTATCTGGCTCTTACCACAGCCAGGTGGGCCGTACAGGAGTATTCCCCCACCAGATTTTCTCCCGAACTTCTTGGACAGGTCAGGTCTTATGAGGGGGAATATTATGGCCTCAACGATCTCTCTTTTTGCTTCTTGTAAGCCGCCGATGTCAGAGAAGGATATGCTTGATTTTTCAATGGGTACTGAGTCTCCTTCATAGAGTTCCGTGCTTAGGGATATAGGCGCTAATTTAGTCTCAGTATCATATTTCTTCTTTATGTCTGTGCTTTTCATAGGGCATATGGGGTAATAAAAAACAGCATCCGCATCACCTGAACCAGCACGTTCTGATACTATGTATGGCAAGTAGGTTATCCCCTCAAGCTGGGCGTCGCAGTTGAACAAATAGCTCACTGTTTTTTCGATCTTCTTTATCGAGTGTCTTATGGGGTCTATCCTGTATGAGCTATCTACCGTGCCAACAACCTCCAAGAAACTTGATAGGTTATACCTCCGGTCGCCATATTTTGGGATATAAAATCTAGGCTTGACACTGTATCGTGGAATCATCCTCTCATCGGTCGCGATTTTGAGTAGATTGAAGATCTGGCTGTCCCCTGACTCGTAAACGACAACGAAGCCAAGTCTTGCCAGATCAATCACGATGTCCCTGTTAAGTCCATCGTATAGGACGCTCCCCCTCTCCCATACGTAGTTTAAAGTGTTCAACATCTGGGGCGTGAAATCCCAAGACCTCCTGAGGATGTCTGTCTTTTTGATTACCGGTTGTGGCCTTAGAATCCCTTCGACGCCGACATAGTAAATGTTGAGGTGGGATAGGTCCACATAGATGTAGTTCCTGATTATGCTTGTCTTTTCTCTCCTTAACGCGCCCTTACTTACCCCCTTCGTCTTTACCGTCTTGATTTTGCCTAATGGCAGATACCTTCTGTGCAGTTTAATCCTTATATCATCCTGTTTCTTGCTTGTAAGCTTCTTTTCCTCTCCCTTAGAGATAGCAAAAGCCGATGTCTTTACTTTGGTTATTCTCATTCTTTTATCTGTTTATATTATTAACTCGATTCCTTAATTTATTACTGCGATGGATTCCTGGAAGGCTGCGTTGCTTATAGTGATTTCCTCGGCAATTATCGCCGTGGCCTACTACTTTGTCGGACAGCATATTGTGGATGCGATCTTCGCGGCTCTTGGAGTGATTCTCTTCCTTATAGGATACCTCTCAGGATTCTTTGCCCTTCTATTCGGGGTGTTGTTCTCGATTTTTTACTTTGCCACCTCGCTGCCGATTATTTCAACACTCTATGCTTGGATTATCTTCACCTTGTCGAAAATCAATTACGTTCTGTTCAATCTCATCTTCAAGAAGGTCCTGTACCGGATGAAGTGGTATAGGGACCTCAAATCTGGGATAGAGGATAGCAGGGAATACAGAAGTTTAGCATCCTCTGCGGAGGGGTTCCTCAAGAGGCTGGGTTTAAAAGCTCATCCAGCGGTGCAGCTCTTTCAGGTCAAAAAGTGCAAGAACTGCGATAGAAAGATACCCTATGATAGCATATTCTGTCCCTACTGTGGGAAGGCGTTAACCTAACCTTGCTGCATTCCCCCTGACAAGGGCCCGGCTTTCCGCATGTATCCTCACGACTTCGTCGATTTTCTCTTTACTGCTACCCTGCAGGTAGTGGAAGCGTGGCTGGAAGAATACTGGTTCTCTGGTTTTTTCTATGAGCAGTTTTCTCACGTCTTCTGGTATGAGGTCCTCCCTGATCGCTGCTGGGTCTTTCATAAATTCTTTGTGGTTCTTCTCCCATTCTCTTACCACATCCATGGCATAGGATGTGCCCCCACACATGTATCCTGCGACGATGACTAGAAGAAAGCGCATGTCTGTCGTCGCAAGGCCCACGTTCGCATAGGGTATAGCATACTTGTTCCCGTTGAACACTATCGCTATGCCCCCCTCACTTCTTACCCCCTCGAGCATCTTATAGTCCGTTATACTGTCCCCGACAACGATCAGCTCAGAGCGTTTTGTTCTCATCTCCTCGGCTATCCTCTCAACTGCTTTCACCTTTCTCATACCGCCTACTACTCTTACTTTATCCATAATGTCTCCTATCGCAGTCCCTTTAATGTCGCTGTAATAGAATCTGTCAAGCCTCTCCCTTATCCTGTCTTCGTCTTCGATTTTCGGATAAAGTTCCTCGAGTATGTCTGTTTCAAGTTCTTTGATCATAGGCGTTTCTGTTTTTTTAAGTCCTTTTCTGAATTCGTTTAAGGGGAACCGGGTGCAGTGTATCCTGTTCTCTGGCACACCCACTTGCCCCCCGATGTTGTATGCATGCTGTTGGTAGCTTGTTGATATTATGTGTGGTGACCATCCCAGTTCCGTGAGTCTTGAGATGAGGTAACCTGCTCCGTCGACGATCTTCGCCTTCCGGGAGACTTCAACAATATCTTTTTCCGAAATGTTGTGGTTTATCAGGAAGGGGATGATTAGGGATAGGGTATCTCCTGGTTCGTAGTCTTCCCTGCCTTCGAGTGTGAGTGCGTCGTCATACTTGCTTATGACCTCAAATATCTTGTGTCCGTTATCGAATAGCCCCATGACCTCATATGCGTTGTCCTGAGGCGAAAGAGGCCCTTCAAGGTCGAAACAGATCACGTTTTTAGCCATTGGATTAATATTTCAAATCCTAATAATTAAATAGGATGATCACGTCACCAGACATTGTTGTGTGGATTACCTCAATATTCCTTTTTTTTGCGAGCTACTTTGACCTGAAGACGGGGGAGATTCCCGAGAAGATCACGCGCGGCCTTATCGTCGCAGTCATTGTCTTAGCAGCTATATCCTCTTTTAATACCTTGGGCTATTACTTCATGTTCTGGTCTCTGGCTGTTGGAACTGGTTTTTTCGTAGTCGGCTATGTGATGTTTTATCTGGGTGAGTGGGGTGGGGGGGATGTTAAGCTCTTGGCTGGGATCGGCTGCTCTCTTGGCTTATTGAACGCCTTGGGTTATTTCACCCCTCAGGGAGCCTTCTCCTATCCTGTGGATTATTTCATAAATTTTGCGACTGCGGCACCCCCTTATGCCATACTCTACTCCTTATTCCTTGGGTTGATGAAACCTGCCGTTTTCGAAGAATTCATTAAAAGCCTCACTAATAGGGCGTATTTGGCACTTGTTCTGTTTTCTTTTTTGCTGTCTTTTATAGTTTCCAATCTGGGAACGCAGAGGTTGACATTTATCTATGTTCTCATACCACTCCTTGTCTTAGTGTCGCTTTACCTGAAGGCGGTGGAAAGGATAGCCCTACAAAAGAGCATACCCCTCAGTGAGCTGAGGGAGGCGGATATACTGGCATACGATCTAGTTATTGAT
Organism: Candidatus Altarchaeota archaeon; assembly: GCA_016931955.1. GTDB lineage: Archaea > Altiarchaeota > Altiarchaeia > IMC4 > QMZM01 > JAUWTD01. The sequence goes on along the minus strand of JAFGDV010000011.1, from coordinate 12,673 downwards.
GACCGGAAGATAGCTAGTAGGAGGGATATTGAAGGCATCACTAAAGAGCAGTTGGGGGAGATACGCTCCCTGGCTGCTGAGGGCAATATTCCTGAGAAAATCTCTATAAGATGGGGCATCAGGTTTGCTCCAGTCTTTTTCATTGCTTTCCTTATGACCTTCTTCTATGGAAACGTCCTTGAATTGATTGTTTTATCTCTCATGCTGTAGCTTAAATAAAACTATCTTACAATATCTTACATGAATTCAGATGTCAGGAGGATACTGATCGAGAGCATACCCATACAGATAATCTGCGTCGTCGGCGGGATTGGAGCAGGCGTAATCTTGACTGGAATGGAGCATGACCTGCTGGGGATCCCGGGACTTCTGATACTCCTGCCAGCAAGCCTTGGTATGAGGGGCAACATAAGCGGTGCCTTGGGTTCCCGTCTCGCCTCCGGACTGCATCTTGGATTAATCGAGCCTGAGATCAGATGGGGTAAACCCCTCAGCGATAATGTCTGGTCTGCGATGTTCTTAAACGTGCTTATGGCATTAATTTCGGGCATAATAGCGTGTATAGCCTATGAGATTACTAACGTAGAAACTCATGCGAACGTCATCCAGCTTACCTTGATATCCCTTATCGCGGGGACGATTGCAGGTTTATTCTTAACCGCTTTATCTGTATACCTTGCAATAGCCACCTACTCAAAGGGCTTTGATCCTGATAATGTGTTGATGCCAGCTCTATCGACTGTCGGGGATGTGATAACTGTCTTCTGCTTGTTTTTCGCGGTCAAAGTAGTTAGCCTTATCCCGACATCCATTATTTAAAAACAATGGAGTAATATATTAACACTACCACAAAATGACGGAACAGGAAATTGATGATCTTGTAGACAATGCTCTTTTTCATAAGAGGAACGTTTCCGAAATCCTTGTGGAGATGAAGGATACCTCCGAATTGATGATCGATCTGGCCTATTCTGCGCTTCTGACTAACAGCAAGGAGATCGCGGAAGAGGTTCAGGAGCTTGAGGGGTCCATGGATAACCTAAGGTATGAAATCGAAGCCATGCTCCTCCTCTCTGCAAGAACCCCAGATGACGCAGCAGATCTTTCCGGGATCCTGCATGTAGTGGTCGCTGCAGAAAACATATCAAACGCGGCAGCGGAGATAGCCGACGTCGTTCTTCGAGGCGTTGGAGACCACCCCATCTACAAGAAGATGCTGGGTGAAGCCGAGGAGCAGATTGTAAAAACCAAGGTTGTGAGCGAATCTGAGCTGACTGGCAGATCCCTTGGAGAACTAAGGGTTTCCTCCAAGACGGGATGCTATGTGAGGGCTATAAAGAGGGGGTCTGCTTGGATATACGATCCCGGAAAGGACACTAAAATATTTGAGGGGGATGTTCTCGTTGCAAGCGGCAGCGAATCTGCTGTTGACACATTGATTGACCTGAGTAAGGGAAGAAAAAAGATGGATAATATATGAACCTATTTCACTCGAACAACGATCCTCTCTTCCCGCGATATTATGTCTTCCTTTGGTATTATCCTCCTCTTAACCTTTAAACCTATGAGTTTTGAGCCATCCAAGAGCACTCGGTTTACCTTGCCTAGTAGTTCACCCTTCTCGTCGTATACTTCCATATTAGCGAAGTTGCTTATTAGCCTCTTTCTTGCCTCTATTTCCTCGATGAACAGGTACTCAGTGATCTTGATAACGCCTATGAATATGATGATTCCTGCAAGCAGGGATATGATGTAGCTGGGTATCTCTGTAGGCGATGGTTGTTTTAACCAAAACCTTGCCCCTGACTCTAATGTCAACTTTACAAGGAATATGAATGCTAGGAAGACCAAGTCGGTTCGCACATTAAGGTATTTGCCGCTGGAGTAGTCGTCTATGATTTTGCCGATCACGGCGATGACTACTGCGGCAAGCATGAGGTTCGCCGACCCCACTATGAATGCAGCAAGTATTAGGTCTATCGATTCCTGTCCAAAGACTTCGCTGTACCCATAAGAGACTGCAACCAAGAAGACAACGGTTGCTACCAGGTAGGTGAAGGTGCTTATCTTCTCCACAGAAAGTGACTTAAGGAAGTGTGATATCCTGGTGAAGAACTCTTCCTCGTAGCCGAAGCCTTTTATGAGCAGATAGACGCCGATTATTGCTATGACGATGGTTGTTGCTTGCACCATCACTCCAAAGGCCCCACCGATAGCAATCAGGATTAATACTAATCCAGGAATGCCGAAGACGAGCCTCGCCAGATTAGGATCCTCTTCGATCTCCTTTATAAAGTTGATTATCTTAAAGTATGCCCGCTCCAGCTCTTGGCTCTGTCTGACTATCACGGTTTTTACTGAATTGATCTTGATCCTTGATTCTATTATGGGTATGACGTTCTCATCTTCAGCCCCGTCTACTACAAGTATTACCCCCATTGGTTTGAATTCCTCAAGGACTTTATCCAATTGTTTTGCTATCCTTGTATCAGATGTTACGCCCACCTGTTTGTCCCCGGTCAAGGTTACTACCTCTGACCCTATCTCCTTTGCTATCTTTACTGCCGCGAATATGGCATTTGTATCAGTGTCCTCTGGGTCTACTAAGGCAAGCTCTCTTGCAACTGCAAGATTTTCTTCTACGCCGATGATAGGGCCTCTTGCTTTCGTTTTCCTTCCTATGTCATCATCCCTGTCAACACAGATAACCAGATTTTCCATCCTGCATACTAATCTTAGTTTTTAAGGCTATATGTTAATAACTATATAACCTACCAACAGTCACATGGGGAGGTATAAAAAATGGCTAAAGAAACAAAATACTATGAACTAAGGAAAGGCAAAGAAAAGCATGTGTTTACAGGGAAGACACCCCGACAGGCTGCGTTGAAGGCGGCTACAAGAGGTTTTAAGGACATAAAGCTAAGGGAGAGGGGGAGGAGAAACAAAGACGGCACGTACTCCATTCACGTTTTTAAGGGGGACGTTAAAACCGTTAATGCACCGGCTAACAGACCAAGCTGGTTGCCTGCGAAGGTCAAGAAGCCAGTAGTCAAGAAAGAAGGCGTCGACAGAGTCAAAAAGATCTAATCTATCTGTTTTTATTTTTTATTCTTTCTTTTTATTTATCATTATATGATTGTTTTCTGCGGTTCTGTCTCCAAGAACCTCTCTGAGAAGGTCTCCAGGAGGTTAAATGCAGACATCGGTTTGATTGAACACAGGCTATTCCCTGATGGCGAACACTATATGCGGATTCTCTCCGAAGTCAAAGGTGAGGACTGTGTTGTGATACAATCTACGAACTCCAACGACGCCTTTATGGAATTACTCCTCCTCTTGGACGCGCTTCGAGACTTTAATGCGCAGACTATCCACACCTTTATGCCATATATGGGCTATTCCCGCCAGGATAGAAGATTCAAGGAGCGGGAAGCCTTCAGTGCAAAAACTGTTTTGGAGTTGATAAATCAGTTCTCTGACTCCATAACGACGATAAACTGTCATTTTCTTGATTCTGAGGGCGTCTTCGACTTTGAGGGGGTTGACATCAGAAACATCGACGCTGGTCCGCTGGTCGCCGACTATTTCAAGGAGAAGACTGAGGATTTAATACTCATATCCCCTGACAGGGGAGCCTTCGAGTATGTGAGGAGGGCTGCTAAGGCAGTCAACTGTGAATTCGATTACTTGGAGAAGACAAGGATATCAGATGACAAAGTAAGGTTTACAGTAAAGGAGGTGGATGTCTCTGGAAGGGACGTGGTGATACTGGATGACATGATATCTACTGGGGGCACTATCCTGGAAGCCGCAAGATTCATCAGGGCTCAGAAGGCGAAATCGGTAAGCGCTGGATGCGTTCACGGGGTTTTCTCCAGGGGTTTGCAGATCTTCGGGGGGGTCTTGGATGAATTAGCCTGCACTGACTCCATCTCTCAGCAGGTCAGCAGGATTAGTGTCTCTGGGTTGATCTCTGAGGTAGTCTCAAACATTTTATAAGTGAGTGATTTGATTAATTAAGGATGGAGTTAGAGATAAACAACAGGACTTTATTGATAGGGTTAGTGGTTGTTGTAGCCATCTTCTTATTGATTCTCTTGCTGAATCCCGGTCTCCGGACCACTGAACTGTGCTTTAATTCACCCAGGGGGGAGCCAGATGCCAGATGTGTCTTGGTTGAGATAGCAGACAACGACAGAAGCCGCAGCATTGGACTCTCAAGTAAGAATTCGTTGACTGACGAGGAAGGCATGCTCTTCGTCTTTGAGAGAGAGGGCAGATACGGTTTCTGGATGTGGCGTATGAAGTTTCCAATAGACATAGTCTGGGTCGACAAAGAGAAAAGAGTGGTAGACATATCAGAGAACCTCCAACCTTGCCCGAAAAGACCTTGCCCCTCTTATACTCCCTTGAATGACACACTCTACGTCGTAGAGGTCACTGCAGGCTTTGCAGAACGATATAATATAACGAACGAATCCATGGTGTTCTTCAAGCTGCCTGAATGATATCCCTCCTTTACTAGAGGATAAAGTGAAGTATGGTAGTCCCTGTAATTACTACTCAGTTTGCTGTATTCTCTGATACCTGGGAGAAGCGCTGAGAAGGGGAAATTCAAGAAAGGCGGGGGAGACATCATAATCCTGAAAAAATAAGTGTGGGAACTGCGTTCCCTCCCTTATCAACCCCAACCTTTTCGTAAAAGGTTGATCAAAAAGAATTCGCCTTTGGCGAATTCCTTTTTCTTTCGCTGAGTGAGACCTTCAGTCTCAACTCAGACAGAACGCTGTTGCGTTCTGCTGACAGCGTTTCTTTTACTCAAAATTGCAAAGCAATTTTGGTAGCCAAAATCATAGATTTTGCGCTCTCTAAAAAGAAAGGCTGATGGCTATTAGCGGGCCTGCCGGGATTGCGAAGCACCTTTTTCTTTGGGAAAGAAAAACGTGCACGAAAAAGAAATCCGTTTTCTTTTGGGATGATAGCCCTTTTTCTAAAAGGGCTATTAGCGGGCCTGCCGGGATTCGAACCCGGGTCAAGGGATCCGAAGTCCCCTAGGATATCCTGGCTACCCCACAGGCCCTTGTCCTTTAATGTTGTTTTTCCTTAATTATAAATAGCGGAGTATGGGGTTAAATCTGGGATGAGGATTGACATACACGTGCATACGCGTTGCTCGGATGGGTTGAACTCTGTGGAGGAGATGGTTGAGCAGGCTAAGAGGATTGGCTTGGATGGTTTGGCGGTGACGGACCATAATACTGTGGAGGGCGGTCTTAGGGCTTTGAGGTTTGATTCAGAGGATTTTCGGGTTATTCCTGGTATGGAGGTTTCTTCGCTTGAGGGTCATATCCTTGTCTTGAACGTCTCTGAGTCTTTAGAAAAATATTTGTCGGCGGGGGAGGTCATTGAGAGGGCTCATGAGCTGGGGGGTATTGCAATAGCAGCTCATCCTTATGATGTCTTGCGGGGGGGTGTGGGCGACCTCATCTGTAAGCTGGACTTCGACGCTGTGGAGGTGTCTAATGGACACACGCTTCTGACGTCTAATAACGCGGAGAGAATTGCTGACGAAGCCGGGCTTCGGAAGGTTGGTGGAAGCGATGCACACTCTGTGAGGGAGTTGGGGTCTGTTTTGATGGTGGTTGGAAATGACCCTATTGAGTCTATTCTTGCGGGTAGGGTTGAGATAGTGTCTCAGGTAGATAAGCTTAGGGTGATCAGGGAAACGATTAATCGGCGGATGTGTGGGCTTCTGTAGGCTATTTATTTATCCCTGTGTAAGTTATTATGTCGTAAGATGAAACTCAGGGTAGGTATACTGGGTGCTACTGGTATGGTGGGGCAGAGGTTTATAGAGCAGCTTAATGACCATCCTTGGTTTAGTGTGGAGGCGTTGCTTGCTTCGAAGAGGAGTGCCGGTAGCAGGTACTCCGATGTGGCGAAGTGGTATCTTGAGAGCAGGATTCCTTCAGATATTGCTGAGATGACTGTTGAGGGGATGGATCCTAGGATCGCTGATGGACTGGATATTGTGTTCTCTGCAATACCCTCCGATATTGCGAAGGAGGTTGAGGGTGGTTTCGCTGAGCATGTGCCGGTTTTCTCGAACACTTCAACTTATAGGATGGAAGAAGACATCCCTTTGATGATACCTGAGGTGAACCCAGATCATTTTAAGCTAGTAGAGGCTCAAAGGGAAAAGAGGGGATGGAATGGTTTCATCGTAACCAACCCTAATTGCACAACAATTGGCTTCATTATCCCCTTAAAGCCGATCTTGGACTCCTTCGGGGTTTCATGGGTTCACGTATCCACTATGCAAGCATTGTCTGGTGCCGGCTATGCTGGGGTCCCGTCGATGGCTATCTTGGATAACGTCATCCCTTTCATAAAGAATGAGGAGGAGAAGGTGGAGGTTGAGGCCCTGAAGCTGTTGGGCAAACTGAGACAGAATAGGATAGAGTTCGCAGATTTTTATGTCTTCTCTTCGTGTCATAGAGTGATGGTCCGAGACGGGCATACTGAGGCTGTCTTCGTACAAACAGATGAGGATTTTGAATTGGAAGACATCAAGAAAGCGCTTTCCTCGTTTAGGGGCGAACCTCAGAGGCTTGGTCTTCCCTCGGCTCCTGAGAACCCAGTCATCGTCATGGAGGAGGAGGATAGGCCGCAGCCTGTGCTTGACAGGGGCTTGGGTGGCGGGATGAGCGTCTCAGTCGGCAGGATAAGGAAGAAGAGGGAGAGGCTTCTTAAATTTGTCTGTTTGAGCCATAATACGGTGAGGGGTGCTGCGGGTGCGAGCGTCTTGAACGCCGAGCTTGCGCGCGCAAGGAAACTAATCTAATCTTTGTGGTGATCTAAATGAGCAAGTTGGATGTTGATGAGGAGATACTGAAGATACTTGAGGATGATGCGAGGATCCCGGTCAAGGAGATGGCTGAGATGCTGGACTTGAGCGAGAAAGAGGTCGAGGACAGGATGGATAAGCTCAGCAAAGAGGGTATTATCCGGAAGTTTAAGACAAGCATCGACTGGAAGAGGAAGGGAAAACATCGGTCTGCGGCGGTCATACAGGTCAAGGTTGTTCCGCAGCAGAGGGCAGGTTTCTCCCGCATCTGCAGGGAGATATCCAAGGATTCGAGGGTTAAGGATCTTTATGTAGCTACCGGCGAATATGATCTGATCTTGTTGGTGGAGACGGCTAACATAGATGAGATAAGCGAGTTTGTTACGGAGAAATTGGCGCCGAAGAAGGAGGTTGTTGGAACGTACACTCACATCGTCCTGCAAGCGTACAAGAGGGATGGGGTCATCTCCTTCGACGATAAAACGAAGAGGCTGAAGATCAGTATCTAGGGCTTAAGATGATAGCGAAGAGGGTTCGAGATGTTCCTTTCTCTGGGATACGGAAGTTCTTCGATCTTGTTATGCGGAGTGAGGGCATCATCAGTCTGGGCGTGGGTGAGCCGGATTTTCCCACACCTGAGCCCCTGAAGGACGCCGCCATTAGGGCCATAGAGGACAACTATACATCCTATACGTCGAACTATGGTCTGCTGGAGTTGAGGGAGAGGATAGCCAAAAAACTGAGGACCCGGAATGATATAAATAGGAGTCCTGAAAACGAGATCCTTATAACGAATGGCGTTAGTGAAGGCTTGGATCTGGCTGTGAGGGCCATCGTCGACCCAGGAGACGACGTCATCATCCCAGAGCCCAGCTACGTATCCTATACCTCAAACGTCTGGTTTGCTTACGGGAACCCTGTGACTGTTCCAACAACTGAGGAAAACAGCTTCAGGGTGAGGTCAGAGGACATAGTGGAGAGGCTGACGAAGAAAACGAAGGCGATCCTCATCGGTTCCCCAAACAACCCCACAGGCAACATACTCAGGAAAAAGGACTTAGAGGAGATTGCGGGAATTGCTGTAGAGCACGACCTTGTGGTGATATCAGATGAGATCTATGAGGATCTGATTTATGATAACGAAAAACACTATTCGATAGCTTCGTTGAACGGTATGGGGGATAGGACGATAACCCTGAATGGTTATTCTAAGCCCTATGCGTTCACCGGATGGCGTTTGGGTTATGTAGCTGCTGCTGTAGAATTCATCGAGGCCATGGTGAAGATACACCAATACACGCAGATATGTGCGTCATCCATATCTCAGCATGCTGTTTTGAACGCTTTTGAGCTTGACGACTACGTTAGGGACATGGTCAAAAGCTATGACCTCCGAAGGAAGCTGCTGGTTAAGGGCCTGAATTCATTACCTGATGTGTCATGTATAATGCCTAAGGGCGCATTCTACGCGTTCCCTAATATAAAGGAAACCGGGCTTTCCTCTGCTGAGTTTGCTGAACGCCTTCTGAAGGAGGCGAAGGTCGCAGTAATCCCAGGGGATGCTTTTGGCAGATCAGGGGAGGGATACGTTCGCTGCGCTTACTCTGTGTCTAGGGAAAACATCTCTGGGGCATTGGATAGAATGCAGAAATTCATGGAGAAACTATGAAGACGACGGAATACGATCCTAAGGCGATGGAGGACAGGTGGGTTAATGCATGGACCAAGAGGGATGTCTTTAAGGCCATCCCAGACGCCAGAAAGAAATTTTATCTGACTGTTGCTTACCCCTATCCCTCAGGAAGCATGCACGTAGGTCATGGTAGGACGTACACCGTCCCGGACGTCATAGCCAGGTTCAAGAGGATGCAGGGCTACAATGTCCTGTTCCCGATGGCGTGGCACGTTACCGGAAGCCCCGTTCTTGGCATAGCTGAGAGGATAAAGAAAAAGGATCCTAAGGCGATGAGGATATATGGGGAACTCTATAAGGTCCCAGCGAACGTTCTGGACACCTTCATCGAGCCGAAAAACATCGTCAAGCATTTCTCTGATGAATACAGGGAAAACATGACCCAGATGGGGTTTTCAATAGATTGGAGCAGACAGTTCCTCACGATAACGCCCCAGTACAGTAAATTCGTCGAATGGCAGTATAAGACCCTCCACAGTAAAGAGTTGGTTAAGAAGGGAGAGCACCCGGTGAGGTACTGTCCAGGGTGCGATAACCCTGTTGGCGACCACGACCTATTGGAGGGAGAAAACGCCACAATAAATGAGTTCACTGTGATAAAATTCAGATGCGATGACATCATACTGCCGGCGGCAACCCTCAGACCCGAGACAATATTTGGGGTGACGAATATGTGGCTTAACCCTGATATAGAATACGTTAAGGCGAATGTTGGGGGAGAGACCTGGCTTCTCTCAGAAGAGGCTGCGGAGAAACTCAAACACGCTGGCACGATCGTCAACGTGCTTGATCGCATTAGTGGAGAAGAATTTATCGGCAGGTCCTGCACTGATCCAATAGGCAGGAGGGAGGTCCCAATACTTCCTGCGCCATTCGTCGATTCTGATTACGCAACAGGTGTTGTTATGTCCGTTCCAGCTCATGCACCCTACGACTATGTGGCCTTAAGGGACCTGAAAAGCGAAATTGAGCCAGTCTCCATAATAGAGACCGATGATGTGGATAGCATACCGGCCAAGGTTATCGTTGAAGGGATGGGCATAAGAGACCAGAAGGATAAGAAACTGGAGGAAGCCACTGAGGTCCTTTATCGTACAGAGCATGCCAAGGGCGTTATGAAGAAGTCGATAAAAGGCTATGGGGGTATGCCTGTGAGGGAAGCGAGGGAGGATATCATAAGAGAATTAATCGAAAAAGGTGATGGTGGGATATTCTACGAGTTCTCTCAGAACCCAGTAGTCTGCAGGTGCGGTACTCGTTGTTACATAAAAATCCTCAAGGACCAGTGGTTTCTTGAATACAGCAACCCTGGGTGGAAGGAAAAAACCCATGAATGTCTTGGGGGGATGAAGATCGTCCCAGAGGAGACTCGGCAGAATTTTTCATACTTTATAGACTGGCTTAGGGATTGGGCGTGCACTCGCCGGGTGGGTTTGGGGACTAAGCTTCCATGGGATGATAAATGGTTGGTAGAGCCCCTGAGCGATTCAACGATATACATGGCATACTACACGATCTCACGGCACTTGAAGGATATAGAGCCAGGAGGACTTCAACCGGAGTTCTTCGATTTCGTCTTTCTTGGGAAGGGAGACATAGGGAAGATTGCTGAGAAGGCCGGTATAGACGATAAAAGGCTGCAGGCTATCAGAGACGAGTTCCAGTACTGGTATCCATCTGAGTGGAGGCTTTCGGCCAAGGACCTGGTAGGAAACCATCTAACGTTTCACATGTTTCATCACACCGCATTATTCCCGAAAAATTGCTGGCCTAAGGGGATTGTTGTCTTCGGCATGGGGCTTCTTGAGGGGAACAAGATGTCTTCCTCTAAGGGTAATATCATACTATTAAGCGAAGCTATAGAGAAGTATGGAAGCGACACAGTCAGACTGTTCTTGATGGGTAACGCAGAGCCTTGGCAGGACTTCGATTGGAGGGATTCGTTAGTCAAAAATGCCGCGAAGAAACTGAAGCAGTTCTACGAACACGTTAATCATGCATTAAGCATGGAAAACGATATCCCTGTGAGGGACATAGACAGGTGGTTGCTCAGCAGGGTTGAGGAGTCTATAAGCGAGACAATCAATGCCCTTGAAGGATTTCAGATGAGAAAAGCATTGCAGTCAGCGTTCTATAACATCCTGAACGACCTCACATGGTATACTAGGCGTTGTAAGCCGAACTCGACTGTCTTAAAGGCTGTCGTAAACAAATGGGTGAGGCTAATGGCACCATTCACGCCATTCGTATGCGAGGAGCTTTGGTCGAGGATGGGCAAAGAAAAAGATTTTGTCTCGCTTGCAGGATACCCTGAACCGGATACTGAGAGGATCAGACCTCAGATAATCCAGGAGGAGGAGATGATTAAGGCCCTCCTAAAAGACATACAGAGCATACTGGATGTAACCAGAGTGGAACCCAAGACAATCCACGTCTACATCGCACCTGAGTGGAAGTGGAGGCTTTTCAAATTAATCAAGGAGGGGAAAACCATTAAAGACGCGATGGGGGATCCAGAGATAAGGAAGAACGGTAAACTTACGGCAACCCTCATGCAGAAAACGAGGAAGGACGAGATCCCAGAGATCGTCTTGACCCCGGAAGAAGAGCACTCCACGTTATCCGATGCCGTGGAATTCCTCAGAGAGGAATTCAAGGCAGATATTAGGATACAGAAGACACCTGAATATGACCCGGAAAACAAGGCAAAGAACGCACTACCTATGAAGCCGGGAATCTATATCGAAGCTTAACTGCCTTTACAGTCTTCAGCGAAAGACGTCATCTGTTCGATTGAGGTGAACGCTCCAATACTGTTCCTGCCCTTAGCGGCGCAGGCGAACTGAGGCACAACACCGTGTAAGTCAAGAACATCATTAAGACATTGCTCAGCGATCTCTCTCTCATCTTCGTCGTCCACGTCTATTGTATAAAAACTATAGCCCTCATCCCTCAACTGCCTAATCCACTGTATCATGTCAGAGCATCGTTCACAGCCTTCTTGGGTGTAAAACACCACAGCATCTCCCGAGATGTTGTAACTGCTTAAACACTCTACTGCAGACCTTATGTCTTCATCCCTTAACTCACACGATTCCTTAACATCCGCGAAGTAGCACAGGAGAGATAGCATATTCAGCTTTGAGTTGGCCAGACCCAACGTGGACTCATCCCCATAGACGACGAATAGGCTCGGCCTTAAGACGCTGTCTGATTCGACGACTGCTATATCTAATCTCAGCTCCGATGAAACCTCATTCATCGCTGAAAGATCGCAGTCAACACATCCTTGGGGCTTCAGGTAATACACTGTCAGATTCTCGAACCTTTCGCCGTTTTCGTCGTAGGGCAGATTGAGGTAGATTATCAGCGAACCCAATAGTATGATTATGATGACGCATACTGAGAGCAGATACCTGCACGAGAGCGACGCATCCTCGCATTCAAGTATCGCGTCCTCGCATTCTTTCACAGCCACCTCGCACTCACCGTCGGCTTCAGCCGCCTCTGTCTCAGGTTTCTCAGCCATATTGAATTACTTATGTGATTTTCACATTAATATACATCTAATTTAACTACCTCAAATCAAGATAATTAACCCATATGCCAAGGCAGAAGCGACCGTCGTCGCTAGCCTCTTCATGCCAAGGTGGCAGAGCCGTGGGCACCCTTTTCTTAGCAAGAAAAACGTGCATCAACAAGACAGCGTTGCTGTCTTGTCTGAGTCGAGACCGAAGGTCTCGCTCACGGAAAAGAAAGGTCGACACTTTGTGTCGACAGATAAGAAATCGGCAATAAACATCTGTGTTATCGAACACCGAAGGTGTGAAGATAGCACCTTAGTCGTCGGCTAATTCCGACATGCCGAGGTGGCAGAGCCTGGACTAACGCGCAAGCCTGGAAAGCTTGTCTCCCCCTGGGAGGCTTGGGTTCAAATCCCAACCTCGGCGTTTCAAAACCGTCCGACTCCCTTCGACAAGTCGATTGGAGTCGAAATAACTTAGAGCAGGATAAAATCGCCTCCTATTTTCAAAGCGAATAAAGCCCAGAAACCAAAACAGAAACCTGAAAGAGGCCTGATTCAACCAGAAGCCAATAAGCGAATAGATTCTATTCGCTACAATACGACT
>JAFGDV010000010.1 GCA_016931955.1 Candidatus Altarchaeota archaeon | reverse complement strand
TACCTTGCGCTTGCACCTCCTTTGTTTTTGACATTTTAGTGTGTTTGTAAGTACATACCACACCCTTTAGGGTGTGGTTGTTGATTTCCCCTTCACTGACCTGAGCGAGACTAAACTAAGACCCGCCCTTGTTCTGCTGGAGAGAGAACATGATGTGGTGGTGTCCTTCATATCCTCTAAGGCTTCAGATAAAACAAACGACGCAGTTGTGTTGGTAGCTGAAGACCATCCAGAGTTCAAGGTAAGCGGCCTTAAAACAGATTCTGTGATAAGATTGGACAAGATAGCAACCCTCTCTAAGACCCTGATCTTGGGGGAGATTGGAGAGATAGGCTCCATACTGAAGAAGGAAGTCTCAGAAAGGATCCGCGTGGTTCTTGGATTTTGATAAGGGACTGAATCAGCCGTCTTCTGTGAACTAATCTAAAGCCGCCTTATAGGGAATAAATCGAAGAAATAATCAGGGGGGGGTTTGGTTGGTCGACGACTTTATTCTAGCGCCTTATTACGCCGCCGAAGACAAGCTATTTCGTACTATGGCCCTGCAGTATAGAGGAAAAAGAGAACATGGGAAAAACACATGGACACAAGAAAGTACAAAAAACCGATAATTTTAGAATTTCATAAATATTGGTTTATAAGAAATAAAACCTAAATATTTGAGCCCTAAAATTCGCCGAGGCGGGGCGAAGCAGAATACCGATAATGTCAAGGAGGTGGAGATAAGGTGAAAAAAATACTGACAATACTGATGATATTAACAGCAATAGGTATGGCAACCGCCGACAACGGAGGCGACCCGACGATATTCCACCCACACAGCGACATACCAGTGGACGCATCCGGCTGGAACACATCCACAGGAACAATTGACTGCGTCTACGGCAGCACTACTGGGTGGGCATATGACAGATGGATACTGACACTGACAGAAGCTAAAGACGTCACCATACAAGTGGATGACTGCTGCTGCCCAGGAGACTACTTCGAGATATACGTAGACATCGTACTGATTGGAACAACACCCGTGCCAAGCGAATGGGGATGCGAGAGCGGTACCTACGGAGAGGGACTAAGCTCAGGCTCAGCGACAATAAGCCTGACACCAGGAACATACACCATAGAGGTGAGAGACGCAGGATTCCAAGCACACACAGCAGAGGAGATCGCTGCAGAAAATATGTGCCCGGCAGCATTCACCGTCTCTGGGACGACAGGCCCATACACTGGGACAACGGTGCCAGAGCCTGCGTTAGCAATAGGACTACTATCCCTAGTTGTGCCAGGAATGATCTACCTGATAAGGAAGAGAGAATAAAACTCTCCCCTCTTTTTCTTTTTTTTTGTACTAAATGCTATCGCATCAGCTTGAAGTATGTACTGTGATATATGAGATAAAGAATATGTAGTACATAAGATTTTTCTTCTTTAGAAAACTTGTACATTGTCTTTTAAGGAACGAAGCCTAAATCTATCAATCAAAATTCGCCGAGGCGGGGCGACATAAACCGATAATGTAAAGGAGGTGAAAAACAGAATGAAGAAAATGATAGTAATGCTAGCATCAGTCATCATGCTAGCAGCAACAGCCGCGGCGACGGTGATAAACTTCGACGACCTAGTCTGCGCATATGGGGATTCGCCCCAGCTGCCCACAAACTACGGCGGCATAACCTGGGATTCAGAGTGGTTCTATTGGAGTTGGGAACAACCACCATATACTCCAAGCTCGCCGAATACGAGAATAGCCACACACAACTACGGCGGATGGATGGAGTTCCCGCAGGACGTCGACTTCACGGGAGCATACTTCTCAGGGACAGGTGTAAGCTGCTACTTTGAAGGATACGATGACGGTGTCTTGGTTGGAACCTCAGCGACGATAGCAATGACTAGTACACCACAGTTCTTGAATGCAAACTTCGCATCAGTCGACAACGTGAGTGTAGTATGCAACAACTACAACTACTTCGCAGTCGACGATGTGACGTTCGAGACAGAAACAATATCGACACCAGAGCCGGCGCTTGCAATAGGAATACTATCCCTATTGGTGCCGGGAATGATCTACCTGATAAGGAAGAGAGAATAAAACTCTCCCCTCTTTTCTTTTTTTTACATTTTACCACAAATAGGCCACTTTTAGGAATAAAAAAAATCAGAAAAAGACTAAACAAGTTTATTGGACTAAGTTAAAGTGCTTTTTATACTCCAATGTTCAATATAGTCTACACCCCAAAAAGGCCTAAAAGGTAGATTTGACATGAAAAAACAAATCATGGTTTTTTTGATGCTTCTCATAACACTGACAACAGCCACAGCAGGACCACCCTACACAATAGATGGAAACCTAGCTGACTGGGGCGTAACACCCTTCACAGACTGGACACCCAGCAGCCCAACCTGCGACTACACACTAGAAGACTACCCAGTAAGCAGCAGTGCCATGCCAGCCGGAGGAGAACTCTACGACATAGAAGCAATGTACTGCGACGACGAAGTAGGATACGCATACTTCGCAATCGTGACATCCTTCCCGCCAACAGGAAGTGGTACCTACCAACCAGGAGACCTGGCACTAGACGTCGACAACAACCCACTAACCGGGGAAGACGGCTACGAATACGGAATCAGACTAACAGGCGTCATGGGACAAGTATGCTACAATCCCGACTGGTCGATCGTAAAGGGAGAACCAAGCCGCATACTAAGTTGCGGAACAAGCATGGGATACGCAACCAACTTAGTATACATACAAGCAACGATAAACGACTACCCAGCAGGATGCACCCTAGGGAGCAGCTCACACTGCCTAAAAAATTACATAATCGAAGCCAAAATACCTAAATCCGCACTAGGACTACCACCACAAGCAACCATGAGCGACATACACGTAACACAAACCTGCGGAAACGACGTAATATACACAACATTCGACTGGGACACACCACCAACGACCACGACGACCACCACCACGACCACGACGACCACCACCACGACCACGACGACCACCACCACGACTACGACGACTACAACTCTACCGACGACTACGACGACTACAACTCTACCGACGACTACGACGACTACAACTCTACCGACGACTACGACGACTATTCCAACGGTACCGGAATTCAGCTCAGCAGGTGTGGCATTAATAGTGATACTAACAAGCTCAGGATTCGCATACCTGATGGCAAAGAAAAGGGAATAAACCCCTTTCCTCTTTTTTTCTACATCAGAATAGACTGAAGAATCTGCCATCCACCGCCAGATGAGTCAAGAAACCGAAGAAGCCGAAGAAGAAGAGAACTGGATCCAAAAAATAGAGGGGCAGAGAAAACAAAACAGCTGCAGAAAAAGAATGAAAAAAGCCGCGGTGTCTGACAAAAAAAGAAACAAAAAGAAAGAAACCCAAGACAACACCAGCTAAGGCGAAGAAGAAAACATCAGAAAAGAAAAAAAGACCGAGACATACGAGAAGACAAAAAACAAAAAAACGCCGCACCATAGACCTATCCACGTCGACGTCCGGGAGAAGAGAATAAAAAAAACCGACAAAGAAAGCCGGCAACAAAGAAGACACAGGAGCCTGGAAACCAAGGAAGGAGAGGACGCAGAGTAGAACAGAGATGAAGACCATATAAGATAAGGCATGGACTCTGTAGCCGCTCATATATTTACCTTAAGACTTCATAGATAATTAATATGCAACTACCGCCGGAGATACTGAACATACAAACGCTAATGCTGGCAAACCCCTGGGCGCTGATAGGGCTGCTACTGATAATACCAGTAATCCTACTATACCTACTGAAGCCTAAACCAAAAAAAATAAAATTCCCCACCATAATGTTCATAACCCGGATGGAAAAAGACAAAAGATTCAGGCTACTACCGAAGAGATTCATCCGAGACCCCCTGCTACTAATACAGATACTGGCCATCACAGTACTGGTTCTGGCGATAGTGAACCCCAACATGACAACAAAGGCCGAGAAAAAACCCCAAGGAAACATAGCTTTGGTAATAGACACCTCGGCGAGCATGCAGGCAAACGACGTACAACCCAACCGGTTCCAGAAAGCTAAAGAATACGCCAAACAGATAATAGACGAATCAGCTCAGGGGACAACATACACGATAATACTGGCAGAGAACACCCCAGTGATGGCACTCAAAGAAGGAAACGCAGAAACAGCCCAAAGAATACTGAACCAAGTCAGCTGCGCAGACACCCCAACAAATATAGGAGACAGCATACTATTCGCAAAAGACACACTCTCCCAAAAAGAAGACAAAGAAATGTATGTGTTCTCAGACTATGCAACAAGCGAGGGCTTAGACATAGAACTCGCAAACAAGATAGCGTCAGCAGACGGCATAAACACAAGGCTGATAAAGGTGGCAGAAGGCGGAAACAATCTAGCCATCACCGAAATAGATTCGAAAAGATTCCTGACAAACAGAGAAAGATTCTACCTAACAGCGACAATACAAAACTACAACCCAGGAGACTGGGGAGCCAAGATACAAGTGCAGGTGGACGGCGAAAACATAAAAGAGATAAATGAGATAATTCCTGCAAAATCAACGAGGCTCATATATGTAGAGGATTCGCTTAATGCAGACCCCCACATAGTGAGCGTGAAGATAAACACCGAAGACAATCTAGCGGTGGATAACACAGCATACGTCGCGATCCCGAGAATCAGAAAATACTCCACACTGCTGATAACGGATGAAGGCTCAGACACGTACCTGGAATACGCGCTCAAGGCGTCACCGGACATAAGACTAACGAAGACAGTGCTGCCAGTGCTACCAGAGATCCAGGAATTCGACACCATAATACATGCTGAGGTGAACAAAGAACTGCTCCTGAAGGGAATGTACACCGAACTGGAGGAATACGTGAAAAAGGGAGGCAACCTGATAATACTAGCATCCACGGATCTAGCGGACATCGGAGAAGCAGAGCTGAAGCAGATGCTTCCTGTAAGACTTGAATGGATCAAAACAATGGACTCAGGGATAACCACACTCAGCGAACACGAGATACTGAAGGACACAGTACTGGAAGGCATCATAGTGAGCAGATACTATAAGGCAGAAGCCAAAGAAAACACGGAAGTGATAGTCCAAGTCTCCGGGGTGCCTGAGATAGTATACGGGGTGTACGGCGAAGGCAAGGTACTCTACGTCGGACTAAACCCGAACCCAACATGGAGCAACTTCTACTACAGCTCCTCGATGCCGATATTCTGGTACCAGACCATCAAATGGATCAACAAGGTAGAGACAGCGACAACCCAACAAAACCATAAGACTGGAGAATACCTGCCGATCAAGGAAAATGTGAATGTGACGACGCCATCAAACAAGAGGATAACAGCAGCCAACATGGTCTTGGACGAGGTAGGAGTCTACTCCATAGAATACCTCGGAAACCAGGAAAAAATAGCAGTAAACCTAGTTAATGAGAGGGAATCAAACATAGCAGAATTCCTCGACATAGAGACAATAGACCAAGGTGCTGGGATCCAAAAAGAACAAGTGGACGTGGTATGGGATATGTACCCATACCTCCTAGGAGTGACAATCCTGTTACTGTTGATCGAATTAGTATACTACATCAAGCGCGGATACTTCAAGGGCTAAGTATTTAATACAAGAAGACAAATAATAGAAACATGGAAAAAAGAACACTCGCGGTGCTATGCATATTCCTCATCGCATTAGGCAGCGCCCAATCCCAGGGTTACATAACACTTGAAAACAAACACATCGCTAGGATGGAGGTCACCGACCTACTGGTGGAAGACGTAGACGACAACGTAGGGAAGGAAATACTGGTGACATCATATGACAGCAAGTTATACCTATTGGACTCAAAGGTGAACCAGAAGTGGGTGTATGACGCACGATCCTACGTCTACTCGGTAGCTACAGTCGACCTGGAAAAAGACGGCATAAAAGAGATTGTGGTGGGGGCGGCAAGCCTCCGCGTCTTGGACCTGAATGGCACAGTGATAACGAAAGTCAAGACAGACAATGACGTGAAGAAGATAGTGGTGGAGGACTTCGACGGCGACGGATCCGACGACATAATAGCTGGCGCAGGCAGCGTTCGAAGCCACACAGTATACATATTCGACAAAGACCTGGAGGTCATATGGCAGCAGACCATCAGAGGAGACTTCCCCTGGGGCATGGCAGTCTACGACACAAACAAAGACGGCAAAAAAGAGGTCATACTGGCTGGATCGCAGGTCTTCACCTACGACGCCGACAGAAACATACTATGGAGCTATGGACTGGATGGCTCAGCATACGACCTCAAAGTAGAGGACATAGACGGCGACGGAGAAGACGAGATACTGGTCGGCTCATATCCTGACCTCACAGTCCTAAAAACCAACGGCGAACTGAAATGGGAGTATAAGACTGAGGGAATAGTAAGAAGCGTGCACGTGACGGACCTGGAGGAAGACGGAAAAAAGGAGATAATACTAGCTTCAGACAAGGTCTACGCATTGGACGCCAACGGAAAAGAACTATGGACTCATAATACGACAGACAAGGTCTACTTCGTTCACAGCGGCGACCTTGACTGGGACGGCGTCAAAGAGATAGCGGCCGCATCAAAGAAGATCTACGTACTGGGTAAGGATGGAGAAGAGCAGTGGACGTATGACCCATATAGAACATCCACTGAGCTATACATAGGAGACGTAGACAACGACGGTCGAAACGATCTAATAGTAAGCGGCGCCGACCATACTGTATACCTGTTCAAGGCCAGGGAAATCTACATAAAAGAAAGGCAGACCTATACGCTCTATGAAGAAGCGGAGACACTATACAACGAAGGCAGATACGAGGAGGCAAGAGAGAGGATAGAGCAGTTGACCACGACAGACGCCGCATGTAACCTGGGGAAATGTCAAGAAGACCCCCAAGACTGCGACACACTGAAGCAGAAAATCATGGGAAAGATTACTACGACAACCAGGACTCAGCCAGTAGTAATGCTGGGGACAACGACTTCGACGACAGAAGCGGCCAGTGAGACAACGACGACACAGCCGACCAAGGGAGGTGGCACAGGAATACTGTTACCAGCAGCGGTCCTACTTATCATAGTCGTGGCAGTCGCCTACAAACTGAAAAAGAAATAATTCAACCCTTCTTCTCCCCCTTCTTTTTACCCCCACTCTGTCCAGGCACATCAAGGAACCTCATCTTGCCCGCTAAATCCGTGATGCCCGCCAAGTTGATATCAAACACACTCTTCCTCCCAACTGCTTGCCCCCCCTTGATGCTCTGGGAGACATCCTTCAGAGAACCACTGCCCTTGCTTTCCATAAATCCAGCATACCGGTGGTTCTCCTTTAACCCCTCTTTGAGGGTCTCCAATTCCTCATTCAGCTTCTTGATCTCATCGAAGCCTTCCTCCAGCTTATCCCCCTGCGGTTCCTCAGCCTTTTCCTTGAAGCCCCTATACCTTTCTTCGGCTGACGCAGCCCCCATTGAGCCCCTATAAAGCGCACTCTTGGGTTCCTCCTCAGCTTCCACAGTTCCCTTCCCACCCCTGAACCTACTATAAAGAACGAACAAGACAACAACGGCTGCAAGAATTATGCCAAAGAGTCCCATATCAAACCCCTTCGACTCTTCAGCCAAGGTCGAGGTTGTTGAGGTAGTCGTCGTAGTAGTGGTTGTAGTAGTGGTCGTCGTCGTAGTCGTGGTCGTGGTGGTGGTCGTCGTGGTCGTGGTCGTCGTGGTCGTGGTGGTGGTGGTCGAGGTGGTCGTGCAGGGCTGGCATGGTCCCCCGCAATCTATCCCCTGTTCTCCCTGATTATGTATCCCATCCGAACATGAACCACAGTACCCCACCAGGAGGTCTACTTCCCTGCCCTGGTATCCAGCTTTCGTTAGCTGTAACTCGTATTCGCCCACAAAGGCGGGGGTAAAAGACGCAATCCCCTCAGAGTCGGTCCTAAGGTCATGGATTAGATAATGGTTAAAGTAGACCTCTATGTCGACCCCATACAAGCTGTTATCGTTTCTGTCGGTAGTGCGTATTGTCACAGTCTGATTTGTGCAGTTACCAGAGATGCCGACTTCGAGGTACCTCCTGCTGGGCAGTTGCGCGTCAGCAGAGTAGACTACTATGAACACAAAAAACAAGACACCGGCCTTTATAAGCATACCTCGGCTTGATTCTTTCATCCGCATATCCTTATTTGTTTTTCTAAGCATATATAACGATTAATCATTGCCGGAGATGGCCTCTCTAAGATCGCTTTCCTCCTCTTCGACCTTTGCCTTAGCATGTTTAGTATACCTGATATGGAGGGCAAACACCAAGACCGCTAAAACAAGGACCGCTACCAGGAGACCCTCATATCCCCCACTTGTCTTCTCGTATACTGTGAGGGTTGTCGTAGAACCAACCAATGAAGTCGATGTCGGCATTGTAGAACCCATCGTTGCTATCGGAGAGAAAAGCGTTGAAGTAGTTGACCTGATAAACCTTGTCGTCGACGTGGTAACAGAGCACGGCTTACACAGCCCCCCGCAGTCTATTCCCTGTTCTCCCTGGTTCTGTACACCATCATCGCAGCTGGGGCATGCTCTGCACGGCCCACCGCAGTCTATGCCTTCCTCGCAGCTGTTGTCGTGGCAGTTCTTTATGCCGTCAAAGCAGCTTACGGTAACCTTCAAACCCCCTCTTCCGCCACCACCCGAGGAGCCGCCACCACCTCCCCCTCCACTGTAACTACACCCTGCAGTGGATATCGTGCAGGAAGCAGAACAGGAGAGAGAGCCATAATCGAATCCGTAACTCTGGCACGTTTTTCCGCCGAAGTTACTGCCGTCACACTGCTCGCCAGCGCCTATAAAGCCGTCACCGCAGTAGGGCTCCTGTTTAACAGAAAAGGCAGAGAAACCGCTGACGTTAAGGAGGAAATACTCGCCGGCTGCGAACTTGCTGGCGTTGACTTCCTCCCAGGCCCCAGAGCAATTCCTGGCCGTGAAATTCCAAGAAGCACACCTATAGACTCCCAAGTAGTTGCTGTTCGTGTACCCCGAACCAGAATAACTCAGATTCAGGGAGGCGTTTTCCATCAGATAAGAGCTGTTCACGGCATAGGTTACTAGATAATCCCCAACGGAGGTGAGAATGTCGAAGCCAATCACCCTATTGTTGTTCCCTGAAAGATTAACGCCCAGGAGAAAGACCACCAGAGAGTTGTTGAAGACTGAAAACTCGAGGTCATAGACGTAGTCTGCTAGAGTCATGCTGACATTGCCCGCGGACTGGTTGAAGGCTATAAGGCTATCCCCAAAGAAAACCCTTAAAGTGACATTCAACGAGGTGTTGTTGTATCCCTGAAAAGACGAATTAAAGACCATCTCTTCGCCTACTACAAAATAGTCCTCTACGGAGGCCTTATTACCAGCGGAATCATTAACGTGGAAGGAGACATTATGCCACCCTAATATACCAGTGCTATAATCCCCTGGGAGGCTAATCCCTGTCTGAGACAGGTTTGGGGGATAAACGAAGGCCCACGAAGAATTCAGGTGAGAGTCTGTAACATCCAAGGACAATGAAACATTACTTCCATTGATTGCAACCCTCGGATTAATCGAATACGAGTTGATTGCAGGTGGAACAGTGTCCACTGTCACGGAGAGATTACCTGGAGAAAGGGCGCAGTTGGAGGAATTATCGCATGCAAGACAATTCCATCCAAACAATCCCTCCCCGGAAACGCTTTTATGAAACCATGCTAGAGAAGATTTCCCGGAAACGTTCTTTGTTTCGTTCACATGCCAGCCCCCAGAATAGTTCCAATACAACGACACTGATTCAAGTCCCATGTTATCTGAGGCATTACATGTAAGATTAACCGTTCCATTAGAGAACGACAGAGCCGGAGGCGAAACCAAAGCCACCGTTGGAGGCGTGGCATTCACTGTGAAGTATCGTATACCAGTTTGGTTCACATTACCGGCGGAATCATTCAACCAAACAGAGAAATTATAGAAGCCATTAGAAAGGATTTTTTCTATGAGAGTGTTGCCTCCAGAATAGCCGTCATCTTCTGCCACCCCGTTAAAGTAGAACATCAAGGTGTCAGGGTTCGCCTCAGAGTGGCTTACATTAAACCCTATTGTGTTAAAGTCAACAACCGATCCATTATTGGGTGTAGGTGAGGTAAAGGCGACACTTGGCGCAGTCATGTCAACCTCAAAGCCCAAGATACATGAACTAGTTAAACTCAGGTTATCCTTGCAATTTACCCTCCAATAATAGACCCCTTCACTTAGGTTAGTCCAGTTATAAGAGCATGAGACATTGCTGGAGCAATTATTTGAGGTCAGTAAAGTGTTTGCGCTTATGTTGTCTCCGTAGACCCAAGAAGTCATATCCAACCCTTCCGGATCAACACAGGTCCAGTTAAGAAGGCTGTAGTCTCTGTCTAAGAAAGAAGCATTCAACGGCTTATTTAAGGAAACGACTGGGGGATTATCGAGGTCTGTGATAGTGCTATAGATGTCAATCCTGGAAAAATATAAACCAGTTCCGCTGTCGTAGACCCTCCTCCCAGTATCATTGAACAAATCCTCGATCTCCTGAGGAGTCCGATCCTGATTACTGAGCCTAAGATATTGTTTCAACAAAGCAACAGCACCAGCCGCATGGGGAGTAGCCATCGAAGTGCCACTCCAAGTATCATATCCACCTCCGGGAACAGTTGATGTGATCCATTTGCCCGGGGCGAGAAGCATCTCAGGAAAACCAGAGTCCCTGTCCGTGAATGAAGAAAAAACATCAGCGGTCGTCCCACCCGAGCCATCGTCCACGGAGCCAACTGGCGTGGCATTCTGTATGCATGCAGGAAGCGAGATACCCACATTATGGCCTCCATTTCCGCTTGCAACCACGACAGAGATATTTCGCGCGACGGCGGCATTTATGGCCAAGGTCGTAGGAGGATCCTCATCATCGCAGTAGCTCCCATAGACTGAGTCCGTTCCAAGACTCATTGAGATAACAGAGATGTTATAGCTGAGGGAGTTATCCACGCACCAGTCAATCCCTGCAATAACGTCCGAATTCCAACCGCTTCCAGTGTCGTCCAAGGCCTTCACTGCCACGATCCTCGCATCCAGAGCAACACCCTTCACAGCACCGTTAGCGGCAGCAATACCTGCGCAGTGGGTTCCATGTCCTTCATCATCCCACGGATTCGAATCAGAGTTGACGAAATCCCAGCCACCAACCACCTTAGAACAAGAAGACCAGTTAAGAGTCTGATTAGCCGTCCCATTAATAATCCTGTCGATGTAAAAACCATAGTCATTAACTGAAGCATCAGACACTAAACGGATATAGATTGTATCTCCCTCAGCAGATGGGGTCCAGACATCATGGACGTTGACACCACGGTAGGCGGCAATCCCTACCATGTTCCCGTCATAGACGTAGATCCTATCAAGGGCATCAAAAAAGAAACTCGGCATCTCCAGGCTAAAATTCTTAAAGTGAACTGCAATCCTCTCAAAACCCGGTTGAGTGATATTCCAGATATTGTCGTAATCATCTGGATAAGGGTGAGGTGATTGGCGAGTGTAATCCACTGTATTCCCTGAAAGCTTATAGTTCATTGGATTACAACCCCCAAGATCAGGGTGCGTATAATCCACACCGGTATCTATGATGCAGATGGTCTCTCCCTTACCAGTGATATTCTCTACACCGACTTGTAGACCCCAGACGGCGGAGGCATTTATCAGAGGAACACTTTGAGGTAGGAAAGCATGAACCCTTTTATCCCTATAAACCCCTAAAACATCAGGGTCATCCAAAAGCCTCCCTAATTCATCCTCAGAAACCTCCCCAGAAAAACCATTTATCGCAGAGTAACTATGCTTAAGCTTGAATTTCTGCTTATCCAATCTAAAGAGAACCCTCTCCCGAGCAGCCGAAACCTGCAGCCTATGTTCTGGTAACTTGCCTATATCCCCCCTCAAGACCACGATCACTGGAATACTATCCCCCACTTGAACACTACTTATCGACTCACCCTCTTGGGGGGCTGAAGCAAGACCACAAAAAAACACAAGCAGTAGCAGGCAAAGCAAAAAACAGATAAACCTTCGACACATATCATCAAACATGAAAAATTATTATGATAACAGGGATAAATACTCTCACTGGAACATGAGGATGTCCTTTATCGAGTAGACTATGACGACCAACAAAGCAATGATCCCGAAAGTCAACACATTATCGCTTATCGTCACAGAAACAGCCCCACCCGTTACGGCGGGAGGATGATACAAGGTCGTCGTCGTCTCCGTTAGAGGCTCAAAATCCAAGTCAATCTCCATAACACCATAACCGACGAAAGGCACCACCTGTGTCGCCTTACCCCAGCCGACATAAAACTCCACAGGAGAATACTCCGACCTATTAGTTCTGACAAAGACACTATACAAGCCATCATCCCCCACAGAACAACCACCGACAACAGAATCAGCAACCATCGCAGTAACTACGGAACCAGACGGCATAGGTCCGCCATCAACATAAGCATAACCATAGACGAGCATGCCAGATGCAGCAGCCTCCGAAGCCAACACAAAAAAACCAAGAAAAAAAAACCAAGATTTCATCCCATCACATATATGCGATTCAGAGGATAAATCCTTAACCCTTTTATAAATAAAAACCCAGAATCATAAATAATTACCTCCAAAAAAAGGGCCCGTAGCTCAGCCTGGTTAGAGCGCTCGACTCATAATCGAGTGGTCGTGAGTCCGAATCCCACCGGGCCCATAGCCCTTTTCTTTTAGAAAAACTGATTTCTTTTTCGTGCACGTTTTTCTTTTTTAAAGAAAAAGGTGCTCTGTGATCTCACCGGGCCCATAGCCCTTTTCTTTTAGAAAAAGAAAAGTGCTATCAGCAAGAACTATGGTCTTGTCTGAGTCGAGACCGAAGGTCTCGCTCAGCGAAAGAAAAAAGGGAATCTGCTTCGTAGATTCAACGAGGAGGGTTGGGTTGATACGCGAGAGCGCGCAGCGCTCTGCGCGCCAATACACTTACGTGTATTGTGCGAGGGAGGGAACGAAGTTCCCACCCTTATGTACGAATCCCACCGGGCCCACCTTTCTTTTTAGAAAAAAACTGGAATTCGCCTTTGGGCGAATTCTATTGGTTTCTTTTTTCGAGGATTACTCCTTCAGTCTAACATCTTTGGCCTGTTTTCCGCGTTCGGTTTCAGTCACTTCAAAGGAGACCTGGTCGTTTTCGTTCAAAACAACACCTTCAGCGATTGCTGAGTGGTGTACGAAGTAGTCTTCGCCGTCGTCGCCTTGGACAAAACCATACCCTTTATTCCGATTAAACCATTTAACTTTTCCTTCCATTTTTTTCTCTCTTAGCTGTTTATATGTTCAAATATTGTAATGTATTGGGTATTTTTTCTTATTTAATTAGAAAACCATTTTTTATTATCTGGTTAGGATGAGAGAGGTTAAGCTTGTTAAACCCGAAGTCTGGAACTTCAAGGTAGTAGGCGGAGAGGATGCCTG
Source organism: Candidatus Altarchaeota archaeon (assembly GCA_016931955.1). Classification (GTDB taxonomy): domain Archaea; phylum Altiarchaeota; class Altiarchaeia; order IMC4; family QMZM01; genus JAUWTD01. The sequence goes on along the minus strand of JAFGDV010000010.1, from coordinate 11,161 downwards.
GAAGGAGGTAGTGTACTCTGCGAGGCTGAGTGGGGTGCCGCCTCAGGTGAAAGACGAAAAAGTCTTCAAAATGCTGGTGGCAAACGACTACGGTTCTGCGTTAGAGCATGTAACCATAAAATTCGACGTCAAGATGTCCAAGGGAAACGCCCCAGAGTTCCTGGAGCATAGGATGATGTCGCATTCAGGCTATTCAACGCGCTACATAGAAGTGAGTGAGGGAATAGAAAAAAAAGAAAAAACCTATGAAGTGATCCTGCCAACGCATCTGCTGACACAAAAAGAGATCAGAGAAGTCATGGAGTCAAGCCTCCATGATTCGATAAAAAACTATGCTCAGATGATCTCCAAGGAGACGCCGAGGGAGATATCACGCTATGTTCTGCCGTTCGCGCAAGCCGTTGGCGTATACCATGTGACCATAAACCTGAGGTCGCTGCTGAACCTACTGTCTCTGAGGTTGTGTGTTAGATCCTCCCCAGAGTTCAGGTGCATCGCATCACAACTATACGCTAAATTGGTGGAGGAGTTGCCCCTACTGGAAGGGCTTATTGGATGCAGGGGTTTTATGCGAGGCGCGTGCCCGGAAAGCGGCGTCACAGGGGTGAGGGTTGGAAAACAGCACCCATTCTACCCAGTCTGCCCATACAGGAATCTAGAGTCAGACGCCTACATCCCCACAATAGAGGAGCTTAGGGGGGGAGTGGAGGTCAAGGGATTCAACAGAGAGAAGGCTCAGATGATGCGGGAAAAGATCTACGGCAGCTGGGCTTCCTGGGAATAATTATAGAGGAGCCAAACATAGACTGCTGCAGCGACCAAGTCAGCGGTGGTCCCTGGATTAAGGATGTTATCGTCCGTTCGAAGGAAGACGTTGAATTCCTCTATAGCAGTCTTCCCAGCCTCACTGAATACGCCACCAGCCTCTAAGGCCTCAGATGCCTTCACCGAGACCTCCCGAGATTTTTCGATGCCGAGTTTCTTAGCGATCAAGGTATCGGGGAACTCCGACAAGATGATGAGGTAAGTCTGCAGGATGGCGTCCATCATAGCATCAGTCCTCTGGAGGATATTATCCAAGGCAGGAACGGAAAACTCGAAGGTGATCTCCATCCCATCAGATAATTCCTCCGCTATCCGGTCGACTGAGGAAGAAATCTTCATGAGATCGTGGAATGATACCTCAGGATCCTCTAAGGGCTCAACCAGGCCTCCGACGCCAGTTAGTTTAATGGCTTCATAGAAGTTTCTTGAATCTTGTACGGAGGAATCCTTGAGGATATCAGCAGCGGTACTCCGTAAACCCTTCCTGAGTGGGATGCTCCTGGATATGCAGTAGCCTGCCGCCGCCGCTAAGGGAACGAAGAGCAAAAGTGTGCCGAAGTGGGTGTTTCCTCTGATGTTTGATCTTTGGATCTCTTTGACGCCCTCTAATATAAGTCCGCCGACTCCTATCTTGCTGAAGGGGATCTCACCCTTGCCTGCTTGAAGCCCCCTCAAAGCAGACTCCTTTGCTATGAAGCCTACGGCGACGGAGCTTAAGAGAAAGTCTCCGTAGGTTGTGTCGGCGAAGTCGTGAGCTGGGGAAACATTACCTGGCTTTTCGGTGCTTACCTCAAGGACTGCGGCAAGCTGCGCTAGAAAGGCTATCCTATCCATTCTCAATCAGTGGGAACGTAGTCCTAAGACCATGTACTTCATTGGAAATAGTGCAATAAATCTCAGTCCAGTATTCTCAGTTCGATTTCTACTGGATTATTCTCTGACAGGCTCTTCACAAGCTCTCTGTTGAAATCTATGGCAGCCTTGTCAGCCCTAATTGCAAGCGTCCTCTCACAGATGAAGGAGCTCCTCCTAACAACGAGATCGGTTGGATGAGACAGCTGCAGATCGCAGCTTCCGTGGGCGATGACCTTTTCAGATAAGCCGGCGCAGCTTATCGTTATCTCAAGGACGGTGTCATCCCCCCTGAGCGTTTTCTTGAATTCCTCTGAAAGTTCAGGGAATGCCTTGTCTGCAGAAACGGAAATGATACAGTCTCCTCGAGGCGTCAGATGCTTTTCTTTAGTAACCTCAAAGGTGGTCTCATGCCTGGCTGAAACATTACGGTGGCCCAAGGCACTGATCCTTTCAGTCAACATTTCTTCCTCACGAAATCAAGGACTTTCTCTTCGTCTTCTTCTATGCCGAACTTCCTGAAGTAGTTCAGGACATTTCTGATATCCCTCCTTAAAAGCTCCTCAGCCAATGGGTGGTCGAGGAGAACACCCATCGAGAGGTCGATAATCACAGGTTCGCCCCAGTTGAGGATGTTGTATTCGGAGAGGTCGCCATGAATGATTCCCTGCTTATACATGGCTTTCATATACTGTTTGATCTTCCTGAAGAATCTCTTAGGGTTTTCTGGCGGGGAATCCTTCAATCTCTGGGCCGCGATTCCGTCTTCGCCGATGAACTCCATCACCAGCACGTTGTTTTCGACTCCTATAGGCTTAGGGCATCTTACTACGCTCTGAAGTCTTGAGAGGTTCTTGAACTCCTTCTTAGCCCAGTTATAGATGAGATGACGGTGGTTCTTCCAGGAGGAAAAACGCCTGTCACCCCTCAGATACTTCTCCATGGTCTTGAAGTCTGAGGTCTCTACCAAGTAGATCTTTACGGCGATCTCTTCTCGATTCAGTAGGCCATGGTAGACATTCGATTCCTTGCCTGTGGCGACGATGCTTTTTAGCTCTCTGATGAGGTTCTTTTTTGAGAGATCATAGAGGGTCATCAGCGTCGATCTGTCGAAGACGCCCTCAGAAATCTTCCTAAGCTCGTATTCAGTCTGTTTGATCATAGCTCCAGAATCAGTCCCCTTCCAGGCTTTTCAGGTAGCCCTTCCTCTCCAGCCACTCAGCCTGCTGGTAGGTGTACCTCCACAGGATATCTCCTCTCTCATTGGTCTGAACCTCCCATGGCTCGACGAGGACGATATTACCCTCCTTGATCCAAATCCTTCTCCTGATCTTGCCAGGTATCCTGCAAAGCCTTGTGTGGCCGTCGGTGCAGCGGACACTCATCCTCCTGTCTCCGAGAAGCTGCTCGACCTCGCCCAGAATCTGGCCGCGTCTAGGAACACGGACGCGTATTAGCTCGTCCTCTCCACCGGTCTGCTTTTTCGCCCCTGTGTGCCTTCTGTTATCCTTCTTTCCGTCTACCATCTTTATAATTTCGGATACTAATTATATGTTATGGAGAGTATAAATGCCGACGCTGAATTCCTATCTAAGTCGCTGAAGTTCAGGGAGGTTGACGGTAATCCCGATCTTGTATTGGCTATCGCACAGGACCATAAAACAGATGAGGTCTTGATGGTGGCTTACGCCAACATGGATGCAATAAAAAAGACCCTTGAGACAGGGAAGATGCACTACTACTCTACAAGCAGGAAAACGCTGTGGATGAAGGGAGAAAGTTCAGGTCACGTACAAGAGGTCAAGGAACTCTACGTAGACTGCGACGGAGACGCGCTCCTCTTCAAGGTGGAACAGAAGGGCGGGGCATGCCATACAGGATACAGGTCGTGTTTCTACAGGAAGATAAAGGGTAGAAGATTCGAGGTTACTGGAAAGAAGGTATTCGAGCCAGAAGACGTCTACTAAGTCTTCTGGTTGTGTATCATCTCAGCAACCCCCAGTTTCAGGATAACGGCGTCAGGGTTCTTGTGGTATTCTTGGAAGGTCCTTATCACATCTGTTTGGCCCCGGATGTTGTTCTTCATCATGGCTTCAAGGACCAGCCTACGCTTCAGGATCTCCACGTTGACCTGCTGCTTGGTAAGCCTGCAGTTTCTGGCAATCTTTTCTGTAAGCAGTATTGGGTACTCTGTTCTGGCGATCTCCTCAGTCTTTGGGTTAAGCTTGTAGATCTGACCTATCTGAACCACTTCACCCTCTAAGCCGGCCACCTCACCCACTTCAGTGATTCTACGCACCAAGCCCTTGTTTTTGTCGAAGCGTCTATTGACTACTACGATCAGGTCAAGCAGGGGGAACATCCTCACAGGCAGGTTCATGGGATCGCTTGTAAGCCTTATCGTGGTCTCCTTGGCGGTATTGGAATGCACAGTACCCATGCAGCCGTTCAAGCCGATGTCCATGGCAACGAATAACGTCTCAGCCTCTTTACCCCTTATCTCTCCAACCACTACCCTGTCCGGTCGCATCCTGAGGGAGTTCTCCACCAATGTCTGCATGTCTATTGTTCCCTCAGTTTTCTCTATGAGGGACGGGTTAGCCTCCAGTGGAACCCAGTTCTTCAGGAAGTTGAAGTTAAGCTCCAGGGTGTCCTCTATCGTCACCACTCGCTCGTACTGTGGGGTGAACATGATCAAGGAGTTTAGTAGAGTTGTCTTACCGCTCCCGGAGCCCCCAGCGATCAATATATTGCAGGGGTGGATGCCGAAGCCTTCAACGCAGACCCACAGGAAAGCAGCCAATTCAGAGCTCAGGCTTCTCTTCGCTATCAAGTCGAGGATGGTGAATGGATCCCTCCGGAATCTTCTTATGGTTATAGCAGGCCCCTTAGGCGACGCAGGGGATATGGCGACGTTCGCCCTGCTGCCGTCTGGCATGTGACCGTCCAGGAGGGGGCTTTTTTGGCTTATCTCCCTGTGGGCGTTCCTCGAAAGCCACTCAATCAACTCCTGCAGTTCCTCATTGGTTTCGTATACGATGTTCGTAAGGCACATCCCGTGGCTTCGGTGGACCACGAAGACTGGTATGTCGACTCCATTAACCATTATCTCCTCAAGGTTGTCATCCCTCATCATCGGACCCAGCTTCCCATAGCCGAAGAAGATCTTGTCCATTATCATTGAGACAACGCGGTCCATGTTTTCAGGCGACACCTCCCTTCCCTCAAGGTGCTGTCTGATGTAGCTGTTGAGGAAGTTTTCCTTCTCAATAGACGTCCTGAAGACATCAAGCCTCGCTAAGATGCTCTTATAGTCCCCCATAAGGTCTGTGGGGTTTTCCACGATCTTGAGCTCTTCCAGGGAAAACTGCGGCGGTTTTACGGTGTAAACTGGCAGTTCGCCGCCGTCACTCCTCAAAATCTTGATATACCCATAGGCGTCGATTGCTTCAGACATGGTATAAACTCATTTAGCAGATTAGTATATATATATGTTCTCTACCCCTTCTTGGATAAAAGGACGACTCGGCTGTCTTCTTTCTGGTCAGCAAGCTCGTAGTCTATCTTCGAAGCCAGTTTTTCAGAGAACGCAAGCACTTCATGGAAGGAGGGCATGTTCTCTAAGCTCAACCTTTTCCTTGAGCCCCCGAGCAGCATGAAGGCCTTGGCTTCGACGAAGTCCGGCTCAGCCTTCTTGATAAGTCTGCTGTAGCCTTCAACGTCGTGCATGTTCCAGTCCTTGACCAGCGTTATCCGGATGACCTTTCTAGTTTTGAGGGAGGGGAGGAGTTCGAGGGTCTCCTGCAGCCTATCCCAGCCGTCTGGAATCAGGGGATTGCAGACCCTTTGATAGGTTTCTTCATCGGGGGCGTCGAGGGAAACGTAGAGTTGCGTAGGCATCTTATCCAGTGAATTGAGCCTCTGAGGCAGTGTTCCATTGGTCACGAGGAAGGTGGTGAAATCCCTCCTCGTGAACTCCCCTATGAGTTCAGACAGTCTTGGATAGATGGTGGGCTCCCCTGAGAGAGAGATAGCAGCCTGATTAGGATCCTGTGCCTCCTTGAGCTTTCTCTGGTTTATTCTTTCAGGTATTCCGCCGAAGCCGCTGAGGAGCCTCCTCTGGGCGATTATTGCTCCATCTATGATCTCTCCCGGGTCGTCGATTTCCTGCAAGGCGGTTCCGAGGGTGTGTTCCGTGCTACGCCAGCAGAACACGCATTTTTGCGTGCACCACGTAACTGCGGGTGTCATCTGCAGGCAGCGGTGGCTTTGGATGCCGTAGAACTTCTGTTTATAACAGTAGCCCTGGTCTTGAATACTCTTCTTCGTCCAGAGGCATAATTTGACCGCAGAGTGTCCGCCAACAAGGTGATAATGCTGATGTAGCAGTACATCCCTGACATCAGAAGGAATCATTTTTCCCAGTACATTTTTAAGGATATATATTCTAATAAATAGAATAATATAAGTCAGACTCCTATGTCTGGAGGCTTAAAAAGATGGTTACCTATATAATCGCAAGGCAGCTGGGTGGGAAACCAGTTATCACGGTAAGTGGCGAAGAACTCGGACGCGTAGACGACATAGTCATCGACGAAAAAACAGGGCAGTTCATATCCCTGATAGTGGAGCCCGTCGGTGAGGAACTGCCGAAGATAGCCTACCCAAAAGACAAAGACGGCAACCTCATAATCCCCTACGACTCAGTGAACGCGGTCAGCAAGGTAGTCGTCGTAAAAGACTGACTTCTAAGAAATGGAGAAGAAGACCGCGGTCATGGTTATCATAGCCGTGGTTGTAATCGCAGTTGTTGGCTTTTTCTTTCTATTGGTTGGAGGGGTGGTACTCTGGCAGCTCGGAACCTTCACAGCAGGCGATTCTGGGACAAATAGGGCTATGGGATTCACACAAGTCACAGCATTCGACCGCAGCATCCAGTACAAGGATGATGGAACATTGTCCTTTGTTGCAATAAACGCTGTGGGCACATCAATTGAGAACATAAGCTTTTCCTTCACCGGCGACTGCGCAGGACAAACCCACTACATAAGCGAACTCAAGGCATTGGAAACATCAACCGTATCCGTCGACTGCAATCCAAAAAATCCATGGGAATCTTTTTCAACTGACGTGACAATCACTCACTATGAGAGGGTGGCAGGTACTGTCCTTCAAAGAAACTCAACAGGAAGGATTACGGGTACTGTTGGGTACTGACTACAAGCGTTCAGCTATCCTCACGGCCAATTCTACGACTGAAACAGCATCTATTCCAAGGATACGGATCATGGCTTCTTTTCCAATAGCCCCTTTATCGTAGATGATGTCCGGGATTCCGCCGAGCTTCTTTATCGCCTCAGAGGTGCCCCACTCCATCGTCGGTGTGTCCTCAGGCTGCTTCTTTCTGCTGAAGGATGAAATACTCAGACCCAGCTTCTCACAAATACCCAGGATCCCCTCAGAGAAGCGGATATTCATAGCAGCCCTCTTCTCTGGGGCGGATTTCATCGCAGTCAGAATGACTCTGCCTATATGCGAGGAACCCCCGAACATCACAAAGCCGACTGGTATGACTCTTCTCCCACAACGCACCAGTCTGCCGCTTACTCCTGCGACCTCATCTATGACCTTCGTGCCATCCAAAGCCATCGCGATGTTGACTCCGACCTCGGGCATCAACTTATGTGAATGCTTGCTTGCTATGAATCTATAGACGGCGTCCTCGACGTTCTGTACGACAGCATCCCTCTCAGAGTCCTCATAGGTCACTCCAAGCCTTATCCCTGCAGTGTCTATAACCCTCAACCCAGAGCCGGGAGAATAATTCCTGCTGATTATGGAGTCCATGAAGTCCTTCGCCTCAGCCACCGCCTTAGGGACTTCAAAGCCTAATGCCAGACCAGAGGCTATCGCAGCAGAGAAGGCGCAGCCAGTGCCATGCAGTCTGACATCCTTGAGTTCTTTTGTAGGGAAACGATAGATCTCATCCTCAAAGCAGAGGATGTCCATCCCATAAAGGTGGCCGCCTTTCACCACACAGTCACCGAGTTTAGAGGCTGCTAATTCCATATCCCTCTCAGTCTCTACCCTCACCCCCGATAGGATTTCAGCCTCGTATATGTTCGGCGTCGACAGCTTCGCAGCCTTGACAAATTTCTTCATGGAAGAGACGGCTTCCCCCTCAAGCAACCGGTCCCCTGAGGTAGAGACCATGACTGGGTCAACGACGAGATTACATATTCTATACTGCTTGATCTTCCTGCGCACAAGATCTATTATCTCCGTATTAGCCAGCATCCCAGTCTTCACAGCAGATGGTTTAAGATCAGACATCACGGAATCAATCTGCGCCTCTATGATGTCCAACGGCAAGACGAATACCTCCTGCACTCCAAGGGTGTTCTGGGCGGTTACTGCAGCGATAACAGATGCTCCATGAAGCCTGTAAGCAGTGAAGGTCTTAAGGTCCTGCTGCACGCCTGCGCCGCCGCAGGAGTCTGAGCCCGCAATCGAGAGAACGGTCTTCATCATTAGAAATGTATTTATACAACTATGATAAATTAAGATACAATGGATATAAAAAAATCTTGCTTGCTTCACTTGATATTCTCCCTGATGCTCATATGCGCGTCAGCCGATGCAGCATCGAACGCAACCATCCACGGTTACGTGATAGACACAGACACAGGGAAGCCCCTCGACGACATAGCAGTGGAGATCTTTTCCTCCACAGACCACAGCAAACCAGTGGTTGCGCTGTATACTGACATCAGGGGCTACTATAATACCTCGGTTCCGGCGGGCGACACCTACGACATCTATGTCCGCCTTGGCAATGTCAACCCCCGTCAGACGGTCTACATTGGGGAAGGATACATCCAGAAGGTCGACTTCGATATAAGCGTGAAAAGCGTGAAAAGCGTCAGCGGCGGCGATATCGTTGGAGGCGATGGTTTCCTAATCGTCGTAATAGTTGCAGTAATAATCCTCGCTGTAATACTTGTAGACCAACTCTATCTAAGAAAGAGGAGGATGAGGGAATTAGAGAAAGACTTAGAGGCCGAGAAGAAGAGCATCGAAGAAAAGCTTGCTGAAGGGGAACCCATGGACGAGATCTCAGTGCTGAAGAAAGAGAAAGCCAGAATAGAGTACATGATCAACATCACGAAGACCAAATACCATAAAAGAAAAATAGACGAAGAAAGCTTCAGAGAGATCATGAGAGACTACCAGAAGAGCCTGATCGAAATAGAAGCCAAGATCAAAGAGCTTTCGAGTGAGAGCGAGTAGTATTCTTCTTATCTTTTGCGTGAGAACTAGTAGTCTTTTTCTTGTCTTTCGGTTGTGGATGGGTGGTTTTTTCCCTCCTTCCCTCCACTTCTTTCTTAACCTTTTCCGCTTCTCTCCCCAAACTGGTTGATCTTGTTTTTCTATAGTATAAGTACAATAGCCCGAATAATCCAAGGGCTGAGGCGCTGGATCCACCTGGATTCGCTGACACGATCTCGTAGACGCCTGAAACGAATCCCTGGAATTGTTTCTGGACTGCTTCAACTACTTTGATGGCTTCTTCTGTATTCTTGGTCTGCGTCGGCGTTGTCGCGGTTGTTGTTGAGGTAGTGGTTGTTGTCGTCACCACGGTTACCGCAGGATTCGTGCCTATTGGGCCGCCACCCCCAATTGTGCGGTTTCCTATGCCAGTGGTAACGCCGCCTGCCAGCGTCGTGGTCGTCTCCGGAATTGAGCTGGTTGTGGTGGCGGCGCAGGGCTGGCATGGTCCGCCGCAGTCTATCCCTGTTTCGCCTTGATTCTGCACTCCATCACTGCAGCCCATACAAGCCGCGCATGGTCCTCCGCAGTCCACATCATCTTCTCCTTGATTCTGTATTCCATCAAAGCACGTGGCTTGAGGAGGATTCACGATGCCTCCGCCACCACCACCTCCCCCCCCTCCGCCGCCTGTCTGAAGCCAGCAACCGCTGGTGTCGATGGTGCAGGAGACACAATCAAGTGAACCCATGTTAAAGATTCCATGGTCTGCGCAGGAATCCCCCCCCACATAAAGGTAGCCAATACTGCCAGTTGACTCACATGTTTCCACACCTTCTATCCCATTGTTTCCGCAGTAGCTCTTGTTGTCGCTCAAGGGGTGGTAGTCGATGTTTTTCGTGTCGTTTGTCATGTTGAATTGTTTATCGCAGAATCCATTATGGTTGGAGTCCACGCACTTTTCAGAGTATCCGCTACCTGTTGGATAGGTGTAGTAGTTTCCTCCAATCAGGTTACCTATGCCGTCCACCCTCCCACCCAGCTGCAGTGTAGTATTCCAGGCATTATTGCCTACTGTTCCATAGAAGCCTATCTGATGTGAGCTGTTTATCAGGTTGTTGTAGATGAGGTTGTTGTCTGGGTAACTAGTGGAGGATCCATTCAGATATATTGCATGCGCTTCCAGGTTTTTGATTTTGTTGTCTCTTATCGTGTTTGAGTCTGAGTCAGCCCCAAGAAATATCCCCGTTGAATTAGAACCGGATGTCTTTATCTCACTAGCTGCTATAACAGAATCCGTCACATCATAAAAGTAGACTGCATGGGAGTCATCGTATGCGGCTTGCTCCTGCGCAATCGTACAGTTTTTGATGGTTATATTGTCATATCCCATTGAATCGTTCACGCCGTAGCCTACAGAGTTGTTCGCGTAATCAATCCTATGGCCTTGACAGTCTAATGTGATGCTGTAGTTTCTTATTGTGAAACAGGTTCCGCTAGAGGAAACGTCTTGATCGAGAACGTATGTTTTTCCTGATTCATTCAGGTCTCCGCAGCTGAGTGATGTCCCTATGCTGCCCGAGGAGGTGTTTATCCCTATTATCACTGAATTTATGCCCTCAAGGTTTCCTGCGGAGTCATTCGACCTGAACCGGACGTAGTTCGTACCCTCAACGCTGACATTGACTGGCCATATATATGAATCACTTGCATTACAGGAGTCTACTAGATCCATACAGTAAAGGATCTTGTCGCATCCTGAGCCGGTATCAGAGCAGCTCAAGGTCACGTTCACGTAACTGGAGCTGGTCCATGTGCCGAACACGTAAACTGAGCCATTTTCGTTTACCGCGGAGGCGTTGGTGGTTGGCGCAGTCCAGTCTACTGTAAACTTGTAGGTATCTGAAGTATTCGCTAAGGCAGAGTCGTTGCATACCACCTTCCAGTAATACATTGACTCATTCAGTCCCGTCCAGTTAAACGTGTAAGAGGAGTTGTTCGCGTAGTTCGAGGTGGTGTTTATGAGCTGTAGTGTCTCGTTTCCGCCGTATATGTATGCTGTCATGTTGTCTCCGTCGGGGTCCGTGCAGGTCCAGTTCAGCAAGACATATTTTTTGTTGACGTAGCTGTCATTCTTAGGAGAGTTCAGATTTGGTCTGTTAGGTGGTCTATTAGGTGTCTGATTCACTCTGAAGACGTGTATTACTGAGCTTGG
>JAFGDV010000046.1 GCA_016931955.1 Candidatus Altarchaeota archaeon | reverse complement strand
TGAGGTTAGTAAGCAGGTTAAGGATTTGGATGTCAGGGAGAAGGGGGTTGGGAAGGAGCGTCAGGAGATGGAGATGGTGCTTCAGGATATTCAGGCTCAGAGGCCGAAGATTGAGGGGAAGCGTGATGAGCTTCTGAAGAAGAGGGATGAGGTTCGTAGGCAGTTGGAGGAGTTAGAGGAAAAAAGGAGCGATATAACACAGAACATTGATGAATCAACAAATAAACGCAGTAGCCTGGAATCGCAACTCAAGGAGATGGATGAGCAGTTAAAGCAATCACAAGAGGAATCCCCTCAACTAGAGAAGAAAATAGAGGACCTCAGTAAACAGATTCAAGACCTTGAGGCTAGGGAGCAGGCGTTGGAGAAAGAGAAGCAGGAGAAAGAGAAGAAGATTGAGGAATTCAAATCCGTCGTCAGGGGGAAGAAGGAGGAACTACTCAGAAAGCAGGCCGAGGTCCGGGAGAGGATGGGGGTAGTCACCCAAAAGAGGAAGGAGCTCTCAGAGAAGTTAAAGAAGATGATGGCTGACAGCTCTCATCTCGAAGAAGAATTTGAAGCCAAATTATCTGCATTAGAAAGTATCTGATTATTTGATGAAAACCAGGATAGGTGTTATAGGTTGTGATGGGGATATTCCGCAGAATATCCAGAAGATTTCTGAGAGGATTGGGGGGGATATAGGGAGGTCAGGCTCTCTGCTCATATGCGGCGGACGCGGAGGTGTTATGGAGGCTGCTTGCAGTGGGGCTAAAAAGGCTGGAGGAATAACCGTGGGGATTCTGCCTTCATCTGACAAAAAAGACGCAAACCCTTATGTGGATGTTCCGATAACGACTGGTATGGGGCTTGCGAGAAATGCCCTTGTAGTCTCCTGCTCCGATGTGATCATAGCGATAAACGGGAGGTCTGGGACACTTTCGGAGATTGGTCTGGCATTAAGCTACAGAAAACCAGTTATTGTAGTCAAGGGTTCGGGTGGTTTAGCCGACTCTATTGAAGAAAAACTCAACGAGATGGGGATCAAGGAGAAGTTGCATACTGCAGAAGCTGATAGAGCAGTTCAGTTAGCATTGAGATTGGTTAGCTGAGTGTTGTTTGTCTGCCTAAGCCCTTCAGCTCATCTTCTGAGTAACCGAGCGCCTCAAGAAGCCTTAGGACTGCGGGCAGAACCTGGTTGTTTACATAGTAGTCTGCGTCATAGTCGCCTTCTTCGACGAAGTCTATGACCTGTGCTTTGTCGCTTATGCTTGCACCTTTTTTTGTGATGACGTAGGTTACGATGCTGCCCTGCTTGAATTCTAATCCCTTCTTTATAGCCTTCTTAGCGGCTTGGATGTGAGGACCCTCTGTCTTGTATTCTCCCATGCCCCGGGTTATCTGCGTGTTTATTGTAAGCTCCTCTAGGGGCATCTTGCCCTTCTTTATCTCTTGGACGACGTCTTTTACGATCTTCGCAGCCTTGTTGGGGTCCTTGTCCTTTAACAGGGCATTTAAGACCTTCTCCTGTGTGTATTTTGCAATATTCGCCCAATCCCTCCTCCTGGTCTCAAGCCCCTTGACTATTAGCATGTCTTTTTCGTCTATGAGGGCGTACCTCTTCTTTGTTATGAATATCCCTCGGGGATAGAAACCCTCGAACTCGAGCTCCATGGCCTCCGGGAGCTCGGAGTTGATCCTATCCAGAAAGCTCTTGGAGTGTTTGAGTATATCCTTTCGCTTAGATTCGCTTTTATCTATCATGTACACTGAGTCAGTATCCCCGTAAATCACTTCAAACCCGAAGTTGGGGACGGTCTCTATTGTTTGATGTATGTATTTTCTACCCAAGGCGGCGATGGATTCAGCACATTCCTTGGAGTACCATCTCGCCCTCGGGAAGCCGAAGTAACCGTACATTGAATTAGCCAACACCTTAAGGGCCTGCTGTTCTACTTCAAGAAACCTCCCCCTCTTCGGGTCTTTTTCCTCTCGCAGCCTCTTCTTTACATCAATACGTCTCTGCACCAGCCCTTCGAGTGTCTCAGGTATGAGCCCCACTTTTTTTTTGCAGAAATAGTGTCCTGTTGGGGACCTGTAGGGGTCCTCCGGGCAGCATTCACAGTCTAGGGTGGATGGGTCGATGTTGTGGGAGATGATTATGCTGGGGTAAAGCGACCTGAAGTCAAACAAAAGAATGTTGTCGTGTATGCCCTTCTTGGGCTCGACGACGTAACCTCCAGCATATGTTGTCCTCTGCCTCTCATCCACGACCCGGTCGGAGGGCTTATTCGGCACAAGGATTTTTTTCTCGAACGCTTTCTTTATGAGGAGGGATTCAACCCGCTGCCCTGAGCCTGACCTCGATGACTGATAGATCAACTCCTTGGTTATTCTGGAGATCTCATAGTGGAGGGGTAGGATATCTAACGCGATTTCTAATGTCGAGGAGGCGTCGCTCATCGCATACTCTAAGAGTTCTTTGAACTTTTCCGTCGTTGGATTATCCCAGATACCTGCCATCTCCCCGACCCGTATGTCCTTCTTCTCCCCGCCTGTTATCTCAAGGTATACGTCCTCTAAGGTGTACTTTGATAGGTTGAATATTTGTCTGCAGACTGGATACATGTCAATATGTGGTCTGCCCCTTACTCGTGCGCCGAGGTTCATGCCCCGTTTTTCCATCTTCACTGGGCTGTCGTCTACTCCGAGCGATAACGGGATTTTATGTTTTTCAGCCCTCTCCTTGAGGTAGGGGAAGTCGAAGTTGTCCCCATTGTATGTGACGATTATGTCTATCCCCCTCTCTTTTATTGTTTCGATGAACTTCTTTATTATGTCTTCCTCGTTTTTGAGCACATCTAAGTAATCCAGGTCTAAGCCTTCAACTGTCTTATAAGTGAAAACCTTGTCAAGGCCATGATTGTCTGCGTAGCTTATGATTATTATGGGGTCTATGTCAGCCTTAGGCTCTCCTCTGGGGTTGTAGACCTCCATGTCGAATGACGCTATCCTTAGATCCAGTGCTTCGCAGCCATCCATCGGAACAAGCCCGGCGTCAATGATGTACCTCTCCGCGAAGGGTATGTGTGCTTCCCGGACCTCCTTGCATTCTTCGAGTTCCTTTATCTGCGGGCGAAGGTCTGGGACGTTCTTTGGGTGATCTAAGGTAACCTTTAACACTTCAATCTCATGGTCTGTGTCCCTCATCTGCACGGTTTCCAGTTTTTCCACGCTATTTAGCTTCTCTATCCGCTTTTTCAGCCTCTCCAGCCCATGTTCCCGAGGGAGCACGTATATGTACGGCTTGAAGTCACTGATTTCCTCGATTTCCCTACCAGATTCCGTTTTATAGAACAGTCGGACTACTGCCTTCTCATTTTGTGTAGTGTAATCCGCATCAAGGAGTGTTTTCATCTTTTTATCAATCTTGCGAATGTGAGGAAGCCTGTATGTCCAAGCATCCTCGAATAAGGGCGCACGATCTTCATATCCCAGTTTCTGACCAGACACTCAACGGTTTCAGACTCGAAGCCTTCCAGTTCGTCGTGGAACTTCTTGCTCTGTTCGATGCTTGGAGAATACGATACCAGAAAGCCTCCGACCTTCAGGGAGGATCTAGCGTGTTCGACGACCCTCCAAGGCTCTGGGAGGTCGAGGTTGATTAGGTCGAGGTCTGTCTCATCGATTCCATCATATATGCTCTTCATCTTCAGTTCGATGTTATCTATCCGCGCCTTCCTAAAGTTCTCTCTCGCGATCTCTGAAAAGTCTTCCCTGACCTCATATGTTGTGAGCCTTTCCGGGTATACGATGTTTGCGAGGAACATGGACGTTATCCCTGAGCCTGTTCCAGCGTCCACTACCTTGCTCCCTGATCTGACTCCAGTATAAGCTATGATGAGTCCGCAGTCCTTCAGCGTTACGCTTTGAGGGCCCTTTTTAGCCTTCTTGATGAAATCCAGCGCATCAGGTCTCACAAGAAAGAATCTCCTGCCTGTATGTGTTTCTATTTCTCCCCCGATGTTTTCCTCCTTGAGGTCGTCCGCTTTGATGACTCCATAGTTTGTGTGCACGTCGGAGTCGCCTCTCACGAGATAGTGTCTTCCCTTTTCATCTATGAGCAGGTACATCTTTTATTATTATACTGATAGAAATAATAATACTCAATCTTAGATGAAAGTGGAAACGAAGATAAGCCGGATGTCGGGGAATGAATTACTGCAGTTCAGTGGTCAGAGGATATTCTCGCTTGGATTAAGGGACATGTCCTCTGCGTTGTCCTATGAGAACATGCGCTATGGCCTTGGAAAGATGATGTATGCATTAGATAGTGGAGACGTGTATTGTGTCTTTGGACCGGATGCGACGATAACCCGGAACGTGGGGCGCTGGGGTAGTGGGTTCGGCTACGGTGCAGTGATTCGCTGGCCTGATGAAGGCGTCTTTTTCCCGGAACTCAGACCAAACAGCTGCGGAATGCTGCTCTTGAGATTAGATGAAATGCCCTCCAAGGAGGAACTGATCAAGAAGGCTGCGGAGGTCGAAAACTCAGACATATATCTTGACGGCATTAAATTGACTCCGGACTTCGGCAAAGGCAACCATTTTTTTGAGTTCTATAAGCCCCTTGGGGTGTCACCCGAAGTCGAGGATGTCATGCCCAAAGACGGTTGGTATGCGATAGTTCACGGCTCCTCCCCCGAGATGAAGGATCAAATCTATGGCATGATAGACGATGGTGAGTGGGTTGAAACACCCATAGGCAGGATATCGATCTTGGATGGTCAGGCCGGTAAAGAATACTATCGGAGGTGGGAGGAATTCAATGGGTTCTCGAAGAGGAGGAGGGAGGTTCTTGCCAGGGCGGTTCTTGGGAATTGTGAGATTGTTTCGAATCTAACCCATCAGGGATTGTTTTCAAAGAACGAGGTCAGGTTAGGCTGCCATGACACCATGGACGGCTCCTATCCTAAGGGTAAGGCCCTCTTTCCAGTTGCGCTGAGGTGGGATCATCCGGTGTACGTATTCAAGGGAAAAGAGAATCTCTCCGATGATGTGTTGGGGATGACTGGCTTCTATAATAGGGCTGAGGAGGTAGGGTTGTTGGATGGCTTGAGGAACATCAACATACTCCCGCACGGCGGAGGCTACAAGATTAATCTGCAGTACTCTAAGATAGAGGTTGTTAAAACAGGGATCGGCAATCACTTCATAATGAGCGACACTAAGCCAGTCTCAAAGGTGAGTGAGATAACAGAAACAGTTAAGAGAGGAGTGTCAAGCTTCGGCGAGATGATCATCATGAATCCACACGAACTGCCCTTTGATTATCGAGGCAGCAGCGTGATAGAGAAGGTGATGGAGTACGATCTAGGAACGCCGGTGGCTAAACTCCAACCCATGATGACGTTGAAGGTGTAAGATGGAAGTCGGTATTTCAACCCAGATATTCTGGGACTATGAGAAACTGGACATGGGTTACATATTAGGGCATATAGCAGATGACCTGAAGTTTGATTGCGCTGAGATACACTGTCAGGGTCCGATGTTCAGGGGCTGGGGTACTCCAAAGGCCAAGCAGACCAAGGAAGAGATAAAGGACATACTGAGCACGCTGGATATAGGTGTTTCATTGCATGCGCCCTACCATGACCTTAATATTGCCACATTGAACCTCGGGGTTAGGAAGGAGGTGATAAAACAGGTCTCGGAGTGCATTGAAACCGCAAGCTATCTTGGTTCTCGAATTGTTGTGGTCCATCCTGGCTATCTGGCGTCGAGGAAGTACAGAAAGGAACACGTAATAGAAATCATGGTCCGTAACTTCAAGACGCTGGCCAGGCTTTCAGAGGATAATGGCGTGTGGTTGTGCATGGAGAACATATCCTCTAAGCCTAAGGCATTGTGTGTGCATATAAAGGAGATCCGCCACATCTGCGATTTGGTTGATTCAGACCATTTTGGCGTCTGTCTGGACTCCGCTCACGCTAACACTACCGGACTGAGCCCTGACCATTTCGCAGAGGGTCTCAGGGACTATGTGAGTCATGTGCATA
Source organism: Candidatus Altarchaeota archaeon (assembly GCA_016931955.1). Lineage (GTDB taxonomy): Archaea > Altiarchaeota > Altiarchaeia > IMC4 > QMZM01 > JAUWTD01. The sequence continues at coordinate 3,803 of JAFGDV010000046.1, read as the reverse complement.
TAAGCGACAACACTGGTATTGATGACCACCTACCAATAGGGCTTGGGAACATCGACTTCGAGAAATTCCTCAAGGCATTGAAGCCTTATAACGGCTGTATCATAATCGAGGGCTGGTTGCCGAGGAACCAGGACTACTTCCTCAGATGGGATAAAAAACAGATAGACGATATCTTGAAGAGGATATAGCCTCTATCCCCTATAAAACAGAAACCAAGCAGCAATCATCAGTATCAACATCAGTATTGAAACAGCAATCATCGATCCCTTGTCAGTCCCTAAAGCGACAGGTATTGGGCCTATGAAGATGACAGCGCCACCCCTGATAGTCTCTCCTTTCTCTGCTGAGTTCAGGAGTATGCCAGTGATTACTACCACAAAGCCGAGCAAGATCAGCAGGATGCCTGCTAGGATTAGTGAATTTTCCATCTTTTTTGTTTAAAAACTGTTTTTTTAGTTCTTGTGTTGAATATTATCTATATATAAAAAGTGAGTGAACTAAAATGGGGATTAAGGCGAAGATTGAGAACATGGTTTCTGCCATAACTATAGACCAGAAGATAGACCTGAAGAAGTTTTCGGAGACGGTCAAGGGTCTTGAATATAATCCTGATAGGTTTCCGGGGATCGTTTACCGGATAAAGGAGCCGAAGCTTGCTATGTTGATCTTCAGCTCAGGCAAGATAATCTGCACTGGCGCCAGGTCTCAGGAGGACATCAAGGTCGCGGTCCAGAAACTGAAGTCTAAGCTTGCTGAAGGTGGCATAGTCGTCAAAAAGGAGCCCGAGGTTAAGGTGCAGAACATCGTGGCATCAGCCAACATGGACGTTAACGTTAACTTGGACATATTGGCGATGGAATGCGATAATACAGAATATGAGCCTGAACAGTTCCCAGGTCTTGTTTTTTCCCTTGATGAGCCGAAGACGGTTATGTTGATCTTCAGGTCGGGTAAGATGATAATAACTGGGGCCAAGACCTCGGAGGAAGTGGACCGGGCTGCTGAGAAGACGAAGAAGGCAGTCGAAGAAATCGGGGCGGTGATCTAACACCATTCCCCAAGCGTTTTATTTTTTTTGTGTTTGATATATATCTTTCTCACATCTATTTTCTTAAACTCTATCCCCTCTTTTCTTAGGATTGTGAGGGCGTTAGCTGTTATCCCTGGAGCCATCAGCATTCCCTGCACGGGCTTAACGTGCTGCTTAAGCCATTCAACGTACCTCTTAACCTGTAAGGCGGCAGGTAGTCCGGCCTTCTCAGCCTTCAATTCTACCACAACGTATTTATCCCCTATCTTACCATACAAGTCGAAGAATCCTAGGGGCGTCTGATACTCGGCTTTTTTCAGCCTGAATTCCGGGTGCACCAGCTTTGGGTGACTGACTAGGTAATCCTGTAAGTCTTTTTCCGTGTGTGTTATATCCAGTCTGCCGTCATCTATCAGGTTGGCGTAAGCCCTGTAGTCTAATACGTCATGGATTCTTATCTTTATCTCCTCGTATGGTTTCTTTGTCCGCTGGCTGTGCAGTAGGAGCTCTTTTTCGTATTCGGCTATTGTCTCCGTTGGGGGGCTCATCCAATTCACTGGTTTGAAGCCGCTGAGGCTGTGTATGAGTATGGTGGTATCCGGCTTCACGACTATCATGCGGTGTCCTCGCCCTATCTCCGACCTTGATCTGCCGTAGTATTCTATGCTGCAGTCGCATACTATCAAGGTAAACCTTCTATCGCCTAGATCGCGGTTGATCCTGTCGCATAGCTCCTGTGAAATCATCTACTCAGCTCCAGTTCCCTTGTTGCTAAGATGAACATGGCGTGGCTCCAGCATAATGGAGAGATAGACTTCTGTATCCTGTTTTTGAATATCTGTTCTGGGATGTATCTGTCAACAGAGTCCACCACTTTCTGGTAGTATTTCGCAGCTTTCTCTTTTTCACCCATTTTGTCTAATACGATACTCATCCAGAGGTTCAGCAGCGGCCAGAATCCAGCGCCCTTGTTTCTCCCTGCTTTATGGAACATCCATCCATCGTATTCGTCATGCTCATACCTGTGGACTCCATGATCCTTTATCAGTTTTTCCTCGATCAATTCCAAGGTCTTCTTGAATAATGGATTCGTGGCTTCCACTACCTCGAAGGGCCACAGCAGACCCATCAGGCTGGCATCGATTCTTTCATCGCTTAGCTCTCCGGATGACCTGTAGAAGAATCCTCTATCCCTTGTATTATTCAACAGAACCTTTCGCATCTCCTCAGCAGCCTTCACATACTCTCTATCTGGAAACAAGCTATTAGCCGCTAGTAAGCCTCTAATGCATGCCGCCAGAGAATAAGTGAAATTTTCCTGTAAATCTGGGAAAGCCAGCCGTTCTTCCCAAAGGTCGTTCGTCACCAGCGTGAAATGATTTTTATCCCAGATTTTGCATAATCCGTCAGCGGATTCAGTCACCAAGTCCTTGAATTCCTCAGCGTCTCCCCCCATGAAATGATGCCATATAGCCCATAGAACACTACCTGTCTGATCTGCCTGGAATCTTTCCTCCGCCTTTGATCCGTTGGGGTGGTATTTTTCATAGAGCAGGCCGGTCTCTCTCCAGCCTTCGGCCCTGTTCATCACCCATCTAAAAAACCTTTCCTGTATCCCCTTTAAACCAAGAACATCTGCCGCAACACAGGTGAATGAGGCGTCTCTGGGCCACACAGAGAAGTAGTTCTTCACCTCCCTTGGATAGTAGTCTTTCGCGGAATTTGCAGCGACAATAGCCCCATTCTCCAGGCAGCAGTCTAAGATAACCTCTTTGCTAGAATCTATGAGATTTTTTATACGGGACTTCATCGTAACCTATTGGGCTTGGATTTCTAAAACCTATAGACCGCTGAGGAAGAAGTACAGGCCTATCGCGAACAACATCAATGACAGAAACACCCTCACATTAGCGTACCATCCCTTCTCGAAGAGGAAGCTGCTGCTCTTTGAAGTCGTCATGGAAACCAGGAGAAACCAGCCGAAGTCGGCGCCCAGGTGTCCGAGGAAGACAAGCATCATGCCGATGAATCCCATCACCTGAAGCCCTTCAAGGAGCAGTCTTGTCCCGGCTGTAGCCCACCAGATGGGAAAGCTTGGATTTAATGCCGTGAATATTATCCCGCCGATGACTACCCCATACTTCATCTTTGTTGCCTGGATTTTTACCTCTGATCTTATGTTCTTTATGGATTGTAACGCCATCAGTATGAGGGCTAAACCGCCTATGATGCTGATAGCCTTTAGGAATATCCCGGAGGAGATCAATTCCATTAGACCGAACATCAATAGCAGGAAGACTAATACTTCAACTATTGCGTGTCCTATTATAACCATAACGCCGGTCCACTTGCCCCTGTGCAGTGACTCGTTTATTGTGTAGATTAGCAGCGGTCCGGGGATCATTGCCCCAGACAATCCTACGATAAAGCCCAAACCCAGCAGAAATAACATACCTAAGTAGTCCATCGCAGATAACTACTGGATTTAGGCCCTTAATATCTCACCTATCTACTGTATAGTCCCACAAGCTCTCCCTGAGCGAGAACGTGTCCATGCATCGCCTTCAAGACCTCGGACTTCTTCGCACCCTCTGGGAGTTCAAGAATTTTATCTAACGCGTAGACCTTGAAGACGTACCTATACGTTCCAGAAGGCGGATACTATTCTAACAAGATAGTAACATATTGTTTTACATCAGTTGTTTTGCTAGTTCATGTATGAGTTTTTCCAGTTCTTTTGTTTTGCTAATAAAGTCTTTGCCGAGTGGTTTGA
>JAFGDV010000045.1 GCA_016931955.1 Candidatus Altarchaeota archaeon | reverse complement strand
TACCAGGCGACGGATTGAAGTCGAAGGAATCAGAGTACTATGGAAAAGGCCTCGACTTCAGATACTGGAAGGCATACAATACGGTAGACAAACCCACACTCATAGCAACAGGAATACTCTACGGTCAAAGCTACCCTGACAGATTCATGATAACAAACTGGAAAAAAAGCATATACTCGTCATGGGATTATAGAGTAGACAATACAACATCCATCCTAGGAGACTCAGCCGTGATACTATACTATGAAACCGGAAAACTGGATTCTGGGGAGAAAAAGACCATCACAACAAGCTACATAAACGGCGAACCAGTGATATCCACTGGCGACCTGGGGATAGGGGAGATCGTCACAGCAGAAAACGTTGAAGCCGTATACTGTCCAGGATCAACCGCGATCATAAAGGTCGACGTTATAAGCAGGAAACCAGGCAACGAAGGACAGCTTGACCTAGAGATCAGAGACGAAAAAGACAAAGTAGTCTACACAAAAAGGGAATACACTGGGATAATGGATAATGAATCACTGGATGTACCCTTCAGGTGGCAGACGCCGGGGAATATAACGCCAACATACTTTAATGTAGTTGCAACACTGTATGACATCAACGGTAAAGAACTTGGCAGAAAAGAAACACGGATACTGGTAGATAATGCAGCATGCATGGCCCAGAAGGGCGAGGGCCTGAACTGGATTCTGCTACTGATACCGTTACTCCTGATATTCTTCGGAGGAGTCCTGTTCGTCGTCATCCAAGCATACTCAAGACTGGGTGATGTGGAGATAACAAAGGAGAAAGAGGACGAGAGGGTTAAGGTCGCTGTCTGGAACAAAAAGAAGAAGGAGATAAAGAACTGCTTGATAGTGGACAGGATCACAGAGGGCGCAGAGGTAGACATCCTAACAGCCGGGGTTGAGAGAAGAGACACCAAGCTTATGATGTATGTGGGAACATTGGAGAGCGGCGGAAAAGCCATCCTCGAGTACAGGATCAAGGATGTAGAATATCTGCCTCCGGCAGTGGTCCGATGGGATTTCGGGGAGAGTGTTTCAAGGTAGTGGAGATGAAAAGTGGCACTAAGAGTTGTCACTTAAACCGAAAAGTATTTATATATAGACAATATAATATTCAATACGTTTTAGTTCTATTTTTAAAGAACTAAGCATATTTTTAATATAGGAGACTCTTGGCTTAGAACTGACCCAGAACTAAAATAAAGAAAAAAACTAAAAGCACAAACCAAAAAATGGAGGTATCTAAAAAATGAAGACCACAAGGTTTTTTATGTATGGACTGATTGTACTTGGAATTCTAATGCTGACAGGAGGCGCAACTGCAGTAACGATGACCCTTCCCCTGACTCAGATAAACATCCAGACGCCGACAGACATAAACATAACGTTGACAGGTGTCGGTGGCGCCAACAACACAAACATAACGCTGGTAGGTGCGGGCGTTGATATGAAGGGAACATCGGTAGGGAAGGGTGACGAAAATAATTCATGGGTTAACTTCCCCGGTGTAACTGCGACAGTAGCCGGGCAAATAACTGTTACCGCTGTTAATGCGTCAAGCGGGACTACATTTGATACGGCGACAATACAAGCCGGTTCATCAAGGCGCTCAAGGAGATACATGGTAGTTTCATTCACACCAGAAGAGCCATTGATCAACGAGCAGTTGACGGTATCCGTCGTAGACAAGACAAGAGAGGACGCCTTAGATGACGTGGAAGTTGACGTATTCCTCGCGGGTAAAAAGGTTGCCTACGGTCTGACCGACGACGACGGGCTTTTCATGTTCAAGCCAACAGCCGCTGGAGATTACCTGGTGCAGTTGGCCAAGACGAACTACCATGACGCTGAGATAGAGATATCCGTATTCGGTGAAGCAGCAGCCACGACTACGACTACGACAACTAGAGCAACTACGACGACCCAAGCAGCTACGACCACAACCATGGAGGGGACAACAACAACCAGAGTGACGACTACCAGGGTAACGACGCCAACCACGACCCCGACAACGACTCCAATAACTCAGCCAACGACGCCAACGACCCAGCCTTCAGAGGGAGGCGGTCTACCGTTGCTGTGGATAGCAATTATCGTGGTGATAATATTAGTGGTTGTAGGCTTCTTCGTCATGAAAGGCAAGGGCGGAGCTGGAGCTGAAGAAGCGCCGGCGAAAGAAGAAGCGCCAGCAGCAGAGGCAGCAACCGAGGAAGAGATATAATCTCTTCTCTCCTTCTCTTTTTATCTTTCTGTTTTATATCCTTATTCTATGGATATTCTAGATCTGATCCGTAGTAGGCGTTCTATCAGAATGTTCAGTTCCCGCAGCGTAGAGGGACAAAAGTTAGATGAACTATTGGAGGCTGCTAAGTGGGCGCCATCTGCAGGGAATATGCAGGCTAGAGACTTTATCCTCGTCAGGGAACAGAAGACAAAAGAAGAAATAGCTAAAGCGGCATTAAACCAGGGGTTCATCTCAGAGGCTCCACTGGTCATCATAGCATGCGCGAACAAGAGAAAATCCTCCAAGAAATACGGCTCCAGGGGAGAATCCCTCTACAGCATCCAGGACGCGACGATCGCGGTACAGAACATACTGCTTGTGGCGCATTCCATCGCACTGGGATCGTGCTGGGTAGGAGCCTTCGATGAAGAAAAAGTGAAAGAGATCTTAGAAATACCTGAAGGCGTGAGACCGATTGCCATAGTCCCCATAGGTTACCCGGCTGAAGATCCAACACCACCCACAAGGAGGATAGATGTGCATGAAGAGGGTTGGTAGGTTTTATCCCCTTAATCCAAATGATTAAGTGAAAATGTCTGAAGTAGAGAATCTGATCAAGAAAGTCGTTAAGGAGTCAGGCAAGTCAGAAAAGGAAGTGAGGGCGATGATGGAAAAACGAAAGGAGGCAACCCATGGACTCCTGTCTGACTACGGTGCAATATATGCTGTGGCGAAGGAATTCGGCATAGGATTCAACAACGAGAAATCCGTTATCACCAAACTCTCAGACATAGAGGCTCAGAAGGCATTCAACATCGTGGGAAGGGTTAAGGCCGTATATCCCCCGAAGGCCTTTGATAGAAAAGACGGCAGCAAAGGCAGGCTTTCAAGTCTCATCCTGCTTGATGACTCAGGCGAGAGGAGGATGATACTATGGGATAGTAATTCCGAGTTAGCCAACAATATCTCTAAAGGCGACGTCATATCCGCAAAAAACATCTACGGGAAGGAAGGCATCAACAAAGAAGTGGAACTACATGCTACCTCGCTCACGAACATCAGCATAAACCCGAAATTGGATGTCGATATCCCAAAAATAAAAACAAAAAAGATCAGGATAAAGAACCTTAAAAAAGACATGGATTCAGTCGACATAGTCTGCAGGGTTTCATCCTACTACCCGATGACTGAGTTCAATAGAGCGGATGGCAGTGTAGGATATAGGGCATCTTTTATCGCAGAAGACGAGACCGGGAAGATAAGGGCTGTTCTCTGGGACGATGCCGCGAAAACCAAGCTGTCTAATGGCGACATAATCAGATTGGAGAACGCATACATGCGTGAGGGCTTGAACCAGGAGCTTGAACTACAGCTCGGAAACAGGGGGAGGCTAATCTCGACAGAAGAGAAGCTGAAGCTACCCCCTATCGAGTCGGAGAAAGACATTGTAATAGGCGACATAACCTCAGACATGTCTAACCTGTCCACTATTGGGAGGGTTCTCGAGGTCTATAAGCCAAGGGCGTACTCGAAGGGTATGATGTCGTCCATTATCATAGGAGACAAATCCGGCTCAATCAGGGTTGTTTTGTGGGATGAGAAGTCAAACATAGCGAACGAGCTGAAAAAGGGTGACGCGATAAGGATAAGGAATGCATACTCTCGGCCGAACCTTAACAACGAGCCCGAAATCTATGTTGGAAAATACGGCGACGTCAACATAAATCCAGATCTCAAGGTGCCCCCACTGAAAGACATAGAGAAGAAGCTGATAAAGGAGAAGAACATCATAGACCTCGAAAACAAGGATCGTTATGTAAGGATCAATGGCAGCATAGTAGAAATCGACGAAGGGAGGAGGCTGGTGTATACGACCTGCCCATACTGCGATAAGAGGGTTGAAAACCAAGGTCTTGGGCACTTCTGCGAGCACTGCGGCCAGGAAGTCGATCCAGTATTGAACATGATACTCTCATTCACTATCGAAGACGAAAGCGGGAATATAAGAGCAATAGCGTTCAAAGAAAATGCGGAGAAGATCATCGACATGGACGTTGAAGAGGTTATGAACGTGATAGGTGAGACACAGGATGAATCGATGCCCATAAAGGAGGCAAAAGATAGACTCATCAACCAGAAGATAACCCTGATCGGCAGGGTCCGATACAGCGACTTCTCCGACCAGCTTGAATTCATAGTGGATGAAGTGGTGTGAAGGAATGGGTGTTTATTCTCCAGAGGACTACGTTCTGTGCATCGTGATCCTCCTAGCGAGTATATGGCTTCTCGTGAAATACTTTTTCCCGAGGATTAAACTGGACAAGGGTCTCATCTATGCTCTTATACCCTACATGTTTGTTGGCATCTTCATAAGGCTTCTTGTAGATGTGAGGGCTCTGGAGAGAAGCCATTGGTGGAACATAACACCTGGGGTATACATACTCACAGCAGTTCTTGTTCTCGTGTCCATCGCTATTGGTTTTTGTTCTTCTCACTTCTTTAGGATACCCTACTGGTATGTTTCATCGGGTTTAGGCATCCTCATACTACTACCAATCGCCTACACATTATCCCAACACCTGCATGATCCTGAGAGGATACTCTACCCGGTTATCATGGCCTCTGGGATCCTCTATCTAGTGCATTTAGTCTCACGACATCTCAGGGTAGAGATATTCCAGAACAGGGTGAATCTTGCCATAGTATTCTCGCACCTCTTGGACGGCTGCGCGACATTCATAGCATACAACTACTATGGATTCGGGGAGGAGCATCTTCTGCCGATATACCTCATAGAAACCGCAGGCAATAACGCGTTCATCATGGTGCCCGTAAAGCTTGCACTTATACTTGTTGTGATATACTACACCGAGAAATGGTATCAGGAAGACAGGAAAAAAGACGAAGCCCTCTACAGGTTTATGAAGCTTCTCTTGTTCGTTCTGGGATTCGGTCCAGGTTTAAGGGACACGCTGCTGCCCTCGCTGGTATAGGCTTCATCGGTGTCCAAAATAGAAAACCAGGGATCCAGCCTTACGGTCAAGCCTAACAAACCCAAAACGCTCAAACTGCACTACTTCGCCGACGTCAAGGCTGCCGCAGGCGGGCTCACAGAAGCCCCCCACCCAACCCTCCGGCCTTAATACCTCAGCCGGCAGATAATCCTGCAGCCAGTGAATCTTGTTCACCCTAAGGTTCTCACCTTCAAGGTAGTCAGCAGTTATCGGATCATTCACTCCAGTAATCCTAACATTGAAGAGATTCATCAGCCTGACCTCATCCCCAGCCCTCAGTTTCACAGAATCCGCCGCAGAAATGAAGAGCCTCGTATTCCCGTCTTCTGTATTGACTTGGAATTCCCGCATACCCCGTTCGCGGAAGCTGGGATGCAATGGTATCCTGACTTCTTTCTGTGGGGCGTTTCTGACGACCAACTCCTTAGGGTCTTCGATGAAGAAGTACCTGTTCGCCTTAGGATCCATCACCTTCCGGTTCTCAGCGAAGAGGTTCTCTAAGCTTATGGAGACGTCGACTTCGCTTATCCCCAGACCGGTCATGAGATTCCTGACCGCCTCCGGGGAAACACCTCGCCGCCTTAAAGCCCGAATCGTCGGAACCCGTGGATCATCCCATCCAGAGTATTCCCCGCGAGAAATCATCTCCTTCAGCTTGCTTGTGCTGAATGCCCCGAATTCCACTAACCTTACCCTCCCCCAGTGCATCGTCACAGGATACTCCCAGCCAAGGTATCCATAGATGAACCTCTGCCTGTGCTCTGAGTCAATCAGATCCTTCCCGCGTATTATGTGCGTTATCCCTAGGAGATGGTCTTCTATCGCGGACTCGAAGTCGAGCATCGGCCAAACAACGTACTTGTCCCCCACCCTGGGATGAGGCTCCTGGATGATCCTGAACCCTACCCAATCCCGTAGAGCAGGATCCTTGTGTTCTATGTCTGTCTTGATCCGAAGGACGCATTCTCCTTCATTGTATTCTCCAGCAAGCATTTTTCTCCAGAACCCAATGTTTTTCTCTGGCTGAGAGTCCCTGTGAGGGCACTTCATCTTTTTGTCTCGGAGGGCTTTGAAGTCCGACTTCGAACAGAAGCAGACATATGCATGCCCTCCAGTTATCAGTTTCTCTGCGTGTTCGTAGTATAGTTGGATCCTATCTGATGCATAGTAAACATCATCCGGCTTCGCATCCAACCACTCACAGTCTTCTAGATACCATCCGTAGGCTTCCATCATCGGCTTCTTCGTCTTCGGGTCGGTGTCGTCAAACCTCAGGATGAATTCTCCCCCGTACCTCCTCGCCAGCTCAGAGTTCACAACAATACCGCGTGCGGAGCCCAATGTTGCTGGACCATTGGGGTTGGGGGCAAACCTCATCACTACGGCAGCTGGCTTACCCGGCAGCTTCAGGCTGGAGCCCTTCACCGTTTTCCCCATACGCAGCTCGTGGCCGTCGAGCTCATCCAATGGAAGCTGGTTCACTTCAGAGATGATAGCCTTGACCTTCTCGATCAGTGCCCTCATATCCCTCTTTGCTTCTGGGATCTCTGAGAGCACTTTCCCGATTACAGCCTTCTCATCGGCTCTCCCGTACTGGAGCCTGTTCTGGATGGCTCTCTCCCTGATCGTTTTCTCCACTTCCATCTTATTTAATCCAACAAGCATATATTAATGGGATTAGAGCTCAAAAATACCTAAGATGAGACCAAAGGTTGTATTCAATTCCGCTATGAGCCTCGACGGCAGGGTAAAGCAGGCGGGTGTAGAGGCTGATTTTCTAAGCAGGCTTGACAAATACAGGGTACACGAACTAAGGGGCTCAGTTGACGCCATGATGGTGGACGTCGACACGATAATCCTGGAGAACCCGGAACTGGAGGCTAGGATGGCTGAAGGTAAGAGGGAACCCTACAGGATCATCGTGGACGCGAAAGCCGAGATCAGGGAGGACGCCAGGGTCCTGTCAGGCAGAGGAAAAAAGATACTGGTGGTCTCAAAGGAGGCCCCTCCAAGGAAACTGGAGAAACTGGGGAAGCTGGAGGGCTTAGAGATAATAACCTATGGAGAGTTCGCCGTCAACCTTGATGAATTATTAGACCGCCTCTATGACAAGGGTATACGAACATTGCTACTTGAGGGGGAGGGGAGCCTCGTGAAGAGGATGCTGAACGAAGGCTACGTCGACGAACTCTATGTGACCGTGGTTCCAGCGATAATGGGAAGGGGAAACGAATTATTCGAGAAACAACTCGACAAAGAAATAAAACTAGACCTCGAAGGAATACTACAATACGGCGACCAAGTAGTACTACACTACCTGGTGAAGAGGTAAGGTCAGTTCTTTTTTGCCTTGAAGCATTCGATGGTCTTTCTAAGACCCACTTCTAGTGTTGTCTCAGGCTTCCAGTCAAGCTCCTTCTCAGCCAGACCCGGGTTGATGGACATCCTCCTTACTTCGCCTTCAATAGGGTCGCTGTAGGTTGGGAAAAGATCACGTTCGAAGATCTTCTTCATCTCGTTGTAGAGTCCCCCAATCGATACCTCGACACCAGAGCCTATGTTAAATATTTTACTGTTTGTTTCCTTCTCCAACGCTAGAACCATCGCTTTCGCAGCATCCTCCACAAATATGAAGTCACGGGTCTGCCCACCATCGCCGTTTATTGTCGGTTTCCGGTCTCTCAGGAATCCGTCGAGGAAGACGGCGACAAATCCTGCTTCGCCGTTGGAATCCTGTCTCGGACCATAAACGTTGGAGCACCTAAGGGAGACGTAGTCTACTCCGTGATTCCTCTTATAGCAGTAGAGGTAATTCTCCACAGCATACTTTGATGCTGCATAAGGGGATATCGGCCTGATGGGGTGGTTTTCGTCGATGGGGAGATACTGGGGTTCGCCGTATACGTCGACGGACGAAGAATACACGACCTTTCCAATGCAGAGGTCCTTGCATGATTCAAGGACACATATTGAACCCAGTATGTTAGTCTGGGCGTCAAATCTCGGGTTTTTTGTTGAATTCCTCAGGCTGGATTGAGCAGCAAGGTGGATGAGTGCATCAGGGCCCTCCTTCCCCAGCACCTCCCTGAGGAAGGGATCGCAGATGTTTACCTCATAGAAGCTTGCTTCCTGGTTCACGTTCTCTTTTATGCCGTTGGATAGGTCGTCGATGACTAAGACCTCGTAGCCTCTATTCAATAAGACGTCGACTACGTGGGAGCCTATGAAACCTGCGCCTCCAGTAACTGCGACCTTACTCATTCAGAACCTCCTTCATATACTTGAGGACACTGTCTCTGAATTCCTCCCTCTGTAGCGAATAGCTTATCGTCGCCCTTATGTAGTCAAGCTTGTTCCCGAGATCGTATCTTACACCCTCAAAGTCGTAGGCGTACATATCCTGTTCCCTGTTCAGGATTCTAAGGGCGTCCGTGAGCTGGACCTCCCCACCTCTCCCGGTAGCAGTCCTCTTGATCGCGTCAAAGATCTCTGGTGTGAGGATGTATCTGCCGATGATTCCAAGGTTCGATGGGGCATCCTCTGCCTTGGGTTTCTCGACAAGGTCTTTGATCCGATATATTGAGTTCCCAACAGGCTCACAGTCGATGACCCCGTAATTGTGTATCATGTCCTTACCAATCTGATCCACTGCGATAACTGTTGACTTGTACTTCTCGTGGATGTCTAGGAGCTGCCTTGTGCAGGGTTTCTCACAGAAGACAACATCGTCGCCTAAAAGGACTGCGAATGGTTCGTTTCCTACGTGTTTTTTTGCGTAGTATATGGCGTTTCCGAGACCCTTCGCCTCCCTCTGTCTGATGTAGTGGATGTCTGCGAGATCAGATACCTCCTCAATCTGTTTCAGAAGATCCCTCTTGTTCTTCTCTTTCAAGACCTCCTCCAACTCGAAGGACTTATCGAAGTGGTCTTCGATAGCCCGCTTACCCCTGCCTGTTATTATGAGGATGTCGTCTATTCCTGATTCAACAGCCTCCTCGATTACGAATTGAATCGCGGGTTTATCAATCAATGGAAGCATCTCCTTTGGTTGAGCCTTGGTGGCCGGCAGAAACCTTGTTCCAAGACCGGCGGCAGGGATTACGGCTTTCATCTTAAATTAATCTATGTGAGGGGAAATAAATCACTTCTTTCGTTGGACAATAAAGTCCGCTATCTCCATCAGATCGTTCTTTGCGTCGCTTTTCGGTAGCTGTTCTAAGGCTTTTTTTGCACTCATTATGAAGTGTTTCGCCTTGTTCTTGCAGTAAGTGATTGCCTTGCTTTCATCAAACAAGCTCACTGCGCGGGCAATCTCCTCCTGGGTGTTTGTTTCCTTGTCGAGTATACCTAAGAGTTCTTCTCTCCCCCCCCTGTTGAGGCTATCAAGCGCCTTTATCACGATAAGGCTCCTCTTACCCTCGACGACATCGCTCCCAACGGGTTTCCCAAGTGTTTCCTCGTCTGCGAGAAGGTCAAGGACATCGTCGTGGATCTGAAATGCCATACCAATGCTCAGACCGTACACAGACAGTCCCTTCACCTCATCCTTGCTGCCTCCCCCCAGCAGCGCCCCAGATTCTGAGGCAGCCTGAATCAACACAGCGGTTTTCTTACGCACCATCTCAAGATATTCCTCCTCAGTCACCACCTTGGATTCAGCAAAGGATATGTCCATCTGCTGTCCCTCACATATGTCGGATGCAGCCTTGGCCAGGACATTCATCGCCTTCGGGTTGCTGATTTCGAAGGCCTTGGAGAAGAGCAGATCCCCGGCGAGTATGGCAGTAGCTTCCCCGTAGACTTGATGCACTGACGGAACACCCCTCCGAAGCTCATCGTTGTCCATGATGTCGTCGTGTATTAGCGTGAATGTATGTATGAGCTCTGTTGCGACAGCAGTTTCAAGGCATTCATCCGCTTTTCCACCAACAGCTTCACATGAGAGCAAGCATATGAGCGGCCTGATCCTCTTACCGCCAGCCTTCGACAGATGCCTGGAAGCTTCATAGAGCCTCTTCGGCTCCCCGCTCAGGCATTCCATGATCCGGTCATCAATCAACTGAAACCTGTCCTTGAATCTATCGAAGTCCATTATCAACCTAGTTGAAATTCTTCCAGGATTTTCTCGACGTTCTCAGAAGAGCCGCCGCCAACAGCCATCACAGCATCGCCGTGGGCCCCGCCGCCAAGTTTTTCCGATAGTTTTTTAGCGAGCTCATCCGCCTTGAATATAGACTTAGAATAGACTAGTATATTAGCTTTTCCATCCCCTGTGTTAGCGATAATAAGCAGGGAATTCTCCCTGGTTGTGGATTTAGCCAGCTCAATGAGGTTCTTCACGTCCAAGCCGGAGACCAATTCTTTGACGATTTTCACGCCGTCTTTCTCCACGTAATCTAACTGAAATCTCCTATCCAGTCTTCTACTAAGCGCCTCCCGGATCTTACATTTCAGACCCTCTATCTCCTTTCTCTGAGTCTTCCACTCATCAAAGAGTTTTTTATGCGCTTGCACCGGCTCGCCTGAAGGCATCTCCCCATAAACATGAATGGATTCTTTTCTCTCATCTATGAGCTTTGATAGTGCTACATAAAGCCCCTCCAACTCCTCCTTCTGCGAGATCCATTCTCCCCTGAAACGCTCTATCGTCTTGGGGAGCTGTGCAACCTGGACCGAGAAGATCTCTGCGATTTCTTGAAGCTCCCTCTCAGAGAGTTCTAAGCCGATCTCTCCAGCAAGCTTCTCCCTCCCAGCCACATGGTCTTTCAATGCTACACCTGCTTTGTATTCTATCCTCACGACGCCGTCCTGGATCCTCTTGATGTCTGTTATCCTTATATAACCAACCTCGGATGTGTTCTTGAAATGCATACCACCGCATGCTTCAACATCCCAGTCCACGATGTCCACTATTCGGATGATCCCTCCAGGGACAGCGCCGCCTTGATAGATCCTGAAGCCGTATTTTTTTTCGGCCTTGTCCCTCTCCATGAAGCTTATCTGTACAGGCCTCTTCTCTGCGATCACTTTATTAGATAAGGTTTCGATCTGCTCCCTCTCCTCTCCTGTAATCCTAGAATGATGCGTTAGATCAAGCCTTCCAAGCTCCTCGCTCTTGTGGGCGCCGGCCTGCCAAGCATGGTTACCAAGGACCCTCCTAGCGGCGCCGTTTATTATATGGGTCACAGTATGATGCTGCATTAACTGAAGCCTTCTATTCCAGTCTATGCTGCACTCCACCGTCTCGCCCTCCCCTATCCTGCCCAGGTCGCCCTCCACTCCATGGAGGACCACGTTTCCATGCTTCTGAACATCCACCACTTTAAGAGGGCCAATCCATCCATGATCTGCTTCCTGGCCTCCGCCCTCTGCATAGAAGTAGGTCTTATCCAAGATTATGTTGTTATTGAATTTCCTCAGAACATTTGCCTTAAACTCCCTGACGTAGGCATCCTCATAGAAGCCAAGCTCTGTGGGCTCGACCCTGGGAACCCTTACCCCCTCAACCCCATCTTCTCGCTCAGGTTTCTCGTGTCTACCAGCAACCTGGATATAGAAGTCGTCTGGGATATCCACCTTCAGCATGGAAAATTCTGCAACGATCTCAGGGGTGATGCCGTGGGAGTCATAGAGATGGATCAATTCCTCAGTGTTGATCCTATTTTCTCCTTTATCCCCCAATTCAGCATCGATCCTGCCGACGATGCCTTTACCCCTATCCATGGTCTTCCTGTATTTCTTCTCTTCCACGTCCACTAGGTTGAGGACGTCTTCCCGGTTCTCAGCCAGCTCGGGAAAGTCTCTCCCGGAGTAGTCTATCTGCATGCCAAGGATTTCACTCAGAGGAAAACTGAGCCCTAAGGAATCCAGGGAGCGGAGGGTTTTCCTTGCGAGAAGCCTTGCAAAGTATCCGGCTTTGGCATTGGATGGGACAATGCCGCCATCATTCAACATAAACATGAGCGCCCTGGTATGGTCGCATACAGCATAGATGTGCTCTAATGGAGTGATCCTCTCTATGATCTCCTTCAAGGGCACTTGCATGCGTTTAGCCACTTTCTCCCTCAGAACCCTGAGATCCGCATTGGATTCAACGTTCATCATACCAGCAAGCTTGGAGTACTCCGCCATAAGACCGTCATCCGCCTGAATATCCGCCTCCCCCTTAAGCCTTACAAGTACGTCGCCGAAGATTGCTTCATAGGCGTTAGGGGTGCCCTGAGAGATCCAGACAAACCTCTCCAATCCATAGCCTGTGTCCACCACCTGCATGTCCATCTCCCCCCTCCCGGAGGGCGTGTCCCTGTACATCATGAAGACTAGAGTTGCCAACTCAACTCCGCGGACGATTACCTCAAAGCAGGGACCAGAGTTTCCGCCACCAGACCACTCCGCCTCAATGTACTGAATCTCATCAGCGTTAATCCCTAAATCAAGCAGGAGTTTATGGCATAATTCCACCGTCCTATCCTTGAAGTAGACAAATTTTTCTTCACTGTTGAAGGCGTGGTGAGCCATCATCTCAAACTCAGTTAAGTGCCTCCCAGTTTTCCCCACATTGTCTATGTCATTAAAGCGCAGACAGGTCTGGCTAATCACCAAAGGATTAGCAGGCGGCTCAATTGTCCGATTCAATACCCAGGGCTGAAAACAGGATATCGAAGCGATGGTGAAGAATATGTCGTCCCTCCAGCGCGCAACAATAGGATAACGTGGAACCCTCTTGTGGCCGTGTTTCTCGAAGAACGAGAGATAGGATTCACGCATCTCAGAGAGGTCCATGCTCTTCTTTGTCGGAGGGTCTCCTATGAAAGAGTATTCCTCGCAGGGCGGTTCACCGCATGTCTCCCTCCCCCCAAGGGTCCAGAAGAATTTATTGCATAGTTGACAGCGTCTCCTGTCGAAACCCTGCTCACGGAAAAGCTCTACTTCGTACTCAGACATGTATTATACTAAGTATTCATCTTAATTATTCGAGTCTTTTTTGTTGAAGTCTAATAGATAATAAGATGTCTGCCGTGCACTCCAAAAGGAAGATACTGGTGAAGGAGATAGAGAGGCTGAAGCTAGAGAACTATGTTGTCGATGAATCAGGGAAGAGGCCGATCGTGATATCAGTCGTGATGCCAACATTCAACAAACACGACAAAACATACAATCGGACAGTGCATAACATAATCGATGAGCTGGGTTCTTTAATAGATGCCGGGGTAGTGGACGAAGTGGTTATCGCCGAAGGCTCAAGAACCCCAGAAGGAAAACCAGACTTCGATTTCATGGAGTTCCTGCTGGCCTGCGCCATAAGGGCTTCGAAGACCTTTGAAAGGGAGGTGGAATTCGTCCGCTCCCTGCCCGAGGGAAAGCAGAGGGCTCTGCAGGGCAGATACGATTTCTCGTTCAGGATACTGAATCAGGTCGACCAGGAACTGCACAGTATCTATGTAAGGAACAAGATTCTGACCGAGGAGGAACTCGAGAATCTGAAACAAGGCAAGGGGGCTAATATGTGGTTTTCAGTACCTGTAACATATGGAGACATAATATGCTTCATAGACTCTGACATAGTCTCCTTCAAGAAGCACTACGTTAAAGGACTCTGCAGGCCGATACTGCAGGGATGGTATTCAGGCGAAGGCGTCGGAGGAGACAGGTCATCCATACTCTACACGAAGGCGACCTATGTGAGACGCCATAAAACAGATGGAAAATACACCCTCGGAGGCAGGGTTTCTCGTCTCTTTGGTATCCCGATGTTCAATCTATTGGCCAAGCACGGAATATTCAACGGTCTGGATTCGTTGTCTTACCCATTCAGCGGAGAATGCGCCATAACCCGGAGAAAGCTGAACGAGCTTCAGTTCTCGAACGGCTATGACATCGAAATCTCAATACTATGTCAGCTGTGGAAAAATTATGGCATAGAGAGGATAGCCCAATATGACTGCGGCGTCTTCCAGCACCTGCCAGGGGGCGAGAAACACGCAGACGACATGCTTCGTGAGATATCCATGGCCATGTTCTACTGGATAAGGGAGTATGGTCTGGAGAACAGGCTGCCTGACATGGAGACGCTCTTAGAAGAATACGAGAAAACAGCGAATGACATGCTCAGCGTCTACGAAAAGATAGTGGAAGAAAACCCGCCAATAACCTACGATGAGGGGGATAGAAGGAGGGACAGGGATAGGATAGATAGGTACAAGAAGATCATCATAGAGGGCTATGAGCTCTCTAAGACAAATAAACCAAAGCTGCTTCGCCCCTGGTCCGATATAAAAAAACAGATGGACTCTCGCATCGGTTACAGCTATCATGGACTAAAGGCCGTTCTCCAGAACAGGGTCAACAAGTTCACATCCAACACGATCCTGTCATATATAAGGATATACATAGACCTGTCCGAGGAGATAATAGACAGGTTCACATAAAATGTCCCCCATCATTGTATTCACCGACTTAGACGGAACACTAATCGACGAAGACTACTCCTATAAGAAGGCCCTGCCTGCCATGGAATCAATAAAAAAGAAAAAAATACCCCTGATATTCTGCACCAGCAAGACCAGAGCAGAGATCGAAGTCTACCGAGAGGAACTGGGAGTAATGGACCCCTTCATATCCGAAAATGGCGGCGCAGTATTCATCCCAGAGGGCTATTTCTGCCGGAAGGTCGGGGAAAAGATAAAAGAGGGATATGAGATGATAGAGTTGGGAGCCCCATACCCGGGGCTGAGGGAGGTCCTTGATAGAGCAAGGAAAGCCAGCGGATGCAAGATAATGGGTTTTGGAGACATGAGTGTGGAAGAGCTGTCAAAGGATTCAGGTCTAACTCTGAAAACTGCAGAGCTGGCAAAGATGCGGGAATACGATGAGCCTTTCAGGATGGAGGGAACAGATGAGCAGAAGGAGAAAGCCCTCAACGTCATAGAAGCCCACGGACTGAACCATACGAAGGGAGGCAGATACTACCACATCCTAGGCGAGAACGACAAAGGCAAGGCCGTGAGGACTTTAACTGGATTATCTAGATCAAAGGATCCGGACATCGAGACAGTCGGCTTAGGGGATAGCGAGAACGATTTCCCCATGCTGGACAACGTAGATGTGCCCATCCTGATAAAGAAATCCGACGGCAGCTTCGCAGATTACGGTAAAAAGGCGAAAAGGTCGAAGCTTCCAGGACCCGCGGGCTGGAATCAGGTCATGTTAGAGATGCTCCTCTAGCTTAGAGTACATCCTAATGTATTCAGCGTGACCCCACGTCAGCGGAAGAACCCAGTAGACAAGACCCTTCCTCTTGTATTCTGGAGTATTCATCACCTTCTCTGCTTCCTCTTTCCTGCCATGCTCCCTGTATCGGCCAACCTCTTTAGCCTGCCTCCTCCACCGGTCAAAGCGTTCTCTTGTAGAAACATGTTCAGGTATGAGGCCGTCTTTACTGTACCTCAGGAACCACTTGATGCACTCCTTCGCTTTATCATACTCCCTAACGTCTAGGTAGTACTGAGCCACCCACGCGGTATACATGGAATAGGGTCCATAGCCTCCGTTGTTTCTCCCAGGTTCGCCGTATTTCTCAACATATCTGTTTATTCCAGTAAGTTCAGTATCCCAGAGAACCTTCATTATCTTGTCGACCGTGTTCCTCATTATGGTATCGTCAACACCTATCGATCTTGTTATGTACGGCGCCATCTCGCTGACATCTGGATCCGTTATTATGCTGTGCCCGCTAACCTTTATGAACCTGTGATCCTTTATCAGTTTCTTGCTTATCCCAATCCACAGGTCGCGTGCAAGATTCCTCATCCTCTCAGCTTCGTCCAATTTGCCGAGAACCTGAGCCATCTTATAGCTTCCGCGGAGGCCTGCATAGCAGGTCACGTTAGTCCATATATCAAAGCCGGCCTCCATGGGCGGCCACTCATGGATGCTGTTAAGGGAGAACAGCAGCCTGTTCTCCGGCAGATAATGCTCCTTGATGAACTCCACACCCAATGTGATGGATCGCCAGTGTTTTTCCAGGAACCTCTTATCCTCAGTGCTGTCATAGTATTTACGCATGGCGTAGAGCACAAGCCCATTACAGTCCACCTGAGGCGGCCTATAAGATGCGGGATTACCACTTACGTCGTAGCGTTGAGCCCATTCCCCGGTCTCCTTCTGAGCCGTCATCAAAAAAGAGAGGATTCTCTTAACGTCATTTAACCTGCCTTCCTCAAGGAGGGCGAGGAGGATGAGGGCCGTATCTCTGGGATACATATAGGGATATCGTGTTCCTGGCGGGGAAGCCATCAAGGCCCCATTCTTCAGAGTCACAGAATCGATGACCTCAAGACTGGTCTTGTATATCCTCTTAAGCCCCTTTTTCTCGGCTTTTGTGAGCATATCCATACTCATTCATCCCTAAGGAAGAGAGACTTAAGCCGTGAAAACTTGGTCTTCTTTTTCCCTCTTTTCTTCTTCTCAGGCTTCTTATCCTCCTTTATCTTCATCTTAGCCTTCTCCCCCCCATCATCCTCCCTGATGAAGACGGGCTTTATCTTCTCCACTATGGATTTATCCTTGGTTTCCATCTCCGATTCAATCCGAGCCGCGCCGTGGTGTTTCGTCTCCCTGGCCCTCACGTTCACGGTAATCGGCTGCTCGACGCATTCTCCAACTACGAGGGCCTGTCCAACAGACAACTGCTTTATGTCGTCTTCCATGCCTGGGGTGAAGCCCTCAATAGACTGACCTATTGCGCGGAGGTCATTCGGGTTAGTAACCTTTAATATGATCTGAGTATTACACTGCGACAAGACGTTCTTATCCACCCTTGCAGGCCTCTGGCTTACGACGCAGAGATAGAAGTCGAATTTCCTGCCCTCAGATGCCACCGTCCTCAGTATAGGCGAAGACAAAGCATCGCCGAAACCCCGCTCCGGGCAAAAGTTGTGCGCCTCCTCGACCAAGAAAAAGAACGGCTGAATCTCGCGAAGCTTTGACGCATTGAAGAGGTCTTTAGCCAGCTTTGTCACAATCAGTTCCTGGATGTTTGGCTCCACACCCTTCAGGTTTATCACCGAAGCCCTGCCTTCCTTCACCAGCTTATTAGGGGGTATGGGTTTCCCCTCAAAGATGCCGCTATTTCTCAGGGTCTCTAAGCCGTTTATCACCTTCCACTTGGTCTTGCTCTCCTCCAACTTGACCTGGTTTATGATGTCCTGGAGTGTGTAGTCCATGCTCTCCAATCGACGCATCACGTTGTAGAGGATCGACTTCTGGTTGTCGTTGAGCTTCAAAGGCATGATCTCTATCAACTCCTCTAAGGAAAACCTGGGCTTCAGGGTAAGTCTTTCAGCGCTAGGATTAGCTATGATGTTCGCAGCGTATTCTGTCACATCTCTTTCATAAGACCTCGGCTTCACCCCGAATTGGAGCATTGCATCATAGTCGTCGTTTTCGTACTTCAGTGAAGAGTATTCCCCGTGCGGGTCTACGATCAGGCATGGGATCTTATTCTTCAACAATTCCTCGATGATTACTGCTACAGTGTAGCTTTTCCCTGCCCCGGTCTTTGCGAGAATCAACATATGTTTTCCTATGCTCTTCTTTATGTCCAAGTAGACGGGGATAGCATGTCCCTCCAGGAGGCCTAGGTAGATGCTGTCCTGGCCGGATCTCTTCAAGCCTATCACGCCCCTTATGAGTTCCGTGTCTGCGGAGTAGACCCTCTCCTCAGGCCTGAAGGGCGTCTTAGGGAAAAGAATCTGGTTGTCTTGTTTGTAGCCTATTGTGTAGGCCTTCGCCAGGAGCGTCTCCTCCCCGTTTGGGTTAAGGTACCTCTTCAGGTTGTCGACTCTGGCCAGAACCCAGCCATAGCTTTCATGGTTCACCTTAACGAAGCTGCCCTTCTCAGCATCCGTTGCGGAAAGCAGTATGTTGAATTCCGTAGGCTTCACCTCGCCGGAGATAACACCAATGAGTTTCATTTCAAGGTATTACATTATATGCGTTCAGTTAAATATGTATTACAGTGGATACAGGAAAGTACGTACAGATACGGGAGGGGCTGAGGAAGAAGGCTGTCTTAGAGGACAATCTACCTGAGGAGATAAAGACAATAGCTGGAGTCGACCAATCCTTTCCCAGAAGAGACCGAGTGAGGTCTTGTGTCGTCGTACTTGGTTTCCCTGAGCTGGAGGAAAAGGAGAAAGCCTCAGCCGAGGTGGCAGAGGATTTTCCTTACATACCTGGTTTGCTGGCGTTCAGGGAGGCTCCAAGCATAATTGAAGCATATGAAAAGCTGAGGAAGAAACCAGATGTTCTCATGGTGGACGGACACGGCATAGCCCATCCCAAGCGGATGGGGATAGCAACCCACGTTGGAGTACTACTGGATACGCCAACTATCGGGGTGGCGAAGAAAAAACTCGTAGGAGAATACACCCCACCAGAGGAGGAAGGCGACTTCTCCATCCTCCGCGACAGTGAAGAAATACTGGGCTTCGCATACAAGTCCAGGAAAGGCTGTAAGCCGATATTCATCTCTCCCGGACATATGATTTCATTATATACGAGCATGCTCTTGGTTGAAAAATGCTTGAGGGGATACAGGCTACCTGAACCAACAAGGATCGCACACATGTGTGTCAACGAAATATAGGATGGCGTCTTTTTCAGTTATCTTGGTGGAACCGAAGTATGAGGGCAATGTTGGCTCGGTTGCCCGGGTTATGAAGAACTTCGGCTTCAGCGAGCTTGTGCTGGTAGAGCCTCCCATGCTTGGGAAGGAGGCGAGGGCTATGGCAATGCACGGCAGAGACATACTGGACAACGCAAAGGTCTTTGATGACTTCAGTTCCTTGAAGGACGAATTCGACTTCCTGATAGCGACATCAGCGGTCATAGCGACAGACAAAAACAAGTTGAGGACTCCAGTGTCACCTTCTGAGCTAGCAGAGGCGTCAGACATTGAAGGCAAAATCGGGCTAGTATTCGGTAGAGAGGATCAAGGCCTGCTGAATGAGGAAATAGGGCTCTGCGACCTACTTGTTTCTATCCCTGCAAGCCCAGGATATCCCACACTGAATCTATCACATTCAGTTGCAGTGATCCTGTATGAACTTTCAAGGCAGGGTTTCGAGAAAAAGAGAAAGAGGATGAAAAAACTCAGGCACGCAGACAAGGTCGAGAAAAAAGTCTTGTTGGAGAAATTCGACTCATTCACTGACTCAGTGCTTGAGAGAGAACAGGACGCCAAAATGGCGAAAAAAACATTCAGGCAACTCATAGGAAGAGCATTCATCTCAGGAAAAGAATCATTCAACCTCACAGGATTATTCAGGAAAGCGACAAAGAAGATAGGAAAGTAATAACTGACTTACCATCTTATCTTTATCCTGCAGTCTTTGGTTTCGTTGATTATATCTTCTATTTCCTCTCTGAGCGAGGATATCCTATCCTTGACCTCCTCACCCTTCCTGTCTATCCTGTGAAGTTCCTCCTCCATATCCTTAATCCTCCTCTCAACGGTTTCTATGTCTTCAACAATCTTCTTCTCTTTCTCCAAAATCGAGAAAGACGCTATCTTTTTCTTCAGTTCTTCCCTTACAGAAGAAAGCCTAGAATACCTATCCCGCAGATCACCTCGGTCAATCCTCGAAGCAGACTCTATCCTAGAAAGAATCTTATCCCTGTCCTTCGGCCTAAATTCTAACCCTTTGACTCCAGAAAGCATTTTCTCTAAGCTGCCTGAATCCTCTGAGAGAAAAAAGTCTACAGGATCCTGCAGGAAGGAATCAATCAATTTAAGCATTTCAGTGCACTCCCCAACCTCTGCGGACTTCCTGAACTTCCTCAAAGGCCTCTTCAACGGGTTAAGGCTGTTATAGACTAAGGATTCCATACCCTCCAATTCCTCACCAACGTTCTCTAGTTCCCCCTCTGTTTTCCCCAGTTCCTTGAACTCCTCTCCCACACGGAGCGAATCAAGTTCATTCTCAAGCTCGGACACCTCACCTAGGCATGTATTGATCTTTTCCAGCACTTCAGACTTCTGGGAATCCAAGTCCATCAGTTCATCTCCAAGGCCATCAAACTCATTCAGTGAATCCATAGCCTTTGAGAGCAGGGCCACGTCGGAACCTATTCGGTTCTTCAGTTCCCCAGCGTTCTCAACCAGCCTCTTGGATTCCCTCTTCATGGCATCTATTTCCTCACCAAAGGCCATCGGAAGATACCTGCCCTCTCCAGTACTCAACTTAGCCAACGAAGAAATAGCGGCTAGAAGATTCTCATTAAACACGATAAGTTCCTCATAGCCTTGAGGCTTCTTTTCCAAAGTAGAGAGAATATCCAACACCCCTCGGATAAACCTCGGCTTAGAGGAGGAGATTATCTTCCGGGCTTTCCGGTGCATCCCCTCATGGCATTCCAGTTTTTCAAGACCAAGGGTTGTGTTCCGCACCCCCTCAATGTTACGGAAAACATCCTCTATCAGCTGCTTGGATCCACTAAAGACTTCATGCTTCCTTGAGCTGATCTTTTTCTCAAGCCAGGCTCGCAGCCTGATTGAGTCGATAACCTCCTC
The DNA here is from genome assembly GCA_016931955.1 of Candidatus Altarchaeota archaeon. Taxonomy (GTDB): domain Archaea; phylum Altiarchaeota; class Altiarchaeia; order IMC4; family QMZM01; genus JAUWTD01. The sequence continues at coordinate 34,994 of JAFGDV010000045.1, read as the reverse complement.
AGTCCTTGTCTCCTTACCGAAGAACCTGTCAAAGAAGTCAAATTTCATTTACTGCATTCTCAATCTGGTTCGGGCAGCCGATATAGGCCCTATAGGCTTCATTAAACCTGAGGTCGCAGTCTTGGGATGAAAACCCGATGAATGCCTTATCCCCTATGAAGGTTCTCGGAACGCCTGAAGTAGTAGTGTTATAACACTCACACACCTCAGCGAAGAGATCCCAGTTCTCAGAAGCTATTATGTAGTCTATCCTGACATCAGGGTATCTGCCCTCAAGTTCCTCAAGAAACGCCTTCTCCTTTATGCAGTAAGGGCATGAGGGACTGTAGAAGAAGTAGACATTAGATCCGTTACCCGGCTCCGGCTGCCAACCAGTAGTTTGATTCTGTTCGACTACGGGGATGCCAGTCAAGTGCGCATCCAAGTCAACGCAGCCGCAGAAAAATACAACAGAGACCAAGAATACAAAGAAATAACTAGACCGCATTTTTATTTGATAATCGTTGTTTTGTCTTTTTTGTGTATATTGTGTAATATGGTTTCTCCGATAGCTATCAATACTATGCCTATGACTAGTACGCTTGTTGTTGCTTTTCCCCCTGCAAGATATTTTGTTGCGTTGTCGACTAGCATGATCATCCCGATAAGCATCATTCCAACCCCATCATGCTTTGCTTTGATAAGTCCCTGTTTTTCATTCTACCCTTTGATCTTCCCCCTCAGTTCCTTAATATTCTTAGAACCTGAGAGGAACATGGCGATCCTCAACTCCGTTATGAATCGATCCAGGAATTTTCTCACTTCTTTTTTACCACCAGAAGACCAAGCCCTTAGTACGGGTAACGCGATGCCAACACAATCCGCACCCAATGCAATAGCTTTGGCTGCATCCAAACCCGTGCGGATCCCGCCCGAGCCGATGACTGGAACATTAAGCCTGGATACCTCCCTGATCGATTCGGCAGTTGGAATCCCCCACCCAGCGAATGTTTCCCCGATCTTCTTAGTCTTACTATCACCGCGGAGGCCTTCTATGAGGCTCCAAGAGGTGCCCCCAGAGCCGCCGACGTCGATTGCAGAAATCCTGAGCCTCTTCGCGGTCTCATAGGAGATGCCTGAGCCGACGCATTTGGCTATGACCGGTTTCCCAAGTTTTTCTGAAACAGAGTTGATCTTCTCGATCAGGCCGGAGAAGTTTCTGTCACCCTCAGGTTGAACGGCCTCCTGCAATGGATTAATATGTAATGCGAGAGCGTCGGCTTCGATCATATCAACCGCTTTCCTGCATTCATCAAGACCAAAACCGTAGTTCAGCTGAACTGCGCCAAGGTTCGCGATCAAGAAAATATCCGGGGCAAAATTCCTAACCCTGTAGGTGTCAGCCAGTTCAGGATCTACTAATGCCATCCTCTGGCTTCCAACACCAAAGCCGATGCCAAATTCCTCTGCAATACCGGCAATGTCATGGTTTATCTTTTTCGCCTTAGAAACACCCCCAGTGATAGCCTCCAGGATCAGGGGATACTTTAGGGCTTTCCCCAAGAATCTGGTCTCCATGGAGATGTCATCAAAGTCTAATTCCGGAAGGGCCATATGGGTGAGCCTTACATCTTCTAAGCCTGTGCTACCGGATTCAACATCCTCTTCCACGCAGATCCTGAGATGGTCTTTCTTCCTTTCGTCTGTCATGTTAGATAGTATGCGATTACTCCCTAATTAATGTCCCCAGGTTTTTTTCCCCGAGAAGGCTTCTCTTCAGGATCCCTGGTTTCACACCAGAGATGACCTCTGAGTTGATGCCTTCTCCAGCAAGCCTGAGTAGTTCATCAAGCTTCCTCTTCATGCCGCCCGTAACGTCAGTCCCACGAGATTTGCCGACACTCAGTGAAGCCATGTTTCTCTGAGTGATCTCCTTGATCAGTTCAGAGCTACCCCCACCCTTAGGATCCACGTCGAAGATGCCGTCAACATCAGTTGTTATGATCACTCTACTGGCATGCAGCTTCCTCGCTAGATAGGGGACTAGATGGTCTCCTGATAGGATACCGACGCCGGTTTTTTCATCGACGAGAACATCCCCATAGGAAACGGGGACCATGTCCATCTCTAAGAGATACGCTAACACCTTTGTTGGAAAATATATGAGTTTCCCCCCACTAAGGACACCTACTGCTGAAGGCTGATAACTGATCGCATTAATTCCGGCTTCGAGCAAGGCATCCACTACATAAGAGTTCAGTTCCTCCATCGACTGACGGGTTAAAGAGAAACCCTTCAACTGTTTTCCAGATCTTAAACCCTTATCTAATCCATATTCTTGGGCGGGCACGTGGCCGAATGGGCCGGCGCCGTGCACTACTAAGAGCCTGAATCTTTTCTCATCGATGGCTTCAGCGATCTCCTGGCAAAGCCTCCTCAGATTTACGCGGTCTACCTCACGTTTGTTGTCGCTCTTTTTGGTTATGACCGAGCCGCCCAGCTTCAATATTACTAGTTCGTCCATCGTTACTTTATAATATCCTGACCTTATTACCCTCGATCTGCAGGCTGTCACCTGTCTTAATCTTCGAGATATCTACTTTGTCAACGCAAGGTATGTCAGAGATTATGGCGCCCACAGCTACAATAGGCTCACATTCCTGGTTTATGATGGCTTTAGGCGCCACACCATTCTTCTTTAATCTGTAGAGCGCATATGAACCCACAGTAGAGCCCTTACCATGCGGGAACACAAGGATTGAGTCCCTGATGCTTAAGCCTTCAAGGACGTGGCCCTTCTCTGTGACAACCCCTGTTTCAGGATCAACGCAGCCGAAGAAGGAAATCGGTTCTGAAGATACTAAAGCGGTTCCATCCACTCTACCGTCCTTTATCACCCTGCCGATGAGCTCCATCACTCCCACCTGCCGCTTACCGCAGCATTAATGCATTTCTCAAGCGAACCAAATCGAACATCGGTTTTACAGTGGGAGGGCGCATAGAAAGCCGCTTTAGCAGCATTTGTCGCCATCTTTTTAAAGCCGAGCTCCTCTATAGGGGCGACGATCATGCACGTGTCAGCCACAACATGGGCGCCGCTTTCCTCTATCATGTTGAGGAGACCCCTCTTCTCAGCGAGGTCCTTCACCGCAGAGGAGGTGGTAATCCACAACGTGGACTTAACCCTTTTACCCCTCAGAAGATCAGCAATCACCTCAATCTCATCTATGGATGCGTGAGGACAGCCCAATGCCACAAAATCGATCACTTCTCCCTGAGAATTCAATGCATCATAGCCTCCACTTAGGTCATCGATGACAAGGACTTTGGCGTTTTCAGAGAGCATGTTCTTTTTCTGGGCTTCCGGTGTGACGCCGTCCACGTGAAACAAGGCTACAGAACCAGAAGCGGCCATGGCGGCGCCCAAGGCCTTAAGCCGATCCGTACTAGGTTTCTTGACTCCCCTGAAGAATGGAACACCGCCGCTGATCTTTTTACCTACAAGATAGCCGAGGGCGCCGAAATCAGAGAGTGATTTGAGGGGACAGCGAACTTCAACGATGAAGTCGGCAAGACGGTTCTCGTCAAGGTGGAGGCCATAGAGTGGGGTTCTACCAGCGACGGCTGCTGCGAGAGCCGAAGGACCGCCCTCCCTGTTGGTTCTAGCACCGATGACAGAGTTAGCGAAAGAAACAGCGGAAGACTCGCTCCAGGCGATGTGGTCTCCAAACCTTGGAAGATTGCCTGCCAGGTAGGGAGTACAAGTACATGTTGGATCCACACCCATTTTTTCGTAGGCTTTGATGATCCTCAACTGTTTCTCAGCGAACCCCTCAGGAAAGCCCAGAATCCTCCAGTTCCGTAAATCCATGCCAGCGGGATTCAATGTTGATGGAACCCTGACCTTAGCCCCCTGAGCAGCCCACTCCTCAAGGAATTCCAAGCCGGCATCGCCGAGGTTCCTATAACTCACACCAGCTATCTGTGCGCTCTTTACCTCAATCATGCGTTCAGCATTGTATATCTCAGCCAAGGCGACGAGGATCTCCATAGCCTTACGGGCTCCTTCACCCCTCACACCCTCAAACATCAGTTTCTCTTCTTTGCTTAATTCCATCTATTCGCCTATGGATATCTTTTTGAACTTATCCCTGGGTTTATTGAATGGGATGGTTGCATCAAGGCCCAGCTTATAGGTCATCCTATCCTCTGAACTGCTGGGGTCAAGGCTGCTTCCATGCTCATGTTTTCTGATCAAGCCCTCACCTGCTTGGAATCTTGTCGCAACAGCCCACTCCACCTCATCTGGATTATGTATGTCTATGTCTTCGTCTACCACAACCACGTGTTTCATGCTGGGGTGAGCCCTTAAAGCAGCTTCGATAGCTGCTTTACCGTCTTCAGGAGATCTCTTCACTATCTGGACTATGCCGTGAAGCCACGAGCAACCCCCATGGGTCAATAAAACATCCTTACAGGAGCAGACCTTGTTCACCTCTTTGTAGATTACGGGCTCACGGGGCATGCCCATCAAGAGCTCGTGTTCCCTGGATGCGGGGAGGAGGGCCTGATAGATGGGGTCCTTTCTATGGGTTACGCAGTCTATCTCGATCACGGGCTCATCCCTTATGATGTCAAGGGTCCGGGTTATGTCAGGGAATGGGCCTTCAGCGTGTTTTTCCTTCGTTATCCGGCCCTCCAATATGATCTCTGAATCAGCAGGAACCAGCAGGTCATTGGTCTTGCACTTCACCAGCCCCAGTTTTCTCAGGTTGTTAGCTATTGAGAGCTCGTTAACGGTTATGTCCGTTGAGATGGCAGCAGACAACAGCACAGAGGGATGTAGTCCAATGCATATTGCCACATCCAGTTCGCCGCCGGCTCGCCTGAGATACCTGAAGAGGTTTCTCTGACAGATCCTCGCAACAAGTTGGTTCTGTGATATTGGAGAAGCTCGATGGAAGCTTGCGTTTAACCCGTATTCAGGGTCTTCGACGATAAAAACACCCGAGGTGATGTAGGGCCCCATGTCCTTGCTCGTATAGGTCGGAATCGGGATCTCTGAGAGATCAACGCTTTTCTCGACCACCTCCTGACATGCGCCCTTTTTGATGACGTCTATTTCTCCTATCCGCTCCATGGCTTCGCTGATCTTTTCCAGCAGTTTTTTGTTCTCTACGCCGATGGCTCGGCTGAAATTCTCACGCGAGCTGCATACGTTACCAACAATAGAGTATCTTGAACCCTTGACACGCTTAAATAAAACCACGCAGTCTTCATTTCTATGGAGAATACTCGCCACCTCCAGATAGGGATCAACCTCGTCATTGATGACAAGGGGTTTCACCTCATCCAAGAATTCCCTAAGGCTCATCCTCAACCACCCATCTCCTATATAGATCATGCTCTAAACCCAATGAATCCAGGACCTTTCCGACAAAGAAGTTGGTAACGTCGTCCAGCTTCTTGGGCTTGAAGTAGTATGCCATGTTCGGCGGAACGATCAAGGCGCCGGCAAGCCTAAGCTTTCTCATGTTGTTGATCGCTGCAAGGCTCAGAGGGGTGTCCCTTGGAACAACAACCAGCTTCCTGCCCGTCTTCAAGACGTTTTCCGCCGACCTCGTTATCAGGTTACTGGAGAATCCGTTGGCTATAGCGGACAAGGTCTTCATAGAACAAGGTATCACCACCATGGCATCCACTGGATTAGAGGAGCTGGCGATGTCCGCATCAAGCTCGCCCTCCGCATAGACGTGGTTTGCCAGTCTTTCCATGGCCTCGATGCTCACATCCTCGTATTCAGCGACCTTCCTAGCCGTCTCGGAGACCACGAGAAAGGTCTCATGTTTTTTCAGGCTATCCAGAAGCCTTCCAGCCAATATCACCCCAGAGGTCCCGGTTACGGCTACTATAATCTTCATGGTATAATATTTTTAAGGTGAATCCATCTAATATAATACATTTAAGACATTTATCCCAAAATGCTAGCCAACTATAACGTAAAGCTGCCGAAGTTCACTCCACAGGAAGTGGAGCTGCTATCCCAGTTAGAAAACAAGTTCTTGATGAAGTACAGTGCGCGCCTCTCCCGCATCAGCAGAGAGGAGAGGACTGAACGGGCGAAGGAAATCCTCATGGATGAGGTAAAGCACATGAAGAAGGAGATATCTGACAAGGAAATCAATGAAATGCTCTCATATATATCTGGGTATAATGTCATTGATTCTCTGATAACAGAGGACGCCATCGAGGAGATACTCATCAATGGGGCGGACGTGCCTGTGATGATCTATCACCGGACCCTCGGAAAATGTAAGACAAATATCCAGTTCAAGAACAAGGATGAACTTAACAAGCTCATTGAGAAGATACTGATATTCTGCGGCCTCAGCAGCAAGAAGCCAATCATCGATGCAGTGCTGCCAGATGGTCCCAGGATAAACTGCACCCTCCCGCCAGTATCATTCGATAGCTCAGTCGTTACAATAAGAAAGTACCTTGAGAATCCGCCTACCATAATAGACCTCATAAAGAATGGCACGATGACTGCTGACATGGCATCCCTCATATGGGTCTGCGTTGAAGGCTTCGGGCTTGCGCCGAGGAACATACTCATAAGCGGGGGGACAAGCTGCGGCAAGACGACATTGCTAAACTCGATAATACCCTTCGTGAGAGAGTATGAGCGGCTTGTCTCGATAGAGGACACAATGGAGTTGGACCTCGAGTATTGCGATGACTGGGTGAGGACGACCACCAGCGAATACGCTGACATGGAAAAGTTGGTGGAAAACAGCCTGAGGTTGAGGCCTGATAGGGTCGTAGTCGGCGAGGTAAGGGGCAAAGAAGCCTTCAACCTGATCAACGCGATGAATCTGGGTCATACGGGGATGGGCACCATACATGCCGACAGTGCGAGGGACGCCATACTCAAGCTGACATCCCCTCCGATGAATGTTGACCCTCGGATGCTGGTTGTCCTTGACTTGATTATTGTCTTAACAAGATTCCATGAAGGCAAGACCAGCAAGAGGATGATCACGCACATAGACGAGGTCGGTGGTATCATGGAGAGCCAGATCCAGCTTGGATCAGTCTACCGATACAATGCTAAGTCAAAGAAGACAGATTTCTCGAGGTTTCCTGCAGTCACCATAAACAAGATGTCGGAGATAGCAGGTCTAACTCCTAAGGATGTAATAGACGAGATAAGGAAGAGGGAGATGGTCCTCAAGTATCTTGTTGCTAAGGACATCACAGATCTCGGCGATTTCATAAACTTTATCAGGAGCTACTATGAGGAACCGCAGAAGGTCTTAAACATGATAATGCTGGAGAAAAGGATGGTTAAGAAGATGTCGGAGACAAATGGATCTCAGAGGGGTGAATGAGGGAAAGACGAGGCTGATTGTACCGGTTGTAGAGAGATTAACTAGGAAAAATATCGTTTTCTTTAACCCCCAGATGGAGCTTAACAGGGACATCTCAGTCGCAGTCGCTAAACTCACTAAACCAGAGCACTTCTGTGATGCTTTGTCTGGTTCTGGAGCCAGGGGTGTGAGGATGGCTAATGAAGTGGGCTGCCAGGTCACGGCGAATGACTCAAACCCCAAAGCGGTTGAATCTATCAGGAAAAATGCCGAACTGAATTCCGTAGCCGTTAACGCAACCAACTTGGACGCTAATCTGTTAATGAGCCAGGGGAGGTTCGATTCCATCGACATAGACCCCTTCGGGACCCCTGTAAGGTTTATTGATTCCGCCGTCAGGTCGATAAGAAACGAGGGCGTATTGGCCGTAACAGCGACAGACACCTCAGCACTCTGTGGGACATATCCCCAAGCCTGCAGAAGAAAATATGATTCATCGCCATTGAGGACCGACTACTACAACGAGCTCGGGTTAAGGATACTCCTTGGCTATGTCGGGAGGGCTGGTTTGAAGTATGACCTATGCATTCAGCCGTTGTTTTCGCACTGCACTAGGCACTATCTGAGGGTCTATGTCAGGGTTAAGAGGTCAAGGAAGAGCGCGAATAAATCACTGCAGAGCATGGGATATATACAGCACTGCTTTAGGTGCCTCTACCGCGGGTTTTCAGGCCTTGAGGAGTTAAAAACTAGATGTGATTGCGGAAGCCCTCTTAGAACGGCGGGACCCCTCTGGGTCTCTTGTTTCGCGGATCCTGAATTCTGCAAGAGGCTGGAACAGCAGCTCTTAGAGGAGAATTTTAGGACACTGGATGAGTCCCTCAGGCTTGTGTCTATTGTTGGTGCGGAGCAGCAGGTGTTTGTGCCCTACTATGATGTCCATAAGGTCTACGGGAAACTAGGTGTTATAGTAGCTCCTATGGGAAAGGTAATGGAGAGGCTAAAAGGTTGTGGATTTAAAGCGACAAGAACCCACTTTTCACCCATAGGGGTCAGAACAGACGCCAGAGCCCAAGACGTCTACGATACTCTCCGGAGTTAATCAGAAAAAGAGGGTTAACACCATCATGATGAGGGAGAGTGCAATGCTTATTGCATAGAGGCATATGATACTCAACTCGATCTTAAGTGCTCGCATGAAGTAATCAAGGATAATGGATGTAACGGCTAACAACGCCACCAGATAGGCTAGGTTGTAGAGTAGTTCAGTTACTGCCAGGGCGTGATCCAATATGCCCAGGTAACTCAGGATTATATACCAGTCACCCTCTTGGGCTTCAAAGATGGTCGGTATGAAAAAAGAATTGATTCCGATAAAGGATCCATTGCTGACTGCGGTACTGCAGTAGAATCCAGCATGCTTGAGGGAGACACTTAAAAACGCCAGGTAACTGTTTACAATTGAGACCTTGTTTTTCCTCAGATAGTACAGGATGAGGGCAATTGGCACCAGGGTCTGTCCAAGGGTACCACCTATTGTGACGAGAAAATTATAGGAGGGGTATTTGAATAGATTCACTCCAGTAAACTGGATGAAGAATCCAAATATGATGAATAGGAGGTGGCCTACTTCATGCAGTGCTGTTATGAAAGGAGAGGCCAGAAATTCAGCAAGCCCGAAGATGCTCCCTGGGAATATCACTGAAAAGGCTGCCGGGTAGAAGAGTACGCGCAGGAATGCGCTCATATCATCCAAGGGCTTTGGCTTCTCAACACTGGATTCCATGTCTTAAGTGTATATATGCACTCACTTTAATAATTGACTTGGAATAACTGATCTTGTGTCTTCTTTTTTTTGGGGTGTGGTTGTTGATGCAGCCACTTGATGGAAATGGTGATACATTCCAGGGATGTTTTATATTATTGTGTGTTATATGCAATGATAAATTATATTTATAAATCTATTATTGTATATAATATACAATATGAAATCCAGAAGGGAAAATTTTGAAGTCAAGATAGGCGTACCCAGAGAGAGCCCTCAGAACATAGAAGAGCTTCTAACACAACTCTTCTGGAAGGAACCAGAGCTGGTAGACGATGCCAGGGAATTCCTGGAACACGTGAAGGAGTGGAGCAGGTCAGGAGCACCCTACACAACAGCAGAGTGGAAGAACTATTGCATCAGGGGGGGGATATCGCAGAGCAGATACCACAACATGCTGAAGAGGCTCAAGAATTCAGGGATGATAGAAAAGGTCTACAACAAAGGTAGAAAAGCTCATGAAGTAAGGTTAGTGGATAGGTTCTCAGAAACACTCTCCAAGATGGCTGAGGTCTGGGATAACTACCTAAGGCTATAGGGGGATGAACACGTTCAGGATCAACTTAAGCCAACCCAGATAGGGTATGACGATCCAGCCCCGGGCAGTGAGCTGTGCATCAGTCACTGGGAGGGCTATGTTACTGCATTGATCACTTTCCCGGTTATTGTCGCCCTTTGTCACATAAAAACTGAAATCCCCGCTCTTCGGGAAGCGGGCGTAGGAGCATCTCTCGCCCTCAGAACAGCCCTTCACGTGGGGGATATACTCCAGCAGGAAGCCCTCCACGGTAAGACAGTCCAGGGAGCCCTCAGTCGAGTATAAACTCCAATCCTTCACCTCGACGACGCCAACGACACGGTGGATGATGGGCGGAGCACCGAAGCTGTGCTGTTTATCCCTCTCATAGATCACGACATCACCAACCCGTGTGTCAGAAAAGAAGCCGTGAAGGGTTCCTCCACCATCTGGAGTTATTGTCACAATCATATCCCCCTTGGCAAAGCCACCCCCGATGGGGAAAGATGCTATCATATCCTCTGATATGTTATGCGAGAGAAGCCATCTTTGCCAGTCATCGCTGGTATGGAGCATGCTCTCAGAGGTAACCGCCACCAAGGGTATGAGCATCTTAGGCCCCAACAGCAGCTTCGACAGGATTATTATCAAAGCCAGTACTACAATGACTTCACAGATGTCCCGAATCCATCCCTTGATTTTAGGATCAACATTCATCTAGATCAACTGAAATATATTAATTAGAAGATAAATTTATAAAACCCGCAAAATGAGGTTCTCTTCTAGGCTTAAGGGAGTGGATGAGTCAGCAACCTTCAAGTACTCACGGCTTGCGAAAGAGCGGAAGATGATAAACCTGACCATAGGGAGGACCGGCTTCGACACGCCTCCAATCATAAAGGAGGCGACCAAGAAGGCCTTGGACGAGGGCAAAGTCCACTACACGCCGACGAAGGGAATACCAGAGCTTCGGAAGGCGATAGCGAGGAAACTGGTAGAAGAGAACAAGATCCAGAACCTGGACGAAGAACACGTTCTCGTGAGTGTGGGCGCGAAGCATGTAATCTACGAAGCAGTCATGAGCATAATCCAGAGGGGGGATGTTGTGGCCATTTCAAATCCCTCCTGGGTGAGCTATGAATCCATCGCGAGACTTTCAGAGGGAAGGACGGCATGGATCCCACTAAAACCAGAAAACGGCTTCATACCAGACGATGACTTCTACGCTGTGTTGGAGGACTCAAAACCAAGGATGATACTAATCAACTCGCCCAATAACCCTACTGGGGCAGTCTACCCCGAGAAGGCGATAAGGAAGGTGGTGGACATAGCGGAGAGGAACGAGTCAATCATACTATCAGATGAGATCTATGAGCGGATCATCTATGAAGGAAAGCACTTCAGCGCAGGCAGCATATACGAGGACACTATAACCGTAAACGGATTCTCGAAGGAGTTCTCCATGACAGGCTGGAGGCTGGCCTATGCAGCATCCCAGAACAAGGAGATCATCGAAAAAATGGATATAATACAGGCGCAGACGGTATCCTGCGCTGTGTCATTCATACAATACGGGGCGTTAAAAGCCTTCACGGAGGAAGCCAGAAGGGATGTCATGAAGATGATAGCGATCCTAAAGAAGAGGAGGGACTGCCTCATAGATGGAATGAAAAAAACCAGGGCGGTCATGGAGAAGCCTTCAGGGGCGTTCTATGTTTTCCCGTTCTTCGAGGGAGCGGACGACATAGAACTTGCAGATAAGTTGATGGATGAGGGCGTAGGTGTGATACCTGGAAGCCCCTTCGGCTCAGCAGGACACGGCTGTTTGAGGATGAGCTACGGCGACGCCGAAATAGAAGACCTAAGGAAGGCCGTTGATATACTAAAGGGAATAATATAAGATGGAACTATTCTCCCAGGAAATACTTGCAAACATAGGCATGGCTGCAATAGTACTAGCCATAATCTTTGCCATCCTACTGTCCCTTGGTCTAGTCTTCGTGTACATATCATTCAAAAACAGAGGGGTTATAAGGTTCGTGTCCTCAAAATTCGGTTCCGTTGTAATCAAGGTGCTCCTATTCCTAATGGATTCACTCTACCTGCCTTCAAGGAAGATCATCTCTCTCCTTGGAGGAAACGAGAAGATGATTGACATAGTTAATGTAGAGATGAGGAACATGCTATTAAAGAAGAGATTTTCAGAGGTTCCGTATGGAAACAGGGTTGTTATAGTCCCACAGTGTCTCAGATCCTTAGAGTGTCCGGCCAAATTCAGCTCCATAGAGGGGGCTCAGTGTGCTAAATGCGGTAGATGTAAGGTATTTGAGGTCACAAAGAAAGCAGAGAGCCTTGGGTATAAAGGGGTGTATATAGCTCCAGGCGGTGGGTTCGTTAGAAGGATTATCGGTAAGATCAAACCAAGAGCGGCTATCGGGATAGGTTGTCCCGTTGAAGTCTACTGGGGGATGCTTGAATTATCAAATAAGGGTATCCCCAGTCAGGGGGTTGTCTTGCTCCGAGACGGCTGCGTTGAAACAGACGTCAACATGGAGGAATTATTTAATGTAATGGAGATGCGTCAAGATGGATCTAAGAAAGATACAGGAGACTGAAGAAAGATACTATGCGAACACGTTCTCGCGGCTGCCGGTCGCGATAACCAGGGGAGAGGGGATGTACGTCTATGACGTAGAGGATAGGAGATACCTTGACATGTTCGCCGGCATAGCAGTAGACTCCCTCGGTCATTCACATCCTGAGGTCGTGTCCACGATAAGAAAGCAGTCAGGGCTCCTCATGCATACATCCAACTGGTATTATACGCTTCCACAACTGAGGCTGGCTCAACTGCTGGTGAAGTTAACCGGCCTAGAGAAGGCGTTCATAACAAATGATGGTACTGAGGCAGTTGAAACAGCCATAAAGCTTGCGCGGAAAGCAACAGGGAAGAAGGAGATAATTGCGATGAAGAATGCCTTCCACGGGCGGACTTTAGGGGCCTTAAGCCTGACGTGGGGAGAGAAATACAGGAAACCGTTCATGCCCCTGCTTCCAGGGATCAAGTTCGCAGAATACAATGATGTAGATGCTCTAAGAGAGAAGATTACAGGAGAGACCGCAGCCGTGATCGTTGAACCGATACAAGGCGAAGCCGGTGTGATAATACCAGACGATGGCTATCTGGAGGAAGTGAGAGAGATAACAGTAGAAAAAAACATCCTGTTAATCCTCGACGAGGTCCAGACGGGGTTCGGCAGAACAGGGGAGATGTTCGCCTTCCAACACTCAGGTATAAAACCCGATATAATCTGCCTGGCTAAGGGCATGGGTGGGGGTTTTCCAATAGGTGCGACAGTCTTCGACTGCGGCGACTTCAAGCCGGGAGAGCATGGAGGAACCTTCATAGGCAACCCCCTAGCTTGTGAGGTCGCAAACACCGTCATCAACGTGATCGTGAGAGAAAGGCTCGCGGAAAACGCCAGCAGGATGGGTGATTACCTGTTGAATGAATTGAAGAAAAGGGGTATGGGGGCTCGTGGGAGGGGACTCATGGTAGGGGTTGAAGTAGAAGACGGGAAGAGGACCGTTTTGGATCTCATAGAAAAGGGTGTGTTGACTATCTACTCAGGGAATACCCTCAGGATTCTGCCGCCTTTAATCATCGAAAGAAAACATGTGGACGAATTTTTAACTGCGTTCGATTCATTGAAACACTAAGATGGCGAAAAAGAAGCCCGGAAACCCGGAACCGAAGCTACCCCCTACGAGGGGCATACCGGCAGATGAGAGCATGTGGATCCCACGCCACTACGGTAAAGAGATCAGGGATAAAGGCGGCCTAGATAAGGCAGTGATCTGGGGTATCGAGGATGTTGTAGACTTTGTCTTTCCTAGGAGGTATCAACCTAGGTACTTTCAGGTGGCTTCAGACTTCATAGACCTGCTGCTGAAGAACGAGGTGTTGACGAAAAAGGAGATCTCGGAATTCCTTAAAGAAAAGAGGTACTCGAGGTCCACATTGGAGAACAAGGTCATACCCAAGCTGGTCCGCTTTGGCCTGATAAAAAGGGAGAGAGAGCTTGAGGGTGCATTAAAAAAGGGACGTTCTCTTATATTGTCCGAATCATTGACGTTTACGAACTATCTGGAGAGGATAGCATTCGCCTGGAATTCACTGGTCTCCACAGCGAGAAGAAAGAAGCCAGCTACTTGACTACTATGCCTGAGGGGGTTATCTCGTAGGGCGTGCTGCCTTTCTTCTGCTTAGTCCACCTCATCTTCTTGACGTTGAGGTTCATGGAGTCTTTCCCGTCATCAGTATGGTGGAATTCGATGACGCCATCAACCAGGTACTCAGCTGTCTTCTCCAAGGCCTTGATGTCCTCGGCAGCCTCCGAGATAAGTATGGTTGTGGTGCCCAAGTCTCGCAGTCTATGGATGAACATGTGCAATGCATCCTTACTGACGCCGTATATCATGTAAGCAGACAATGAGTCAACAACCAACCGTTTAGCCTTAACCAATGGAATGATCTCATTCAATCTGCTGAAGAATATCTCCTCCCGCTCATGTTGCGTTATCTTGTATCTGCTTTCCCTGATAGCCTTTTCGATCTCTATGATCCTGTCCTTGAGCATCTCTATCCTGTTATCCAACTCGTTGGTTGCTCTACCCTCCTTCTCCATGCGCTTTTTCTTCTCCACCAAAAGCTTCATCTCATCCTCTATCCTGCTCCTCTCTCCAAGGTAGAGGTTGCTTTCTATGGTGAAATACTCAAGTATTATGATCTTGTTTTCCTTTTCCAGTTGCTGGAGTTTAAAACCTAGCTCTTCCCCGCTTAGCAGTATGCTATCCCGCGGTTCGTCGAAGCTGACATAGATCCCGACCTCGTTATTCAACGCTCCTTCGCATAGAAAATGCAGGGCAGTAATGCTTTTACCTGTTCCAGGTGGCCCGGATATCAGAACGCAGGAGCTCTTCGGAAATCCGCTTTGTATCAGTTTATCCAGTCCAAGGATACCAGTTGATATTCTATCGATTGCCATAGGCATCTATTAAATTTTACATATACGGGTATTTATTTTTTTGTTTTTTTGGAGGATTTCTTTTCGCCTGGTTTTTCCTCGGAAAGCCGTTCAAGCTGTCTTACCAAGCCTTCGATCTCGTGGGCGGTATCAGAACCGATAGGCGTTAGTTTGACGAATTTTATCCTGCCTTTTTTTTCGAATTCGACCATGCCGAGTTCCTTCATCTGGCTGAGTATCTTCAGTGCATGGGTGTAGGTGCAGTCAGTCTCCTTAGATAGTATGGATGTGTATTTTCCCTCCGAATCCTTCAGGCTCAGGATGATGCGAGTAGGTTTGTCGTGCAGGAAGAGGTTCAGCATCCTGTGTTTGTCTTCCATTGAATTCACCATTATAATAAATCCTTTATATCATATATATCTTAAAGAATAAAAGTCGGATCAGGATTATTTCTCAGATACAAGCCCTTTTCTAAGAAGCTCGCTGAATCCATCCCACCTCTTCTCGACCTTCGACACGGCAGACTTCAGCTCCTTCATGGCGTCATCAGCCTCTACGTGCAGCCGGTATCCCTTTATGAGTGGGTGTGGCTCGTAGACGTAGGAATCCACCTCATTCTCTGACAGGGCTTCAGCCAAGGCATTCGGCAGGGTCTTGTCGTCGAATTCCAACTCGATGATCTTCTTTTTTTTCTGGATGAATTTGACTTCCATCTTGGTAAGATAAATATATGGAAGGGGCTTATAAATATGGCCTAATTTAACCGTTGAATCGGAATAGGATAAGATGAGACTGTACCCTGAATGCGTTCCATGCATGCTTCAGCGGGCGCTTCTTTTCTGCGAAGGAGAAGACGAAAAAACAAGGAGAGAAGTGCTGAGGAAACTCTGCAGGCTTTGCTCTGAATTGATATCAGAGGACATTACAACGACGGGGTTAGCCTACGAGAGAAACAAGGTCATCGAAGGCGTGATAAAAAACAGCGACCCAATGAAGGATCTAAAGAAAAGAAGCTTTGATGCTGCGATAAAACTCTACCCAAAACTGAAAGGTATTGTAGACAAAGAAAAAGACGACAGCAAGAGGTTCAAGCTTGCATTAAAGATCGCCCTCGCAGGAAACATCATAGAATTCGGCGCCCAAGACCATAAGGTGGACTTGGATAAGCTGGATGAGCAGACATCTGCGGTGATCAATGGAAGTCTGGCAGTAGACGACTCAGACAGGATCTACGAGAAGATAAGGAAGTCAAAGGAGATACTCTATGTCACAGACAACGCAGCCGAGATAGTGTTCGACAGAGTATTGATAGAGGAGCTTACCAAGTACGCGAAGGTCTGCGTATGCCCCCTCTCAAGGCCGGTGCAGGATGACGCGACCATCGAGGAGATAAAGAAAGCAGGTTTAGACAGAATATGTGAGGTAATCCCTCGGGGGGATTTCCTGGGCCTATGGTTTGAGAAGTGCACTCCAAGGTTCCTGAAAAAATTCGGTGAAGCGGATTTCATAATCGCCAAAGGCATGGGCTGCTATGAAACCCTCATGGATTATCCTGAGAAACTTACGGGCAGAATCGGGTTACTGATGAAGGCGAAATGCGTTCCAGTAGCTAAAAACATCAACGTTCCATTAGGTTCAGCCATCATTAAACTACTTTGAGTAACGCCTCTTCAATACAAATGTTAAGAGAAGCGAGAAAACACCGAAGAGGTTGGCGCCGACTATTATCCTATCCTGCAGATGCATTCCATAGAGAAACCAGAGAAGCATCCCCAACATGAGGACCAGCAGCATCTCACTGGAGACATCATCCATCCTCTTTGTCCTAAAACCCTTGACGATCTGCGGCACGAAACCCATAGAGGTAAGTATCGCAGCAGCTAAACCGACAAGCTCCCAGTTGACGTCCATCTCAGTTCTATATTTATTCACCTAAGTCTATATTAAAGCATAGGCTTGGTGAGGTGATTAAATGGATTCTTTATTGTTGATTTTGGGGATATTGGTTTTTATAGCAATAGTATTTGTTGTGATATATAACGGTCTTGTAACGCTGAGAGCCAGGGTCAGGAATGCCTGGGCTCAGATAGACGTGCAGCTTAAGAGGAGGTATGACTTGATCCCCAATCTGGTGGAGACGGTTAAAGGCTATGCGAAGCATGAAAGGGAAGTATTTGAGAATGTGACCAAAGCGAGGGCTGCTGCAATAAATGCCTCAGGCGTCGAGGCCCAGGCTCAGGCAGAGAACATGCTCTCAGGGGCACTGAAGAGCCTGTTCGCTGTGGCAGAGAATTATCCCGACCTGAAGGCTTCGCAAAACTTCATGATGCTACAGGAGGAGCTATCTGGAACAGAGAACAAGATAGCCTATTCACGGCAATTCTACAACGACTCAGTGATGGAATACAACATCAGGATACAGAAGATTCCCTACAACGTTATCGCGGGAATGTTCGGCTTCCATAAAGAACAATTGTTCGAGGTCAAACTGGAGACAGA
The DNA here is from genome assembly GCA_016931955.1 of Candidatus Altarchaeota archaeon. Classification (GTDB taxonomy): domain Archaea; phylum Altiarchaeota; class Altiarchaeia; order IMC4; family QMZM01; genus JAUWTD01. The sequence continues at coordinate 17,777 of JAFGDV010000045.1, read as the reverse complement.
GAGGGAGGCGCCAAAGGTACGGTTCTAGGAGATGGAGCGCGTAAACATCTACGACCAGATTTCAGGCAACAAGAGGATGTCATACATCCTCTTCATCATATTCTTTATCATAGCCTTCATCCTCTCCTACATAATCAGCGCATACTTTGGGGGAGGATATATTGGAATTGGGGCGATCCTTATCTTCGCCGTCATATGGATGCTCTTCAGCTACTACCTCGGCGATAAGGCGATTCTGGCGATAAACCATGCAAAGGAGGTTCGGAAGCAGGAATACCCCCACCTGTACAACACCGTGGAGGGTTTGAGCATCGCAGCAGGCATACCGATGCCTAAGATTTATGTGATAGATGATCCCTCACCTAACGCGTTCGCGACGGGACGGGATCCAAGGCATTCCTCAGTTGCAGTGACCAAGGGCTTGCTTGACATAATGAATAGGCAGGAATTGGAGGGCGTCTTAGCCCATGAACTGTCGCATATAAAAAACTATGACATACGGTATATGACCCTCGTCATGGTCATGATAGGCTTGATAGGAATCCTAAGTAATATATTGGTCAGGATGTTCCTCCATGGCAGGGGCAATAGACGGGGTGGGGGAAAAGGAGGAGCCGTGATTATCCTAATAGGCATACTGTTTGCTATTATCGCACCCATCATCGCGCAGATGGTCAGGTTCGCTATTTCCCGTAAGAGGGAGTACTTGGCTGACGCATCAGGTGCTCTGCTTACACGTTATCCTCCCGGGCTTGCTTCTGCCCTGCGGAAGATCTCAGCCAACAAGATACCGATGACGAAGGCGAACCCAGATTCAGCGCCGCTGTATATAGCAAACCCCTTCAGGGAGGGATTCTTCGACAACCTCTTCAGCACACACCCGCCGGCTGAGAAGAGAATCAAAGCACTGGAAGCTATGTAGGCCGTTAATCTATCTCACATAGTTTGTCTTCACTCACCCTCAGGTAGTGTCCATAACATAGTATCTCCTTCTTCAGCCAACCGCGTTTCAGCTCTTCTAGGGCGTCTTCCCGGGTCTTAGCCAGCCAAGTCTTCAACACTCTGACTTCATCCCTGAAGGGGCAGAGCGTTGAGAGATGAAAGCCTATCCCCTTCTTCTCTAGGATGAATCTAAGAGGGAACAGCCTGCAGATGAGGGGCCTCTTCTCTGGATCCAGGACACATCCTTCTCTGCCCAAAAAGGGGCAGCTACCGTGTAAGGCGTCGATTGCCTTCATACTGCCATATGGAGTATCAAAGGATCCTTCCCTGAAGTTCAGGCATTCTTTAAGCCGAACATACTCTAACTCGGAGAGAAAGATGAAATGATTGCGGCAACACCTGCCACCGCATTTCATGCACAAGTCTGCCAGAATTCTGGCTTCGAGTTCATATGAAGACATTTCATAGATTTACATAACAAAAGCGTTATCTGTATATTAGTAGTATTGGTTCAGCTAAAATGCTCTTGGACGGGGATGTTTTGAAGGATAAGAACGGGAAAAGCCTTAAGTACTCGATAAAAGACGGCGCAGCGTTTTCTGCGATGACCGGCTTTGGGGAACAATACTTCAGCCCCCTCGCTATTGAACTGGGGGCATCAAACCTTGAGATAGGGATGCTCGTCTCCACTCCACAATTCATTGCAGCATTGCTTCAACTATACACGTCAAGGGTGACATCATACCTAAAGAGCAGGAAGAAGACAATAACCCTCTTTGTATTACTGCAGGCCTTGACGTGGCTTCCGCTGATGTCGATAACCCTGCTCCTATTTGAGAACAAGATTTTGCTGTTGATCCTACTCGTGACATTGTATTTCGTATTCGGCCATTTCATAGTACCTGTATGGAACAGCCTCATAGGCGACCTCGTCAGTGAAGGAGTCAGGGGCAGATTCTTTGGTATGAGGAACAGGATAAATGGTGCAACAGCGTTCATATCCTTGTTCATTGCAGGCTTTCTGCTCAGCCTTTTTCCGAAGGAAGAAATCATGCAAGGCTTCGTTTTAATCTTTTCCATTGCATTCATAGCGAGGCTGGTTTCATGGCACTACCTTAAGAAGAGCGAAGACCCTCCGATGAAATCAGACAAAGAAAATGAATTCTCATTCATCCAGTATCTCAGAAGGCTTAAGGAGACAAACTATGGCAGATTCGCCCTGTACTTTGCTCTTATGAACTTCAGCGTCTACATAGCGTCTCCGTTCTTTACAGTCTATATGCTAAGGGACCTGCAGATGCCCTACCTGGAGTACACTATAGTAACAGCCAGTGCAGCATTAACCTCTTTCTTGGCTATGACCCATTGGGGAAACCTCGCCGACAGGTTTGGGAACAGGAGGATACTGAGCTTCTCTGGGATGTCTATCGTCGTAGTACCCATACTGTGGCTCTTCTCTAAGGATATCATATACCTGATATTCGCTCAGGTTGTTTCGGGTTTCGTCTGGGCTGGATTCAACCTTTCATCGATGAACTTCGTATACGACAACGTAAAGCCAGAAAACAGGACGAGGGTTTTCGCCTACCACAACGTTCTTGCTGGAGTGTCCCTCTTCATGGGATCGATGGTCGGGGGTTTACTGGCTTTTACGATAACCTCGTCTTGGATCTTCTACTCAAGCCTGCAGGTGATATTCCTCATATCCGGGCTGGTGCGGGGTATTGCATCCCTACTGTTTCTCCCCAGGCTAAAGGAGAGACGTAGTGTAGAAGAGATAAGCTCGAGAGACTTTTTCATAAGGTACAACGGCACCGGACCGATCATAGGTCTAACCTATAAGGCGGTGACGGAAATCCAAAGGTCTCTGCAACATGTGAAAAGAAAAGACAGACCGGAGTCGAGGGCTTAACTGCTTCTAAGACCTCTTTATGTTTTTCCTCAGCATCACATGAATGTTGTAACTATTATGAATCGGCAATAGGTCAATATACCAAACGACAATAAAGCTCATCAACTTGGGATATAATACGTGAAGTAGAACAACATAATCAGGCAGAATATTGATATCAGTGCTCCGCCGATTATCCGTATCCTGGATTCTCTGCTCAACCTTCTGAGGAATTCACTCTCCTCTCTTTCTGAGATGATGTAAGGCTTATTTTTCCCACCCTTCTGGATCATGATATCCTCCACATTCTCCTGGAAGCTCCCGTCCTCGGCAGAGGGATTGTCTGCAGCAGTCCCCAGGATGTATAATGCATCACTTGGCTCAATAAAATATTCTCGGTACCTCATCTTGTATCCAAGACCAAACAGATCCTTGGTTTCTATGCCATGGAAGGCTAGGAACTCCTCCTCCTGATTGGAAGGCTTGTGTTCTCCTCCGATAGACCACTCAAGGCCCTTGTTTGTGTTAATTTCAGCTCCTGCGGGATCCACGAGGATGGACCCTGTCTCATCCCGCAGGAGGAATCTCACAGACTCTGATTCAGTCTTCAGGGTCTCCCACTTCTCAGATCTGCCTCCTTTAGTCCGACGTTCAATAACGTATCTATAATAAATACAGTCTTTGAGGAAGAAGGGGCTCTTCAGCAGTTCGGTTCCAGATTCGACCTCACCGCACAACTTGACCAAACCCATTGCAAGGGAGCGGATCTTAGAAGCAGGCAGGTTCTCGATAAGCCTCTTCTTCAAGAGGAGTAGAAAACCATTAAGGAAGACAATGAAGCCGCCGACAAAACCCGCCGTCATAGCCGTAAAAAACTCGAAACCGTCCTGCATGTTATATTCTTTTACGCTCTGATTAAAAACCTTCAGAACCAGGCGCTCAGGTCTCTCTGAGTGAATTCCTTCAGTGATTTCTCAAGGTTGCTAGTGGCTTTTTCGATCCGTTCAGTGGAGAATTCATGCTCCTCGCAGAGGAACTCGATCAGAGAATCCCCGAGGGGATTCCTCCATTCTATGTTGTAGTCGTCCGTCGTGTTAGGATTGAGGAATATTTCCCTGACCTCGTCGATGTCGAAGTCCAGATCAAGTCCACCTAATCTGCCCTCCTTAACTGCCTTAAGTGCCTTCTTCGGGCCTATACCCTTAACGCCCTCATTGAAGTCTGTTCCCACTAAAATTGCGACATCGATAAGCTGCTCTCTTGTGACATCCAGGCCCTTCAAGAGATTCTCCAAGTGCACGATGCTTAATTCGAATTTGCCGCTCAATGTGAGACCCTTCACCAGGTGAGGCGCTCCGAACAGTAGGGCGTCGTAGTCCTGGCTGCCGACACCCCAAGCATCATCTTTCCTGCAAAGGTGAGCGCATTGAGCTTCACCCTCGGATGGGGCTTGGATGAATGGAATACCCATGAAACCAAGAAGTTTCTTGGAATCGGACAACATTTCGTCAGTGAAGCGAGAGGTGCGGCTTGCAAATCTCCGAGCATCCTCGAGTCTGCCTTCCTCTTGAGCCTTCTTCCATTCTTCCCCAGCTTTTTTCTTTGATTCTCTTCTCTCCTCGATGGTCTTCTTCTTTAAGACCGGAGGTGTGCCGTCGAAGACATACAGTGGCTTGATTCCGTACTCGAGAAGGCGGGTTGTCCTATAGAGCAGACCTGATAGATGGGACGTTATTCTGCCATGGGAATCCATCAGAGGGGTGCCGTCAGGTTGCCTGATGATCGAGAGAAACTGGTAGAGGGAGTTTAACGCATCGATAGCGATCACCCTCCCCCTCAGATCCTGAAAGTCCAAGGGCTCATGTGGTACAATATCCTTGAGATTTACCCCCATTTTCAGATTGTTTCGACATTACCGAAGTCCTTGGAAAGCTTGCGGTTCTCGCGGTGGCCGCAACTGGGACAGGTCAACCTATTTTGGTCATCTGCCTTCTCCAAAGGGTATCTGCAGCGCTTACAGAAGGCCTTTACTACGCCAAAATCATCTTCCTTGGTTGTTATGTCTATCAATCCATGCTCTATCTTCAAAACCTTGGCTTTGATGATGTCCCCTATACCAAAAAAGTCCTCGGGTTTTTCCACATAGTTTTTTGCAATGTTTGAGACGTAGAGGCCTGTCTTCACGTCGATATCTCCCTTAATGCCTTGAATCTTTCTCGCAATAACTGTGACGGTGTTCTTCCTCATACCCATGACGTCTCCGAAGATTACCTGTCCAACCTTCATCTCAGAAGGCATCTTAGCCTCTATCCTAGCTATGTGGTTTTCTTGGTCGAGGACTGCTTTACCTATGTTTGACGCATAGATCTTTCCATCATCCGAGTAGGTTCCCTCACAGGGAACAAACTCCTCTATCGTCCCAAGATAGTCTCCTATCAACTTAATCTTTTCACTCATTTTCTCCTCGTTAATATCTGTGATTACAGGTTATTATGTTCCCTCCTCCCAACTCTCCAAGTACTTCCTCTGTTTCTCGCTGAGAAGGTCTATTCCAACATCCATCGTCTTCAGCTTCAAGGCGGCTATCATGTCATCCACTTCCTTAGGAATCTTGTAGAGGCCGGCCTCAAGCCTGTTCTCCAGGAGATATTTAACCGCCATCGCTTGGTTCGCGAAGCTCATATCCATGACCTCGGAGGGGTGGCCTTCCGCGGCTGCCAGGTTCACAAGCCTGCCTTCGGTCAGCAGATAAAGGTGTCGTCCATCCTTTAAAGTGTATTTTTCCACGTTTTCTCTAATCCTCTTTTTCTCCATTGAAAGCCCTTCAAGCTCTGGGATGTTTATCTCAACATTAAAGTGGCCGGAGTTCGCAAGTATTGCGCCGTTCTTCATCAGCTTAAAGTGTTCCTTCCCCAGGACGGCCATGTTCCCCGTAACTGTGAGGAAGATGTCCCCTATCCTTGAGGCCTCTTTCAATGGCATCACCCTGAAGCCATCCATCACTGCCTCAAGCGCCCTCGTAGGATCTGTTTCGGCGACTATGACGTTGGAGCCCATGCCTTTTGCACGCGTTGCAACGCCTCTCCCGCAGAATCCGTAGCCTGCGACGACGAAGTTTTTCCCAGCAAGCAACACATTAGTGGCTCTGAGGATGCCGTCTATTGTGGACTGACCTGTGCCGTACCTGTTATCAAAGAAGTGCTTCGTCTTCGCATCGTTGACGTCCATGACGGGATACCTTAATGCACCGTCTTTTTCCATCGCCTTAAGCCTTATTATTCCAGTAGTGGTTTCCTCGCATCCTCCTCGGATGTCTTTTATCAGATCCTGCCTTTCCTTGTGTACTGTGAAGACAAGGTCTCCCCCATCATCTATCGTTATCTCAGGCTTGAAGTCCAATACCCTGTTTATGTTCTCATAGTATTCCTCTTTTGTTTCGCCGCGCCAGGCGTAGACCTTTACTCCGTCTTCTGCCAGGGCGGCTGCGACGTCATCCTGAGTCGACAGGGGATTGCATCCAGCTATTGCAACATCCGCTCCGCCGGCTATCAGGGTCTTCACCAACACAGCAGTCTCCTTTGTGACATGCAGTGCAAACCCTACCCGTATGCTCCTCATTGGTTTGGTTTTCTGGAACTCCTTCTTGATCTCCATCAGGACGGGCATATGCTCCTCAGCCCATTCGATCTTCAGTTTTCCCGCACCTGCGAGCTTGATGTCTTTCACGTTATAATCCATTTTAGGCTCGACTTATTTATCGGTTTAGGAGAATAAATAACAATGGATGGGGAGGAGTATGTGGGCAGGAAGTTCAGGACCGTGTTTCTTGAGAGAGATCTCAGGTTGGATGAATCAACCTTGAAGGAGTTTCTGCGTGTGAGCAGGGCTTTGGCTTCAGAGGATATGGCTGAGGCTAATGCGGGCAACATAAGTGTCAGGGAGAGTGAAGGAATGCTTATCAAGGCAGGGGGCAGGTCATTCAAAGAACTTATGAGGGAGGATATAGTGAAGGTGGTTGACTACGATGAGAAGACAAACACGGCAAAGGTTTGCGGCAGAGTTGAGCCTTCTTCTGAGACACCCATGCACTGGATGATCTATCAGGAGTTCCCTGAAGTGAACGCCGTAGTGCATGCACACGATCAGCTGGTTCTTAAAAAACAGGGGCTTGCGGGTGAATTAGGTATTACGATAACAAAGAAAAAGGTATCATACGGCACATTGGAGCAGGCGAGGGAGGTGGTTGAAGCTCTTAGAAAGTCAGATTACGTGTTGATCCGAGACCATGGGAGCGTCTCAGTTGGCAGAAATCTGGGGGAGGCATTGGATGAGCTGATGAAGGTGCATAGGAGGTTCGAGGATGAAGGTGAAGTTTAACTCCGAAGTGAGGGATTACAGGACGGTCTGGATGGAAGGCTCAGTAGTGTATATGATTGATCAACCGAAACTGCCTCATCGGTTTGAGACATATGGATCGAAGGATTATAGAGAAACTGTTGCAGCCATCAAAAACATGGTGGTGAGGGGGGCTCCTGCAATAGGGGCTACTGCAGCATTTGGGGTAGCTCAGGCGGCGTTGGAGTTCAAGGGCAAAGACTTCAGGGATTTCCTGAGGCATATGGAGAAAGCAGAGAAGACGATTAAGAATACAAGACCCACAGCCTACGACCTGTTTTACGCAGTTAAGAAGATGATGGATGAGATGAGGATTGCAGGCTCCGTGGACGAGGCCCAATCAATTCTGCGTAAGGCTTCGCAGAAGTATGCGGACGAAAGCGCTGGAAGATGCAGGCTGATCGGCTTAAACGGTGAACCTCTGATCAAGGATTCTGCCAGAGTACTGACGCACTGTAATGCTGGCGCCTTAGGTTGCGTGGACCATGGAACGGCTCTCGCCCCCATAAGGGCGGCTGAGTATGATGGCAAAAATCCGTTCGTTTTCATAGACGAGACAAGGCCAAGATGTCAGGGTTCTAGGTTGACTGCGTGGGAGCTTGTGCAGGAGGATATAAAGCACTGCATCATAGTCGACAATGCAGCAGGGTATCTCATGAGAAAAGGGGAAATCGATCTCGTGATCGTGGGAGCCGACAGGATTAACAGCAATGGCGATGTTGTGAACAAGATAGGAACGTACGAAAAAGCGGTTCTCGCCCGTGAAAACAGCATACCGTTCTATGTAGCCGCCCCAGAGAGCACATTCGACTTTCATTGCAAGACAGTGGATGATGTGGAAATAGAGGAGAGAGACGAGGACGAGGTGTTGTACATGTGGGGGCTTGATCCCAGCAATGAGTTAGGCAGGGTGAGGATTGCACCCAAGGAATCTGGGGCGAGAAATCCAGCATTCGACATAACCCCTACAGAGTACGTGTCAAAGATCATAACCGAGGAAGGGGTTTATAAGCCAGAGGAGATATCCAAGAGGTTCGGATAGGCTTTATTTGATCAGGGTTTTCTTCATCTGGGCGGGAAGCCTTTTCAGTTTAAGTTTCGGAGACCCATAGAGTGGTCTGCTCACTTCTATGATGCCTGAGCTCTCCAGATCCTTAGCCCACGTGTTTATGATGTCTTTGTCGGTTCTAAGAAGTCTTGAGGCTTCGTCTACTGTCAACACACCCTCCACCATAAGTGCTTGGAAGAGGTGGCTTGCATCAGATTGTTGCTTGTTCATCTTAAGCTCTTTTACAGGTATTTTTGAGTTAAGTATCTCCTGTTTTTCCTGTTCTCTCATCTTCCTAAGCTCTTGATTCTCTAACACCTTCTTTATATGCGCCTCCAAAAGTTGTTTTCTGTCCACTTCGGTTATCTTCTCTTCTGTCTTAGGTTCCTCGATCTTTTTGGTGGGATGTGAGAGTGAGATGTCCTCTATTAACTCCTTTGTTTTTTCCCTCCTTTCTTCTGTTATCATGACAGTTGAGGTGGGTTTCACCTCTGCGACGAGTCCTTTATTCTTAGAGGACATATAGTTTATCAGAAAATCAGGTCTGCGCTTCTTCACCTGCGCAAGCTCGCTTACAGTCTTTGCAAGCTCGACCTCTTTTTCCTCGAGTTCGGTCAACCTATTCTCGAGTGATTTCTCCTCTTCTTCGAGTTTTCTCAGTTCTCCCTCTAGCCTATCCACCCTTGAAGAGTCTGCAGATCCAACTTTGGTTTTTTTGCCTTTGCGCGATTTGGACCTCTTAGTCGTCATTTATTACTCCCTATTTTAATTATGTTAACTTAGATATATATCCTTGAATAGTGAAATGAAGATAAAGGTATTTGATACGACGCTAAGGGATGGGGAGCAGACGCCGGGTGTTTCGCTTACCCCTGATGAGAAGCTGAGGATAGCGAAGGCCTTAGACGACTTAGGTGTTGACGTTATCGAAGCGGGTTCGGCGATAACCAGCGAGGGTGAACGGGAAGGTATAAAGCTCATAGCAAACGAGGGCTTGAAGGCTGAGATATCCACCTACTGTAGGATCCTGAGAGGTGACATAGACTCTGCCATGTCCTGTGATGTTGACTCTATATTCTTGGTCGCGCCGACATCAGACCTCCACATAAAATACAAGCTGGGGACCACAAGGGATGGTCTTGTTGAGAAGACCCTAGATGCAATACAGTACTGTAAGGATCACGGTCTCATAGTTGATTTATGCGCCGAAGACGGCTCCAGGTCGGACGTTAAATTCCTGGCCAAGCTTATTGACTCAGCTAATGGATATGGGATAGACAGGTTCACTTTAGCGGACACCGTTGGAATAATGATTCCAGAAAAGATGTCAGAGATGTTCTCCCAGCTGATAAAAAAGGCCAAGGTTCCGTTGGGAGTGCACTGCCATGACGACCTTGGACTCGCTACTGCGAACACGCTGGCGGCAGTAAAAGCCGGCGCTTCAGTGGTTGATGTCACAGTCAACGGTCTTGGGGAGAGGGCGGGGAACGCGTCACTGGAAGAGGTAGTCATGGCGCTGAAGTTGGTTTACAATTTTGAGACCAACATAGACACGCAGAAGATAGCTAGTGTCTCCAAGCTGGTGGAGAAGTTGTGCGAGATTCCGGTTGCGCCAAACAAAGCCATCGTCGGAGAGAATGCGTTCACTCACGAAGCTGGAATCCACGTTGATGGCATCCTAAAGAAGCCGGAAACCTATGAAGCCATAAAGCCCGAATCAGTCGGATTCAAGAGGAGGTTCGTCTTAGGAAAGCACGTGGGCATGAAATCCGTAAAAGTGATGCTGCAGGATCTTAGTATCTCAGTGGATGACGAGCAACTCAGGGCGGTATTCGATCAGGTCAAGTATCTGGGCGACAAAGGCAAGAGGGTAACTAACGTGGACTTGGAGGCGATCGCGCACTCGGTGATGGGCATAGACGTGAGACGAGCTATAGAGGTGGACGAACTGGTTGCAGTCGCAGGCAATAAGTTAACGCCCACAGCGTCCGTGAAGATAAGGCTCAACGGCAAGGAGGTCATCGAATCCGCAACTGGGACAGGTCCCGTGGACGCCGCCATAAATGCCATAAGGAACGCGACCAAGGAGGTACCCTTCGAGCTTGCAGAATACCACGTGGACTCGATAAGCGGGGGAACGGATGCAGTAGTAGAGGTCATGGTCAAACTGAAGTCAAAGGATAAGATAATCACTGCACAGGGTGTTGGAAGCGACATAGTCCTCGCCAGTGTCGAAGCCTTCGTAAACGGGATAAACCTGATCATAAGGCACATTTCATGATATGTCAAACACAAGAGAAGCAGCATCGGATCTGAAGTATCTACTTGACAGAGGATACAACAAGAGGACCTCCCTCAACCTTGTTGTAGACCACTATGTGCTGGATAAAAAAGGGAGGAATTTCCTGCAGAGGTATGTTTTCTCTGAGAAGGATATACGGCTGCATAGGTCGAGGAGTATACCAATAGAGAAGATAGAGGGAAAGACTGTTGTGGTTGATGGCTATAACGTTCTGATTACCGTTGAAGCAATTCTGAATGATAAAGAGATTATTGAGGGTATGGACGGCTTCTTGAGAGACAACTCAGGGGTATTCTCAAAATACGTATTCGGCGAAGACACAAAAAAGGCGTTGAAGAAAATAATCTACAAATTGAAGGAATACAAACCAAAGAATGTCCTGTTCATCTTCGACTCACAGATATCCAAGAGCGGAGAACTAGCAGCCTACGTAAGACGCAAGCTTAAGGAGCACTCGCTTTCAGGGGATGCTAAAACAAGCAGAAGCGCCGACAAGGAAATAACTGAAATGAATGAGATCACGATATCGACTGATAGCATAATCATAGAAAAAGTCGACAAGGTCGTTGACCTAGGGTGTGTCTTATTATAAAATCATCCAATAATCTAACCTGATGGATAAGCGAATTATTACATTGACAGTAATTGTCGTAGTTCTTGGATTCATAGCAGCGTATTCTCTTATCCCTAAGGTTCAGTCACCGCCTGCTGGGGAAGAAGCTGAGGAAACAGAGTACGTGAGGGATGCTGTGTTATCCTCAATAAGGGAATTTGATGGCGTCGACATAAAAACCCTTGATGTGTCAGAGGTCATGGACCTGGGAAAGCCTGCGATTCCCACACTCAAGGAATTAGCCGAGAAAGGAACAGAATCTGAGAGATGGGCTGCCCTCTCATCCTTGAGCGCGATAGCCCGCAGCTCAGATGAGGAGACAAAAAAAGAAGTCACAGAATACTTGAAGACAAGATTCAATGATCCGGATGCTACAATAAAGGTAACAGCGGCGCAGCTTGCATTAGCCCTCGGAGATTCATCAGGGACAACCGTCTTGATGGACTCATTATCCTCTGAGGGGATGAAAAAACCAAGCGAGCCGCCGATGCAGGTAAAAGACTATGCATATGTGATCCTAACATCCTATACAGGCCAGAACCATGGCTTTGACAAGGAAGAATGGAACAGCTGGTGGAATAGAAACCAGCCGGGGATGGAGTGCACTCGAAATTGCATGGAGCAGGGATACTCGACAGGAGACTGCAGGCTGGTGTGTTCATCATGGGAGGAAAACATCGGCTCAGATAAATGTTCATTGAATTACGTCTGCTGCTGCCGGACTGCAGATAAGGTAGCGACAACAATCGCTACTACTTTGGCTAATACGACCACATCAACCACTACTACCACAACCACAACTACGGTTCGTCCAATCGGCTCAACCACAACCACTCAGCCGCAGCCAGGAGCCTTACCCCCATCCGGGGGGGCAGACGCAACCTCCTGCTCAAGGGATGAATGCGATATAACCATCACAATAAGTATTGCCTTCGCTGGAGAGGCTACAGACGATATGATAAACAAGTGGAAGACTGAGATAGAGGACGTGTGGAATGGCGGGAAAAACAGCCACCAAACCTATGGGGAGTGCAAGTGTCCAGTGCACTTCGAGGTTAAAACAACCAAGACCAAAGACTGTAATCCCCCACCTGATAATCATCACTGCGTCCATGTAACGACACAGCTTCCCAAAGACACCTCAGGGAATGAATACGTCGCCTACATGTATGGTATATCAAAAGGCGGTAATGGAGTTAATGGATGGTGGTCTACGCAGACCAGCAGAGCAATACCTGGAAGCGATCCTCCAGCGAACTACAACGATGCAGCCCATGAGGCAGGGCATATGATGGGTCTGGAAGACGACTACGATAAGGATAAAAAAATATATGGGAGAAACATAATGGGCACAACATCAGGTCCGGACGCTAAGCCAACACAAGGCCAAATAGATAAGGTGGTTGAAAACAACTGCGAAGGAGATGATGCAGAATGCCCAGAAAAATGCTGTTGCGGCAATGGCGTGGTTGATAGGAACCGAGGAGAAGAGTGCGATCCAAAGGCTAATCCAACAGGATGCAACGTAGGTGAAGAGGAATTATGCACCAAGGAATGCAAGTGCCAGAAGATAACGCCCAGGTGCGGAGACGGCTTAATATACCAGCCGCCTAACTGGGGCCAGCCAGGGATCGCAGGAGAGGAATGCGATCCTAAGGCAGAGCCAACGGGCTGCGAGGAAGATGAGACATGCACTGAAACATGCGTGTGCATCCCATCAGAGAAGCCTATTCCAGGAATACCTGACACCGTAGAGCCCCCCCAGCCGGAACCTGGAGCCACTACATGTGGAGATGGGGTCTGCAGTCAAGGAGAAAAATGTTATTCCTGTCACATAGACTGTGAGTGTACTCCCGGGAATTCATGTGTTCTCAACTATCCTGGCTCAGATGAGCGAGGATGCGCTGAAGGCTACTGTGGCGACGGATTATGTGATCCATGGGAGAAGTGCGATACCTGCGGTGACTGCAGTTGCAGAGGGGGATGGAGATGCAATCCATCGGATGAGGAAGCGGACAATAGGGGTTGCATTTATGAAGGTTCTGTCTGCGGTGACGGAGTCTGCGAAGTGGGCGAGATATGCACGTGCTCAGACTGCGACTGCGGCGAAGAATACGTCTGCGATCCAGATAAGCCGGAGTCGGACGAACATGGTTGTATCCTGAAAGTACAGGACGAAGACGTTGACGGAATACCTGACTCAGAGGATAATTGTCCGATGCAATATAATCCTCTCCAATCTGATCTGGATCTTGATGGGGTGGGGGATCACTGCGATCCAGTGCCTGTGAACTGCTTAGACTTTTGTGTGAGTGAAGGCTACGAATTCCCGCCAGTTGAAGGTTCTCCTAAAGAAGAATGTACCCCTCCGGATGTGGGGCCAGTAGATTGTGGATTTTCATGTGAGTATGCTCACTGGTATGGCTGGGAGTGGCCTGAGAATAGCTTCAGCTGCTGTTGTAGACAAGTCTACTCCCAAATATGTACTGACTGTGTCTGCCCGAGTCCTAAAGAACTGTCCCTGATCTGTGAGGACATGACGCCATAAAGTTTTTATTGGACGGCGTTAAATAATTTCACTATAATGCCAAAAAGGAAGCAGATAGGATTCCTTAGGTCGAGGTTCATAAGAGAGGGCGCAAGGTTCTTCATAAGCTTCGGAGACCTACTTCTCAGTGTCTTCCCTAAGATGGGGGTGAACCTGAAGCAGTCCGGCATTGCGACAGAGTATAAAGTCAATGCGAGAGAGTACATGTCAATATGCTTATTCCTCTTCGTGTTTACCCTCATCATAGTATCCATTGTGATATCAGGTTTGATGATCTTCGTAGGAGCGAAGAACCCTGTTCTAAAAGGTGAAATAGTCATGGGGGAGACAAAACTGCCAATGGACGTTGCACTAGGACCCTTGATAGGGGGCGTCATAGGCTTCTTCATGTTTTTTCAGAACATATCCTACCCAAATATGATCGTGAACAAGAGAGTGAAAAACATAGACAGGAATCTGCTCTTCGTTCTGAGGACAATACTGGTTCAGATAAGGTCAGGCGTTCCCATCTTCGACACCTTTGTTTCCATTGCAGCAGGGGACTACGGAGAAATATCCCAAGAATTCAAGGGGGTTATAGAGAAGGTACGCGCAGGAAGGCCGGTCATCGAAAGCCTTGAAGAGCTCACCGTAAGAAACCCATCAATCTATTTCAGAAGAGCCCTATGGCAGCTCGTCAACGCCCTCAAATCAGGGAGCGACGTAGCCGACAACCTAGAGAACGTCATAAAAGCCCTTTCCAAGGAGCAGCTGGTGGAGATAAGAAGATACCAGTCAACGCTGAATCCACTGGCCATGATGTACATGATGATCGCAGTCATAGCCCCCTCACTTGGAATCACAGTCATGATAGTCTTATCCACTTTCCCTGGAATGGAGATGATAGGAAACGAAAACACCTTCTGGGGATTACTGATTGGAGTATCATTCATGCAGTTCATGTTCATGAGCGTGATAAAGTCAAAGAGACCCAACCTTATGGGCTAAGAAACAAAATGGCGTACTACACATTTGCGATCAGGTTCCTCCCAAAGAAGGTGAGACAGAACTTCAAGCAGATGATAGACTACTCCAGCATACAAGCCGAAGCAGACGACTTTTTAGGCTTTATCGTCACATTCGGTTTCATCTTCAGCTGCATTTCTGCTTACATAACATACGCGCTTGAGCTAACACACCCCATCATCGGCTTCATGGGATCATTCCTAGCCCTGGAGTTCTTCTTCTATCTATTCGTTTCCTTTTCCATAGACTCGAAGACGAAGGCAGTGGAAGAGGCCCTACCAGATGCGCTGCAGCTCATGTCATCCAACATCAGGGCAGGTCTGACAACAGACAAAGCATTACTGCTTGCAGCGAGACCCGAGTTCGGACCACTATCAGACGAACTCAGAAGGGTCGGGAGAGAAACAATGACTGGTAGAAACTTCGCCTACGCCCTCATGAAGACAACCAAGAGGATAAAATCCGAGAATCTGAACAGGACCATCGACTTGATCATAAACAGCCTCAAATCAGGCGGCAAACTCGCCGACCTCCTGGACCAGACAGCAAACGACCTCAGAGACCAGGAGATGATAAAGAAAGAGATAAGCGCCGGGGTTTTAATGTACGTAATATTCATATTCGTCGCCATAGCCTTAGGCGCACCCCTACTGTTTGCGATGTCGTCTTTCCTGGTTAAACTGCTGACAAAGAACATGGCGATGATCTCGGAGGGAATGCCATCAGGGGAAGCAATGGCCGGAGCCCCGATATCCCTCACAACAACAAGCCTGGACCCAGGATTCATCAACAGCTTCTCGATAATATCCCTAGTAGTGACCTCGCTGTTCGGCTCAATAATCATGGGCTTAATCCTCAAAGGAGACAACAAAAGCGGCTTCAAATACCTGCCAGCGCTCCTAATAATAGCAGTAGGCCTATTCCTGCTAGGAAGCTACGCGATGGACACCATCTTCGGAGGCATGATGGATATATAGCAACCTTTTAGGAAAAGGCTGGCGAAAACAGGAATCTGCCGAAGGAAATTCCCTTTCTTTTACGTCAGCGCTTTTCTGGGTCTGAACTTTTGTTTGTCTTAGAGAAGTTCCGTCAGAGCTTCAGCTCCCAGCCGAATTTCTCCCTGAGAAGATGGTATACGGCTTCTGGAGGTATCACGCCGAACTCGGTTACGAAGACGGTGATGTAGTCTGCATTCGTTATGTCGAATGCGGGGTTCAGAATCTTGACGCCGGGCAGCTTATCTGGGGAGATGATCTCAGACGGATCCCTATACTCTATCTCCCTCTTGGAGCCGAGGAGAGACTGCGGGCAGAGCTTCAGGGACTCCGTGGCTACGATGAAGTCAACGTCCATCTCCTTAGCGCAGAGTGCGATCTGTGAGGTCCCTATCTTGTTTATCATGTCGCCGTTCGCGTAGACGGTGTCGGCTCCGACCACCACTTTGTCGACCTTCATCTCCTTCATGAGCAGGTGGACGGCAGAGTCAACGACCAACGTGGTAGGTATTCCATGAGATGAAAGCTCTCTGGCGGTGATGTGGCCCTGGTATCTGGGTCGGGTCTCGGTGCAGAAGACCTCAAACCGTTTGCCGTCATCCCAGGCCCTCTTCAAGAGCATATCCACAGTATCGGAGTTACAATGAGTTAATATAACATCGCGGTCTTCAACAAGATGTGAGCCTATCTCAGCAATCTTTTTGAGGGCTTGATTCTGTTCCTCGATAAATCCATCTATGCTTTCAGACAATTTCCCCCTGAAGTCCTTCAGTCCAAGACCACTGTTTTTTCCGGCCAAGTGGAGGATATAATCAACAGCGTTTGGAAGAGAAACCGCAGTAGGTCGGGCGGACTTCAGTCTCTCACCGGAAGACTTCAGCTTTTGAAGTAGTTCCTGTGTGTCCTCTGAATCAGAAAAGACGACCTTCTTCAGGGTTTCTGCGGCGGAGATGGCTATATCCAATGCACCCCGCACTTTCATAGTCTTTATGTCCTCGTATGCTTTATCTACTATCTCTTCCATATTTATCTATTTAAGTCACAAACAAATATATTCATCCGAGAAAATGCACCTGCTTTCTGTCGGCGACCTATCCCCCAAGGGGCTTGAATCCGTTATCCTGGAGACAGGGAAGATAAAGAAGAAACCAGGGGAGTATCGCAGCAGACTCAAGGATAGGGTCGTTTTGATGCTGTTCGAGAAGCCCTCCACTAGGACCAGGATATCGTTTGAGACCTCAATATTGCAGCTCGGCGGAGATGTCATAGTCGTGAACAAGGCTATGACGCAGCTTGAGCGGGGGGAGACGATCAAGGACAGCGCAAGGGTTTTGAGCAGATACGTTGACTGCATAGTTGCGAGGGTTTTGGAACATGATACTCTAACAGAGCTTTCAGGAAACGCGGAGATACCGGTCATAAATGGTTTGTCGGATATGGAGCACCCCTGCCAGATCATCTCAGACCTCTACACGATCTATGAAGTCAAGGGAAGGCTTAGGGGTGTTAACCTGGCGTATATCGGAGACGGCAACAATGTATGCAATTCCCTGCTCTTGGGTTGTGCGATGACTGGGGTTAACATCACTGTTGCGTCGCCTAAGGGATACGAGCCCGTCGGTGAGTTTGTCGGAAGGGCAGTTAAATTAGCGGAGAAAACCGGGTCAAGTGTCAAGGTCGTAGACGATCCCAGAGAGGCTGCTGAGGGCGTTGATTTCCTCTACACGGATGTTTGGGTCAGCATGGGGCAGGAGTCTGAGGAAGAGGGCAGGCTTAAGGCTTTTCAAGGTTACCAGATAAATAAAGAAATTCTAGGGGTTGCTGGGGAGGACTGCAGGGTGATGCATTGTCTGCCAGCTCATAGAGGCTTGGAGATAACCGATGAAGTCATCGATGGAAGTGAATCTATTGTATGGGACCAGGCAGAGAACAGGTTGCATGCTCATAAGGCTATCTTGTTGAGGTTGTTGGGGTGATGTGCTTTGATGGATGTTTTTGTCTTTCTTTGGGGTGAAGCACTTTCTTTTCTAAAGAAAGG